>CABSMV010000011.1 GCA_902478935.1 uncultured Collinsella sp. | reverse complement strand
GTAGCGGGTGGTTTAAAGCTGGCCGCTGCGCGGCCAGCAGACTAAAGTCTTGAAAAAAAGCGGTCGGCGCGCAGTGCGCCGACCGCCGATATAAGGGGTCTGATGATTTTTTCAGCTAGGACCTCTTACTCGTCGAGGAGATCCTCTGGCATATCGTTGCCGTCGCCTAGGTCGACTGGGGCCTCTTCGGCGTCGGCTGCGGCCTCGGAACCTTCGCCCTCGGGCTTCTCTTCGGCGGCCGTCATGCGGGCTACGGCGCAGATGCGGTCGTTGTCGTCGACGGTCATCATCTTGACGCCCTGGGTGGCGCGGCCGGTCTGGCTGATCTCGTCGGTCTTGACGCGAATGACCGTCGCGCCTTCCGTCACGATGAGCAGCTCGTGCTGCGGGCCCACCGTCTTCATAGCCGCGAGATTGCCTTTGCGCTCGGTCATCTGGATGGTGTAGACGCCCTGACCGCCGCGGTTCTGCTCCGGGTAGTCCGCAACCGGCGTGCGCTTGCCGTAGCCGCGCTCGGTAATGACGAACAGGTCGCCGTTGCCGTTGGTAACTTCCATGCCCAGAACGCTCACGCCGTCCTTCATGCTGATACCGCGAACGCCGCTGGTGTCGCGGCCGGTGGCGCGCACCTGCTCCTCGGAGAACATAATCGCCTTGCCCGCAGTGGTGGCCAGGATGATCTTGTCACCCTCGCGCACGCGGCGCACGTTCAGCAGTGCGTCGTCGTCGCGCAGGTTGATGGCAATGAGTCCATCGCGGCGGCTGCGGTCATACGCGCTCATCACGGTCTTCTTGACCATGCCGCTCTTAGTGGCAAACATGAGATACTCGTCGGCCGGGAACTCGCGGCAGCTGATGACGCTTGCGATCTTCTCGCCATCCTCAAAGGGAAGCAGGTTGACGATCGCGGTGCCGCGGGCCTGGCGCGTACCCACCGGCAGTTCGTGCACCTTCAGGCGATAGACCTTACCCTTGTTCGAGAAGAACAGCACGTACTCGTGCGTGGACGCAATAAACATCTCGTCGATAACGTCGTCCTCTTTGAGGTTGACGCCCGACACGCCCTTGCCGCCGCGCTTCTGGGCACGGTAGGCAGCCACCGGGATACGCTTAACGTAGCCGGTGTGGGTGATGGTCACGACCATGTCCTCGTCGGCGATGAGGTCCTCGACATCCAGGTCCTTCTCAACCTGGCTAATCTCGGTGCGGCGCTTGTCGCCGAACTTCTTGGAGATCTCGCGCATCTCCTCCTTGATGACGCCCAGGATCTTCTCCTCGTGCGCCAGCAGGTCCTCATAGTAGGCGATGGCTCGACGCAGGCCGTCCAACTCTTCCTGGATCTTGTCGCGCTCCAGGCCGGTCAGGCGGCGCAGCTTCATCTCGAGGATGGCCGTGGTCTGCTCGGGCGTAAAGCCAAAGCGCTCGATCAGGCGGCTGCTGGCCTCGGAGTCGGTCTGCGAGGAGCGGATAATGCTGATAACCTCGTCGATATGGTCGAGGGCCATCAGGTAGCCCTCGAGGATATGCGCACGCGCCTGGGCCTTCTTGAGGTCAAAACGAGTGCGGCGGGTGACGACGTCGACCTGGTGGTCGATATAGTGCTGCAGCATCTCGCGCAGGCTCAGGCATTTGGGCACGCCGTTGACGAGCGCCAGGTTGTTGGCGCCAAAGGTCGTCTGCAGCGAGGTGTACTTGTACAGATTGTTGAGCACGACCTGTGGGATAACGCCCTTCTTGAGCTCGATGACCAGGCGGATGCCCTTCTGGTTGGACTCATCGCGCATGTCCGAGATGCCCTCGATGCGCTTGTCGTTGACGAGCTGGGCGATCTTCTCCTGCAGGGTGCCCTTGTTGACCATGTAGGGGATCTCGGTAAAGACCAGGCGGTTGCGGCCGGTCTTGGTAGACTCCACATGAGCCTTGGCGCGCACGGTGATGGAGCCGCGTCCGGTCTCGTAACTCTGTTTGATGCCGGCGCTGCCCATGATGATGGCGCCGGTGGGGAAGTCCGGACCGGGCATGATCTGCATGAGCTCGTCGACGGTGGCGTCGGGGTTGTCGATCAGGTAGCAGGTGGCCTCGATCGCCTCGGTGAGGTTATGCGGGGCGATGTTGGTGGCCATGCCGACGGCGATGCCCTGGCTGCCGTTGACCAGCAGGTTGGGGAAGCGCGCAGGCAGTGCCACGGGCTCGGCGAGCGATTCGTCGTAGTTGGGCTGCCAGTCGACGGTATCCTTCTGCAAGTCACGCAGCAGTTCCATGGCGGGCTTGGCCAGGCGGCTCTCGGTGTAACGCATGGCCGCCGCGCCGTCGCCATCGATGTTGCCGAAGTTGCCGTGACCGTCGATGAGCGGCGTGCGCATGGAGAACCACTGCGCCAGGCGGACCATGGCCTCGTAGACCGCAGAGTCACCGTGCGGGTGGTACTTACCGATAACTTCGCCGACCGTCCAGGCCGACTTTTTGTGTGGGCGGTTGGGGTAGATGCCGCTCTCGTTCATCGCGTACAGGATGCGGCGGTGTACCGGCTTTAAGCCGTCGCGCACGTCCGGCAGGGCACGCGCTGTGATAACCGACATCGAATACTCGATGAACGACTGCTTCATCTCGCGACCGAACTCCGAAATCTGGAGCTGGCCGCCGTTGATGTCCTCGCCGGCCGAGGCGCCACGATCGACTTCGCCAAAGCTCTCCTCGAGCTCACCGTCGTCGTTCTCTTCCTCATCATCATCGGCATCGGGGTTATAGGCGTCCGGATCGCCGTCCTCGCCCTGCTCAGCACGGGCAAGCAGGCGCTTCAGATCATCGGGCATACCGGCATCGCCGGCCTCGCCCATACCCTCGTTGTTGTTGATATCGTCTGCCACGTTACCTCCTCATGGTTTGCGTGGTCCATTAGTTCCCAACCACGGAGACGGCTTTTCCAGGTGCCGCAGATTCGCCCGAAAGAGGAGGGAAGCGTACTTGGGTACGCGACCGACGATTGAGGGCGAAGGTGCGGCGGCAGGGAAAGCCGCAGGGATTAGGCGTCTAAGAATCGTGCGTCATGTGCATGCTTCTCGATGTACTCGCGGCGATAGCCGACCTCGGAACCCATCAGCTCGCGCACGGCGCGGTCCGCCACCACGGCGTCCTCGATCGACACGCGCTGCAGAATGCGGGTCTTTGGGTCCATCGTCGTCGAGGCAAGCTGTTTGGGGTCCATCTCGCCCAGGCCCTTGTAGCGCTGGACGGTATAGCCCTTGCGCTTTTTGGTGATCTTGCCGTCCTTGGCCTTGCCGTCCTCGTCGTTATCATCGGGGTTCAGGCCCAGACTCTGGATGGTATCGCGCAGGATCTCGTCTTCGGGCTGGCGGCCGTTGGGATACACGTAGTGGATCTTGTTGCGCACCTTAATGCCAAAGATGGGCGGGCAGGCAACATAGACGTAGCCGGCATCGATCAGCGGACGCATGTACTTGTAGAAGAACGTCAGCAGCAGGATGCGGATATGCGCGCCGTCGACGTCTGCATCGGTCATGATGATGATCTTGTGGTAGCGCGCCTTGGTGATATCGAAATCGCCGCCGTCGCCGGCACTCGTCGTGACGCCGCAGCCGATCGCGGTAATCAGCGACTGGATGGTGTCACTCGAGAACGCGCGATGGTCACCAACGCGCTCGACGTTCAAAATCTTGCCGCGCAGGGGCAGAATCGCCTGGATGTCTCGGCGACGGCCGTCCTTGGCCGAACCGCCTGCCGAGTCGCCCTCTACGATGAAGAGCTCGGTCAGCTCGGCATCGCGCACCGAGCAGTCGGCGAGCTTACCGGGCAGGGACGCCGTCTCGAGCAGGCTCTTGCGGCGGGTCGCCTCGCGCGCCTTGCGGGCGGCATTGCGCGCCTTGCAGGCCTGCTGCGCCTTCTTGACGATCTCGCGAGCGGGCTTAGGGTGCTCCTCGAGGTAATCGGCAAGGCCGTCGGTCACGATCTTGAGCGTCAGCGCGCGCATATAGGAGCTGCCGAGCTTGGCCTTGGTCTGGCCCTCAAACTGCGGATCGGGCAGCTTGACCGAGATAACGGCCGAAAGGCCCTCGCGCACATCGTCGCCGGTCAGATTGGCGTCTTTTTCCTTGAGCAGGTTCTGCTTGCGCGCATAGTCGTTGATCACGCGGGTGAGCGCGGTGCGGAAGCCCTCAAGGTGCATGCCGCCCTCGGGGGTGTAGATGTCGTTGGCAAACGACATGACGTTCTCGCCGTAGCCGCTATTCCACTGCAGGGAAACCTCAACCTCGCCCATCTTGGCCACAGGTGCGTCCGGGTCCGATTTGCCCTCGATGTAGATAGGCTCCTTAAAGGCCTCGGGGACGTCCTTGCCCTCGTTAAGGAACTTGACGAAGTCGATGATGCCGCCCTCGTAGCAAAACTCCTCCACGTGGGGAGTAGACTCGCGCTCGTCAGTCAGCACGATTTTGAGGTTCTTATTGAGGAACGCCGTCTCCTGCAGACGGTTGTGCAGCGTATCGAAATCGTAAATGCAGGTCTCGAAGATCTCGTCGTCGGGCCAGAAGGTGACGGTGGTGCCCGTCGAATCCGAGGTGCCCACGACCTCCATCTTCTTAACGGTCTTGCCGCGCGAGAACTCCATCTCGTAGGTGTTGCCGTCGCGACGAACCTGAACGACCACGCGCTTGGACAGTGCGTTGACGACGGAGATGCCAACGCCGTGCAGGCCGCCCGAAACCTTATAGGCCGAGTTATCGAACTTACCGCCGGCGTGCAAGATCGTCATGACGACCTCGAGCGTCGGGATCTTTTTAACAGGGTGCTCGTCGACGGGGATGCCGCGCCCGTTGTCGACGACCGTGATGGAGTTGTCGGCGTGGACCGTCACCTGGATCTCGGTGCAGAAACCGGCCATGGCCTCGTCGACGGAGTTGTCAACGATCTCCCACACCAGGTGATGCAGACCGCTGGCGCTCGTCGAGCCGATATACATGCCCGGGCGCTTACGAACGGCCTCGAGACCTTCGAGAATCTTAATCTCGCCGCCATCGTAATCGTTTTCGTTTGCCACACGTCCTCCTTCAGTCAAGAAAATGTGTACAGCCTTACTAGTTTATCGTAAAAAAATACCCTCGGGAACGAGGGTATTTGGCTCTACAAGGCCACCAGATGCGATTTAAGGCTCTTTTTTGCTTTCTACGCCCTTGGCCCACTCGGCACTGGCTCTCATGGCATTCTCGAGGGCCTCGCGCAGTTTTTGGTCTTCGATGGGCGCCACTTGGCGCTCAATCTCGGTGCGTTCGGCCTCACTTAGGTCGGCGTGCGGGGCCGGCGGGCGCTCGGTCGTCGCCGGGCGCAGGCGCTGCTTGGCGGCGGGCGGCGTGTGACCCGGCGCGGTGGTTTTGAACACCAGGCCGTCCACATGCGCACCGGCGCGCTCCATGCGCGCGCGGATGATCTCGCGCAACAGCGTCATTTCCTGCGTCCACGAGGGCGAATCGAGATATACCAGCAGCTCATTGGACTCGGGCAGGTAGCGCAAGCCCGTCACATGCCGCCCCTCGCGCGTGCCCGAGCACACCGCGTTCCACGCGCGATAGACCGCGCGCGACTCCTCGGCAGCCTCCATCTGCGCGCGGCGCTCAAGTGTCGCGGCCGCCAGGATGCGCTGACGCTCTGCGTTCAAAAATCCACTGAAGGCAACCGTTTCGCTCTCGCGCTCGTAATTAGCACGTCTCACCCATGCTCACCACCTTGGCTCGATCAAGCAGGTCATCGGTAAAATACCCCAGGTTGGTCGTGGTTATGACCGTCTGGATATCATCGCCGATCAGCCGCAGAAAAGCACCGCGGCGTTCGCCGTCGAGTTCGCTCATCACGTCGTCCAAAAGCAGCAACGGGGCGGTGCCCAGGACATCGCGAGCCACGGCCACCTCCGCCACCTTCCAGGCCAGAACCAACGTTCGCTGCTGACCTTGGCTGGCAAATGAACGGGCGGAACGACCCGCCACGGTAAACTCAATCTCATCGCGATGCGGTCCCACCAACGTCACGCCGCGGCGAATTTCCTCGTCGGCGTGCTCATCAAGGGCAGCCAGCATGCGCTCGTACGCCCAGCCCTTCAGCTCTTCGCGATCCTCGACCTGGGGCAAATCCCCCAGTGTGGACGTATAGGTCACGCTGGCAGCCTCGCCGGACGCCACTTGCCCGTAGGCAGTGTGCACATGGCCCGCCAGCCGGTCGAGTAGGGCCAGCCGGTGCACGAGCAGGGCCGAGCCCGCGCGGGCAATCGAATCGTTCCACGCGCCGAGCATCTCACGGCAGCACCAGGTCTCCTTGAGCAAGGCGTTACGCTGGGTCACGCAGCGCCCATAGGTGCCCGCAAGATCGGCATAGCGTGCGCTCAGTTGCATGCCAAAGTCATCGAGGGCGGCGCGGCGCACACTGGCGCCCCGCTTAACCATGTCCAGATGGTCGGGGCAAAACAGCACGCTCGGCAGAACCCCGCGCACACCGGCGGCAGAGCATCTCTTGCCGTTGCGGCTAAACGAGCGCTTACCGTCCTCCGCGCTCAATCCCATATCAAGCACGCGGCCGTCGCCCTCGAGCCTCAGCTCGACCCTGCACGAGCCCACGCCGTCATGAACGAGCTCGGCTGCGGTCGGATGCCTAAACGAGGCGCCGCTCGTCAGCAGCTGCAGCGCCTCTATGAGATTGGTCTTTCCCGCCGCGTTGGGTCCCGCAAGTATCGTCACGCCGTCGTCTAGGGCAAGGCGATAGCTATCGAAGCTGCGGTAGTGCGCGACGGAAAGATCGCGGGCGAACATGGTCATGGCGCAGCGCTAGATGCGAACCGGCATGACCAGGTACAGGTAGTTGATCTTGTCGTAGGACTTGAAGATGCCCGCCTGCGAGTAGCTCTTGAGCTCCAGCGTGATCTCCTTCTCCTTGGACAGGGCATTGAGGCAGCCGAAGATGTAGTGGTAGTTGAAGGCGATGGTACCCGACTCGCCCTCGGCCTCGACGTCGATCGTCTCCTGCGCAAGGTCCTGGTCATTGGAGATGGAGGACAGGCCCATCTGCCCGTTCTCGACATCGATCTCGAACTTGACGGCGGGGTTGGCGCTCGCGATAACGGCCACGCGCTTGAGGGCGGCGTTAAAGGCGGCGACGTCGATCTTGACGCTCGTCACGCACGAATCGGGGATGAGCTGCTTGTAGTTGGGGTACACGCCCTCGATGCGGCGCGACACGTAGGTGGTGTTGCCGGCCTCGAAGACGACCTGGGTGTCGGTAGCCCCGATCATGATGGTCGCCTGGCTGGCCATGATGTTCAGTGCGTCGTTAAAGGCGTCAGCCGGAACGTTGAGCTCAAAGGAGCCTTCGAGGGTCGAGGTCTCGACCTGCGTATCGCACACGGCCAAACGGAAGGAATCGGTCGCCACCAGGCGCACGGTGTTGTTCTCGACCTTCATGTGCACGCCACCCAAGATGGGGCGGGCCTTGTCGGTCGAGGTGACGCGCCACACACGGCCGACCATCTCGGACAAGATATCGGTCGGCAGTTCCACGGCGCTCTCGATGGCATAGGCCGGAAACTCGGGGAAGTCATTAGCATCGAGCGTGTTCAGGCGGAAAGAGCTCTTCTCGCAACCAATCAGCACCTGGCGCTCGGACAGCTCAAAGGTGACCGGGGCATCGGGGAGGGTCTTGGTGATATTGGAGAGCATCTTACAGGGGATAACCATCTCGCCCTCTTCTTCGACATGCGCCGCGATGCGATGACGGATCGAGATGGTGTAGTTAGAGGTCTGGAATTCCAAGATGCCGTCTTGCGCCTTGACGAGCACGCCCGACAGGATGGGAAGGGTGGATGCCGAAGCGACACCCTTCATAACGACGCCGATGGCTTGTGTAAGCGAGCTCTGGCTGACGGTGAACTTCATCTTTTAATACCTTTCTATAGATATAAATATCTTAATAATAGTAATAGCACTGACGAAACTGTTGATTACTCCCAAAGACGCAGGTCAGACCCAAAAAGAGAATCGACAGCAACCTGTGTGCAACAGGGGTGGTTTTCCACGTTCAAAACCTGCGCAAAACTTTTCATCACCGCGGGTTGGGTTTTAGACACCTTATGCCCGTGGTTTCGACAAGTTTTCAACAGGTGTCTCTATTTCCCTACGAGCGCAGTGTAATTTTATCGCGCAGCGACTTAAGGTCTTCGGTGACGGTGCGGTCTTCCTGGATCATCTTCTGGACCTTTTTGTAGCTCGTGCTGACGGTCGAGTGGTTGCGGTTGCCAAATTCGGCGCCCACCGCCGTGGTCGTCATCTCGCACATCTCGATGGCCAGGTAGATAGCGATATGGCGTGCTTTGGCGATATTGGCGTTGCGACGCGGGCCGATGAGCTCCTCGTGCGTCACGCCGTACTGCTCTTCGATGACGGACTGAACCGTTTGCACGTTGATCTTTTTGGCCGATGTGTCGAAGTACTGGCTGGCGATGGCGTCGATATCGTCAAAGGTGAGCTCCCCGCCCTCGCGTTCGCGGTCGCCCGCCTCGCCGGCGCAGCGCTCGCAGAAGCTCTCGAGTTCGCGGATGTTGGTGCCCGACACCTCTGCCATGTGCTTAAAGTGCTCATCGGTCAGGTGCCCGCCGTCGCCCCCATAGGCCGCCAGCAGCGAGTCGTCGCCTGCCTCGGGAGCGGCGACGATGGTGTTCTCGTAATAGCGCTGCAAGATCTTGTATTTCATCTCGTAGCTGGGCTCTGCGACTAGGCAGAGCATGCCGGCGTTGAAGCGGCTGGTCAGACGCTCGTCCATGCTCAGGTCCTTGGGGGCGCGGTCTGCCGCGATGACGACTTTCTTGTTGTTGCGGATGAACTCGTCCATGAGCTGGAAAAAGTAGTCCACGCTCGCGCGCTTGCCGATGATGTTTTGGATGTCATCGATGATGAGCACGTCCACACCGTGGTACGCCTGCATGATGGGGGCGTTGCTCTTCTTTTGGCGGTCGAACTCGGTCATCAGGTCGTCCAGATATGCCTGGGAGTTGGCATACTTGACCTTGATCTCGGGCGACTTCTCGGCGAGCTCGTTTTTGATGGCAAGCAGCAGGTGCGTCTTGCCCAGGCCCGATTTGCCGTAGATGAACAGTGATGTGCATGTGCCGCGCTCGTCCGCGAGGGCGGCAAACTTGAGCGCCGAGCGATAGGCATGGCTGTTCTCGGGGCCGTAGACAAAGTTCTCAAAGGTAAATTTTGAGTTCGCGGCGAGCGGGGCTCCATCCGTATTCTGCTCGGCCGGCACGGTTGGTGCTGGCATGGGTGAAGCGGGGGTCGCAGCTTGCGTGGATTTAGTCGGCGCTCCGCCCTTCATCTGGTTCATCATGCGGCGAAAATCGTCGGCCGAGAGCGTGTTCTTGATTGCAATGCCCGAATCCGCGCCCGCCGCTGCGTCGTGAGCGATGGGCATGTGCGTGACGGGTGCGTTCGTTGACGTCGCCGCCGCGGTCGGCAACGGCGCCATGGTTTCACGGGAAACATCGCTGTGCTGGTGCTCGATTGTCGGCACGTCGCTTGCGGAGGCTGGTACCGTCGGGGAAGCAGCGGGAGCCGTGGCGGGCGCCGTCGCGGCAGCGGATTCCGTCGCGGCGCCTTGCGGCGCCACGATGTCGAGCGCAATCGGTGCAAAGGCGATTTCTTCCAGATAAGCCTCAATAGTCGGCTGATGCTTTTTGAGCTGCGCGATGGCAAAGCGCGAGGGGGCCTCGATCGTGAGCGTATCTTCGGTCAGGCTTATGGCACGCGATTGCCCCAGCATGTTGATGAGGCGTGCATCTTGGCCGTCGCGCTGGCAAAAGGCGATGGCATCCCCCAGGATGATGCTTGCTTCCTCGTCCACTGTCTCTCCCGTTCTTTAGCTCTGAGCTCGCACGCGAGCGGCGCCGAGTTCGGTCAGATGGTATTTCTGGCCATGCTTGATGACCAAGCCGGCCTGCGCCAAGTCATTGAGCGTGCGTGACCAAGTGGGGGCCGAGTTTCCAAACGCCCTCGCAAGATCGGTTGCGCCGCACGCTTGATTTTGCGCCAGATAGCCCAGCGCGGCGTTGCCGCGATCGCTTACGAACACGTCCGGTTGTGGCTGTGCATACTGATTTACTGCATTAGGATACATCATTTGAGCTGCTGGTTGTTGAGAACTCTGCATCGGCGGCATTTGCTGTTGAAAACTTTGAGGCCACTGTTGGTAAGGCTGCGGAGGCGTCTGCTGGGCCCAGGGGTTGTACTGCTGCTGCGGCATCTGCTGGTACGGCTGCTGATATCTCTGCTGGTACTGCTGCGGGAACTGCTGGCCATACCCCAGTGGCGGCATCTGCTGATATAGATATCCCTGTTGGTACGGCTGATAGCCCATTTTCTGGCCACCCGGTGCCCCCGCCGCCTGCTGCATTGCTGCTGCATCCTGATCCGCCAGCGGCATGGTCTCTGGCATGTTTGACGGCATCGACATCGATGCTGCCTGGGGCTCTTGTGTAGGAAGCATTCCGGGCTGCTGCATCTGCCCCACGGGGGGCTGCATCTGCCCCCCGTGGGGCTGCATCTGCTGCGTTGCCATGGGCTGCTGCGCAAAAGCTCCCGGCAGGGGATATGTGGGCTGCTCCGTCTCGGGCCGCACGGCAGCACCGCGTCCACCGGCGCGCTCGATTTCCTGCACGCGTTTAGGGTCCAGGCTTACCGTAACCACGGTACCGCTACCCATGTTGTCCTCGATGGATACGGCACCGCCGGCGTTTTCCAAATACTCCTGCACCATGGGAAACCCTGCTCCGGTTCCACGGATATAGCGCTTCATCTTGCTGTTTGCGCTGGTAACGCCAAAGTCGAAAGCGCGTTCCTTGTCGTCGATGCCGGGTCCTTGATCAGCAAAGCGGATGGTGTCTCCGCCGTCCAGAATCGAGATGATGGGCTCGGCAAAGTGCGCGTGGATAAAGTTTTCGACAATCTCGCGGATGACCATGAGCGAGATATGGCCACCTTGTTCTTTCATGCACTGGTAGACGGTGTTGGTCGTCTCTTCCAAATACGTGCGGACATCTTGCGGATCAATGACGATCACACGCGGTGTCGACAGCATGTCGTCATAGACGGCGATGCGCGCGGCGTACATGGCTTTTGGCGCCTGCGTGGTCGTCTGCTCGCCTTCCGCACGCTCTTCGCGCACGCCGGTGATGTGCTCGTTGTCGGGTGCCGGATCTCCGGAATCGACCATGGTGTAAAAGTCGTCAGACATGCCGCTCGCAATCTTTCAAAAGGTTTCGGACAAATAGTAGCTCACCGCGCAATGTTTCTCATCTTTCGACAACTTTTCAAAACCTGTTGAAAACTTTGGAAAACGGGCGAAAAGTTCTTAACATTGCCAACATGACCTGTTGAAAACTCGATGAAATATCGTGAAAAGTTGCCATGTACCGCTAAATCGAGCTTGGCTTATGGGGGAACCGTGTGAACTGCGTAACCTTTTACCTTTGATTTCTTGACATTTGAACATTGATTTCCCTACAATCTTCAAGCTCACGTGTCTATATCTGCGTCCGCGTCCCCGCGGACACTCGAAATGCAGCAGGAGGAACTTAAGATGAAGCGTACGTATCAGCCTAATAAGCGTAAGCGTGCCAAGACCCATGGCTTCCGTGCCCGTATGGCCACTAAGGGTGGTCGTGCCGTGCTCGCCCGTCGTCGCGCCAAGGGCCGCAAGCGTCTCACTGTCTAGCAGCGATACACACATCTCGCATGAAGACTATTAAGTCTCGGCAAGATTTCGAGCATGTGTTCAGTCAGGGGCGTCGTTTCAATCACCCTCTGATTCGAATGACCATATGTGAATCGGTTGGCGAAGGCGACTCCGGAAGGGTCGCCTTCGTTGGTGCTAAACGGCTCGGTTGTGCTGTCGTGCGCAACCGTTCTAAGCGTGTGATGCGCGAGGCCGCCCGCAGCTGTGGATTTCCCGTTGCGGGTTATGACATCATCTTGTTCGCAACTCCCAAGACGAGGGTTTCCTCGCCGCAGGAGATGGACAAGGCATTGCGTTCGCTTATGAAACGCGCCGGCGTTGCCGGGGAGGAGCGATGAGCAATCACGTTTTGCGACGTGTTGCCATCGCTCCTATTCGCATATATCAACAGGTTATTTCGCCCTTATTGCCTGACGCCTGCATTTATTACCCAACGTGCTCACAATACGCCATCCAGGCGATTGAGAAGTACGGTGTTTTGAGAGGCTGCTGGCTTGCCGTGAGGCGCATCGCTCGCTGCAATCCCCTGCACGTCGGCGGTTATGACCCTGTGCCCTAGCGGGCACTCGCTATCGGAGGAAAACTTACATGTGGGATTGGATCGTTAACATCCTTTTCGAGCTGCTCAAGCTCATCCAGACCTTTGCGGTCGACTGGGGCCTGTCCATCATCATCCTGGTGGTCATCATCCGTCTGCTGCTGACGCCGCTTATGCTCAAGTCGACCAAGTCGACGGCTCGCATGCAGGTGCTGCAGCCCAAGATGCTCGAGATTCAGGAGCGCTATGCCGACGATCCTCAGCGCCAGGCCGAGGAGATGCAGAAGTTCTACAGCGAGAACAAGTTCAACCCGATGGCTGGTTGTTTGCCGCTGTTGATCCAGATGCCTGTCCTGTTCGCCCTGTTTACGTTGCTGCGCAACCTGCCGCAGTACTTTAACGACGGCACGTTCTCGTTCTTCAACATCCTGCCCGACCTGACCACCACGCCGAGCGCTTCCTTTGCCGATGGCTTTATGGTTGCGCTGCCTGCGCTGGTCTGCCTGATTCTGTTCGCCGTCCTGACCCTGATTCCGCAGCTCTATATGTCGCGCAACCAGACCGGCCAGCAGGCTCAGAGCATGCGTATGATGGCTGTTGTCATGACGGTCATGATGCTTTGGATGGGCTGGAGCCTTCCCGTTGGTGTTCTGCTGTACTACGACGTCTCGTCTGCTTGGCAGGTTATCCAGCAGATTTTTGTGACGCAGAAGGTTATCGAGAAGGCCAAGGCCGATGAGGAGGAGCGTCTTAAGAATGCGCCGCTGCAGGTTGAGGTCACTCGTCGAGAGAAGAAGCCGCGCCCGCACAAGAAGAAGTAGTGGGATATCAATCTTATTTAGGTACCTAACTTTTGGAGTACGTTATGTCTGAAGAGATCATCGAGGATATGCTTGAGGAGGTTGCCCCGCAGGTCGCGGGCGATTATCCCGAGATTGCACAGCGCTACAAGGCTGGTGAAGAGCTGACCGATGAGGAGCTCGACACCATTGCCGATGTTGCGATTTCCATCCTGCGTTCCATCCTTTCGCACTTCGATGCCGCCAACTCTCCTATCGATGAGTATGAGGGTGACGAGGGTGAACTGATTTTGGATGTAACGGCTCCCGATCTTGCTGTTCTCATTGGCCGTCATGGTCGCACCCTTGATGCCCTTCAGGTTATGTTCTCTTTGCTGGTGAGCCGCAAACTTGGCTTTAGGTATCCAGTTGTAGTGGACGTCGAGGGATACAAGAGCCGCCGTCAGGACAAGGTTGCCTCCATGGCTCAGTCTGCTGCCGAGCGTGCCATTCGCACTCATAAGAGTGTTTCGCTTCCGCCCATGAATGCCTACGAGCGTCGACTGGTTCACATTGCACTTCGTGGCAATGATGCCGTCGATACTCATTCTGAGGGTTCTGACCCTGATCGCCATGTGGTGATTGTTGCTCGATAATCTACTCGAGCTTATGCTAAGGGGACGTGGTTTCCACGTCCCCTTTTTTTGTCAAAAGTTCTCGATACACTGATTTTTGTCAGAAAGGAGCTTTCGTTGTTAGTACTTACTGATCAGCAGGCTGACGAGATGTTGAGTTGTCTAGCTTCCTATTGCCAAGAGTATTCCTTGAGCGTAACTGATGTTGAGCTGAGGAAATGTATTCAGCATTTGGATTTGGTTCTGGAAACAAATAAGACAACCAATCTCACCCGTATTCTTAACGTAGAAGATGCTGCAGTACTTCATATCCTCGACTCACTTGTTTTACTTCCCTATATCAATAAGGCTCTAGAGGGAGCTTTGCTCGATATGGGTACAGGTGCGGGCTTCCCTGGTATTCCGTTAACCATAGCCACGCATCGTAAAGCTACTTATATTGACTCTGTTGGCAAGAAGGTTGATGCTGTCAATTCTTTTGTCCATGCTCTTGAATTGAAACATGCTCATGCGGTTCATGATCGTCTTGAAGAATATGCTCGAAGCCATAAGAAGCAGTTCTCCGTTGTAACCGCCCGCGCACTGGCCCCTCTACCGATTCTTGTTGAGTATGCGGCTCCGTACCTGAAGGATGGAGGGCTATTTGTTATCACCAAGGGCAATCCTTCGGATGAGGAGCTTGCTTCCGGTATGTCAGCAGCTAAGATTTGCGGCTTCACTTTGCTTCTAAATGACGCAATTGATTTGCCTGAAGGCTTGGGCCACAGGGAGTTCATTGTTCTTAAGAAGAGTCATCCAGCATCCGTTTCATTGCCTCGTGCAAATGGCATGGCCAAGAAGAATCCGCTTGCCTAGATGTTTCACGTGAAACATAATGGATACTAACAACTTGCAGTGTTTCACGTGAAACATGGCGGTTGATATCGAATCGGAATGTTTCACGTGAAACATCCTCCGTTTGACAGCTTTAATACACACCAGGAGGGACCGTGGGATTTCGCGACGTTAAGCGTTCTAAGAGCGCAAAAGACACGCGTATTATTGCAATCATCAATCAAAAAGGCGGCGTCGGTAAGTCAACGACGGCTGTAAACCTTGCAGCAGCACTGGGTGAGCAGGGTCGTAAGACGCTGATTGTCGATTTTGATCCGCAGGGAAACAGCACCAGTGGATTCGGAATTGAAAAAGAAGACCTTGATCAATGCATCTATGATGCATTGTTGAATGATGTGCCGGCAGAATCGCTTGTTCTTGATACAAATTGTAAAAAGGTATTCGTTATTCCGGCTACAATTCAACTTGCAGGCGCGGAAATTGAGCTCGTAAGCGCAATTGCTCGTGAAACCCGCCTCAAAGATTTGCTTGAGCCGATTCAGGACGAGTTTGACTTTATTTTCATTGACTGTCCTCCTTCGCTCGGCCTGCTTACTATCAACGCTTTGACCGCAGCAGACAGCGTTTTGATTCCGATCCAGTGCGAATATTACGCACTCGAGGGCGTTACGAAGCTGCTTGAGTCAATGAAGATGGTCAAATCACGGCTGAACAAGGGCTTAGACACCTATGGTGTGCTTATGACCATGTATGACTCGCGTACTTCACTATCGAATCAGGTTGTTGAGGAGGTTCAATCGTACTTTGGTGATAAGGCGTTTAAGACGCTAATCCCCCGTACGGTTAAAATCTCCGAAGCTCCGTCTTTTGGAGAACCGGTAATTACCTATGCACCTCAAAATAAGGGTGCAAAAGCATATATGAACCTTGCAAAAGAGGTGATCAAGCGTGCCTAGTGTAAAGAAACGTGGCGGATTGGGACGTGGACTCAATGCTTTGGTCTCAGAGGCCGAGTATGAGACCGGCGGTTCGGCTGCATCGGCTTCAAATGCCGCATCTGAAACAAAACTACCTATTGAGGATATCGTTCCCAACCCTAATCAGCCGCGAATTCACTTTAACGAAACTGAACTTCGCGAGTTGAGCGAGTCAATCCAAGAACATGGCGTTTTGCAGCCGCTTTTGGTTCGCAAGCATGGAAACGGCTATGAGATCATCGCTGGTGAGCGTCGTTACCAGGCGTCAAAGCTTGCTGGCCTTGAAGAATTGCCAGTCATCATTAAAGAGGTAAATGATGAAGAGATGCTGGCTCTTGCTCTTATCGAAAACCTTCAGCGTTCTGATCTGAATCCCGTCGAAGAGGCTAAGGGCTATCGCCAACTCATTGATGCCAGCGGGATGACCCAAGAGGCATTGTCGAAGGCAGTAAGCAAGTCACGCTCTGCAATTACAAACTCGCTGCGTCTTCTCGATCTCCCCGAAGTAGTTCAGCAGATGATTTTTGAGGGCAAACTTACTGCTGGTCATGCACGTGCGATTCTTGCAGTTCCCTATGAGGACGCGCGTATTCGACTTGCAGGGAAAGTTGTTACAGAGGGCCTTTCCGTAAGAGCGACAGAAAATCTTGCTCCGTTGTTTTCTGCCGGAGAGACACCTAAGACGCCAAGGCCTGCAACGCCTCAGTCCTTTAAAAAGGCTGCCCGTTTGCTTCGTCAGGTATTTAATACCAACGTGCGTGTGAAGAGCTCGCGTGGAAAGAATAAGATTGAGATTGAGTTTAAAGACGAGGAAGAGCTCTCTCGTATTCTTGGCGAAATGATTCAGTTTGATCAAGGAGGCCAAGATGAGGAATAAGATTTTAACAGCGATTGCATTGGTGACGACTGTCGCGGCTGGTGCCTTTGCTAGCTATAAGATCGCGACAGACGATGAACTTCGAGGTCGTTTGCTTCGTGGCGCGCAAGATATCGTCGATACTTCCAAAAAGAAAATGGATGTTATGACGGAAGATGTTGCCATGCGTGCTGCTCAGGTAACGAAGAATCCCAAGATTAATCAAGGTTGGGTCAGCAACCAATGGGAAAATGTAGGCTATTAGGTACCTAACAATTACTCAGCATTTTTTAAGGGGTCCTTGTCTGATTCATGAGACAAGGACCCCTTATTTTGGCCGTAAAAAATGGGAAAGGTAGCAGCTGATTCAAAATTAAGGTCAATAAATGAAACGACCCCGGTTGCATATTCTGTAACCGGGGTCGTTCGATGTTTCACATGAAACGTTTTGGGATGCGACTCCCCTATGCGTTCTTCTGAACTTTGAAGCGCTGCTTCAGCTGTCCGCAAGCGGCGTCAATATCGTTACCACGGGAGTTACGAATCGTGGTCTCGATGCCACGGGACTCAAGACGACGCTGAAGATCCTCAACCTTATGAATCGGCGACGGCTTGAGCGGGCTACCCTCGATGTCGTTAAGCTGAATGAGGTTAACGTGGCACAGCGTTCCCTCGCAGAAGTCGCAGAGCGCCTGCATTTCGGGATTCGTATCGTTGACGCCTTCGATCATGGCATACTCATAGGTCGGGCGGCGGCCGGTCTTCTCGGTGTAGAGCTGAAGCGCTTCGTGAAGGCGAAGCAGCGTGTACTTCTTAACACCGGGCATGAGCTTATTGCGCGTCGACTGGATGGCGGAATGCAGGGAAACGGCAAGCGTGAACTGCTCGGGGATATCGGCAAATTTGCGAATACCGGGAATAACGCCGCTGGTAGAGACGGTGAGGTGACGAGCGCCGATACCGATGCCATCGGGGTCGTTGAGGATTCGCAGCGCCTTGAGAACCTCGTCGTAGTTGGCAAACGGCTCGCCCTGGCCCATGAAGACAACGCTCGTGGCGCGCTCGCCAAAGTCGTTGGATACATGAAGTACCTGGTCGACGATCTCTTGAGCGGTCAGAGAGCGCTTGAGGCCGTTGAGACCGGTAGCGCAAAAGGCACAGCCCGTGCCACAGCCTGCCTGGGTGGAAACGCAGACGGAAAGCTTGTTACGACGGGGCATGCCGACGGTCTCGACGGAAACGCCGTCGTGGTACTCGAGCAGATACTTGCGAGAGCCATCTTTGGAAACCTGCTTGGTGAGTTCAGTCGGCGTGTCAAAGGCAAAAGCCTCTTTAAGCTGCTCGCGGAAAGCCTTGGGAAGGTTGGTCATATCGTCAAACGAACAAACGTTCTTCTCAAAGACCCATTCGATGAGCTGCTTCGCGCGGAAGGCGGGCTGGCCAAGTTCGGCCACAAGCTCGCGAATATCGTTTTGGCTCAAGTCGCGAATGTCCTGAGATTTAGTCCTGGGATTCATGGAAGCCTTTCGATTTTGGGGAAACGTAGAGGGTATCGCTACAATATGGTATCAGCTGCAGAAATTATAGAGGAGGAGTCTGCCCATGCCGGGTAAAAGCCTAGAGAACATGCACGTAGCGGTCTTGGCGGGCGGTCATTCCGCTGAGCGCGAGATCTCGCTCAATTCGGGAAAGAACGTCGTGGTTGCCTTGAAGGAGGCCGGCTACACTTCGGTGGAGCTGCTCGACACGGCTGCCGATGATTTTATGGTAACCATGGCGACCGGCGGCTTTGACGTGGCGTTTATCGCCATGCACGGCGCCGGCGGCGAGGATGGCGCCATGCAAGGCGCCATGGAGACCCTGGGTATCCCCTACACGGCTTCGGGCGTGCTTGCCAGCGCCTGCGGTGCCGACAAGGAGGTCTCTAAGCTCCTGTACGCCAAGGCGGGCATTCCCATTGCCCCCGGCCTTGCGCTCGAGGTGGGCGATGAAGTCGATATCGATCATATCGTCGAGGTTTGTGGCGAGCGCTGCTTTGTGAAGCCGGCCGTCAACGGTTCCAGCTATGGCATTTCCCTGGTCCATGAGCCCTCCGAGCTGCCCGCGGCAATCGCCAAGGCGTTTGAGTACGGCGACAAAGTGCTGGTCGAGAAGTGCATCGAGGGTACCGAGATCACCGTCGGCGTATACGGCGAAGATGACGTGCGCGCTCTGCCGATTGTCGAGATTCGTAAGCCCGAGGACTGCGAGTTCTACGATCTGGACGTGAAGTATGTCGACCCTACGGACATCCATCGCATTCCGGCGCAGATTTCACCCGAGAATTACGCTCGTGCCCAGGAGCTTGCCTGTGCTGCTCACAAGGCCCTCGGTTGCCTGGGTATCTCGCGCAGCGACTTTATTGTGAGTGAGGACGGCCCCGTCATCCTCGAGACCAATACCATTCCCGGCATGACCGATACGTCGCTGTATCCGGACGAGATCCGCCACACCGACGACATGACGTTCCCGCAGGTCTGTGACAGCCTGATCCGTATGGGCCTTCGTCGAGCGGGCATTGCATGCTAATCGAGGACGCGGTTTCGTCAGGAACGCCGCAGTTTGTCATCGACTCCTATGCCACGCTTGCCGAACGCGCCAAAACGCAGTCCTTCGGCCTTATCGAGGAAGATGTGATCGTCCTCGATACCGAGACCACAGGTCTTTCGGTGCAGGACAATGAGCTGATCGAGATCTCGGCGGCTCGTCTTTCGGGCCGCGAGATCGTCGACCGCTTCGATACCTTCGTGCATCCCAAGCAGCTAATTCCCGCCGAGATTACCGAGCTCACGAGCATTACAAATGCCGATGTGGCAGATGCCCCGTCGGCCGTTGAGGCCGTCGCCGCTCTCGCCGATTTTGTCGGTGGTTGCCCGGTGATCGCACATAACGCCACGTTCGACCGCTCGTTTATCGAGTCGGTCAAAGGCGGCGTCAACGTGAGCGATATTTGGATCGATTCGCTGGCGCTGTCGCGCATCGCGCTTCCGCGCCTGGCCTCGCACAAGCTGTCTTTTATGGCCGATCTGTTTGGCTGTGACTCGGTATCACACCGTGCCAATGCCGACGTCGACGCCCTGTGTGGCGTATGGCGCGTGTTGCTCGTGGCACTCACCGACTTGCCCCAGGGCCTCATGGCGCGCCTAGCCGACATGCATCCGGACGTGCCATGGTCCTATCGTCCAATCTTCTCATTCTTGGCGGGGCAGAACCCTGGTTCTATCTTCTCTCTCAGCGCCGCTCGTGCTGACGTTCTCAAGGCCGATCGCGCCGACGACCGGGTGGACGCCGACGAACTGCCGGTCCTCAAGATGCCGAGTCGTGAGGAGATTGAGGCAGACTATGCGCCAGGTGGCCTGGTCAATCGCATGTATCCCACCTACGAGCCGCGTGATGAGCAGATCGCGATGGCGCTCGAGGTCCGCGATGCGCTGGTCACGGGCACTCATCGCGTAATTGAGGCGGGCACGGGTGTCGGCAAATCGATGGCCTATCTGGTACCTTTTGCCGAGGCAGCGCGCCGTAACAACATCACGGTTGGTATTGCGACCAAATCGAACAATCTTGCCGACCAGCTCATGTACCATGAGCTGCCAAAACTTGCCGAGCAACTGGACGGTGGCCTGTCATTTTGCGCTCTCAAGGGGTATGACCACTATCCGTGCCTGCGCAAGCTTGAGCGCATGAGCCGCGGCCAGGTCGAGATTACCACCAAGCGCGATCCGGCGGACACGCTCACGGCGGTCGCGGTCATTATGGCGTACGTCTGCCAATCAGCCGATGGCGACCTCGACTCACTTGGCATTCGGTGGCGCAGCGTCAACCGCCCCGACTTTACGACGGCCTCGCGCGAGTGTGCTCGTCGCCTCTGCCCGTTTTTCCCTGATAAATGTTTGGTCCACGGCGCTCGCCGTCGTGCGGCGCATGCCGATGTGGTGGTCACCAACCATTCCCTGCTGTTCCGCAATGTCGCGGCCGAGGGCAGGATTTTGCCTCCGATTCGTCATTGGGTAATCGACGAGGCTCATTCTATCGAGCGCGAGGCGCGCCGTCAGTGGGCGCGCGTGGTGTCGGCGGACGAATCACGCGTTCTGTTTGAGCGCCTGGGTGGCTCGAGCACCGGTGCGCTAAGCCAGGTCTCCCGTGATTTGGCAACCTCCGAGGGCTCTACGCTCTATCTGGGCCTTACTGCCAAGGCGACGTCGACGGTTGCGCGCGCGAGCATGGCAATCGCCGACGTGTTCGATGGCGTTCGCGAGCTCGGCCGCCGTGCCCGTGGGGGTTATGACAATGCCAATCTATGGATTGGCCCCGAGCTGCGCGAATCTGACGACTGGCATGATTTCTTACAGTCGGCCTACGCTGCCATCGATGCATTGGAACAAGCTGACAAGAGCGTCGACGCGCTGGTGCAGGCCGTCGCCGCCGACAAGCCCGAGGTTGTTGTCGACCTGGGCGATATCTCGCGCCGCCTGCACGAGCTGGCCGAGAACCTCAAACTCATCATCGACGGCACCGATGAACACTACGTGTATTCGCTGCAGGTCAATCGCAGGTTGCGTGCCGGCGGAGAGTCAATGACCGCAGAGCGCATCGACATTGGCGAGGCCTTGGCAACCGAGTGGCTGCCCGAGGTTCACACGGCTATCTTTGCCTCGGCGACCATGACGGTGTCCAAAAGCTTTGAACACTTTAACCACGCGGTCGGCCTCGATCGCATCGGTGCTTCGACATCCTCGTCGCTGCACTTGGACTCGAGCTACGACTTTGATTCAAACATGGCTGTAGTCGTTGCGGGCGATATACCCGATCCGCGCGATCGTGAGAGCTATCTTACGGCGCTCGAGCGCGTGCTGGTCGACGCCCATCTTGCCATGGGCGGATCGGTGCTCACACTGTTTACCAATCGGCGCGACATGGAAGACCTGTACGCCCGCGTTGAGCCCAAGATGGCCCGTGCAGGTCTTGAGCTCAACTGCCAGCAGCGCAACTCATCTCCTCGTCGCCTGCGCGACCGGTTTATCAACGAGCCGACCTCGTCGCTTTTTGCTCTTAAGGCCTTCTGGGAGGGATTCGACGCCAGCGGCGAGACACTGCGCTGCGTCATCATTCCCAAGCTGCCGTTCTCGAGCCCCACGGACCCGCTCTCGTGCGAGCGCAACCTGCGCGAAGACCGCGCTTGGGCGCGCTATTCGCTGCCCGAGGCGGTGCTCGAGGTCAAGCAGGCGGCTGGCCGCCTTATCCGCTCGTCGACCGATTGCGGCGTGCTGATTCTGGCCGACCCGCGCCTGGTGACGAAGGGCTACGGAAAGAAGTTCTTAACGTCGCTGCCCACGAGCTCCTACCAGCGCATCGAATCGGCGCAGATCGGGCACTATCTGCAACTGTGGCGTGCACGCCACGAGCGGCGGCGCTAAAGCGGACAAACGAGGGTTTTTGCCATATCGCACAGACGCTTTGACAGGGTGGGGTCATCCAAGATGCGGATGGCTCCGCCCGCTGCGATTACCTGGCTCAGTAGCCAACGCTCGGAGCCGTAATGCACGGTTACCATTGCCATGTCTGCCCCGCTGCGCTCGATTAGGGTGATGCCGGCCCAGTCCAGATGTTCCGCCATATCGAATGGCATCAAGAGCTTTGCGCTACGCTGCGTCCGGGCAAGGGAATCGTGGAGGGATGCGACGTCCGGTGCGTGAGACACGACGGAGTCTTCCGTCAAGGTGAGTCCCTCGATTTTATCCATGCGATAGGTGCGCTGCTCATCGACTGCGATGTCCCAGGCAATCAAGTATGTTTGGTCGCCGTTTGCCGTAATGCGCAAGGGGTCGACCAGACGCTCGCGTGGCCGTGCATCGTCCATCGAGCGATACGAGATGCGGCAGCGAACGCCGTCCTGAATGGCGCAGCTCAGCTGCTGCCAGTGCGACCCGTGGTTGACGGTGTCAAAGATGCGCTGGTTATAGCCGAGCTCTTCGGGTAGAAGAGCATGCCGAATCCGGGCTGCCGTCTGCGGCTCGATCCCCAACGATTCAAGTTCGTGGTTGAGCACAGCGCCCTCGGCGGCACTCAGGCGCAACGGTAGAACACGCCCGGCGTCGCCGGTGAGGACCACACGCTCGCCGCGGCATTCGCAGATGATGCGCGCGCCCGATTCTCGGTCCGCGAGCGTCGAGACGATCTCGAGAATCTCGTCGAGCGACACCCCCGTGATGTCAAAGCGACTGCAAATCTCGGTTCGTGTCATGCCGCTCTCGCCGGCGGCGTAGAGGGCCTCCATGATGTCGATGGCGCGCGAGAGTCTCTGCTCGCTGGTGAGTTTACGCACGGGCATACTCGTGCACCGTCCTTTCGATGAGGTGGTTCCACGCCTGCTTGAGCGATTTGGGGGCCATGGGCCTCATGCCGTCCATGGCGTGGGCCATGCAAAATGAGGCGGCGGCTTCAAGGTCACGCACGTCAACGGTCCAGGTCCATCCCGCATCGGTGTGTGCGAGCTCACCTCGCCCGCGCGTGAGGCCGTTGATCATATCGATCTGCGTCTGAGGGGCGAACGAGAACGTGGCTGCAACGGGCGGTCGGTCGGCAAAATCGAATTCAAAGAACAGATAGTCGTTGAGATTGAAGTCCGCAGGGATGGCGTAGGCCTTCGAAGGACGCCAAGCGCGAACGATACGGTCGCAGCGGAATGTCCTGATGCCGTCGGTGACATTGTCGAGGCCGCAGAAGTACGCCACGCCCTCGCGTTCGAACATGCCGTAGACGCAGACGGTACGTTCTTTCTGCTCGCCGCGTCCGTTCTGATATAAAAATCGCAGCGCGCATCGCTCGGCAAAGGCGCTCCATACCGCATCGACGGTGGGAGAGCGGCTGATCGGTGCTTCGTCCACCGTCGTCCTACCGGTGAGATAGGCAATCTTGGAGCGAATATCGGCAAGCGGTGCGGCAAAAGTGGATGAGCCGGCCGCTAGTGTCTGGTCGATGGCGTTGAGCAGGATATCGGCGTCGTCTGCGGTGATGAGGCCGCCTGCTGCAAAGGTGTGCTCGCGGTCGATTGTCCACGAGCTTTCCTCGGTCTCCTGCGCACCGGCGGGGCGAACCTCCTTGATTAAGATGCCACGCTCGAGCAGTTTGTCACGATCGCGCCGAAACTTGCGCTTATCCGAGTCGATGTTGCCGGAGCCATATCCCAGGTCGGAATCCAAGACGATCTGCTCGGTCGTCAGCGGTTCGGGGGAGCTATTGAGCACAAAGAAAAGATTGAGGATGCGCTGAGCCGTTTTATCGAAACTGGGCTCCGAATTCCCCTTTTTAATTGTCGCGGTCGTGTCGCTTGCCGTCATAGAGTCCTCGCATGAGAAGGTGGTTTGCTGCCATGATTTTAGTCCGATATGGAGATTAGGCTATATCCTTGTCCGCTCGGGGCGTTAAGATGGCCCGAATTCGGTCGTTTGCGCTCGCTCGGGGTATACTTTCGACTATATACGGTTCTAATGTGCATGCATTGGGCCTATTTGTCGGATTATGGATGTGGAGCGCACATGGCGAACACCCAGAACTATATTAACCACCTGCTGCAGAACACCGGCATTACGCCGGCATGCAGCGAAGAAGAGCGCTTGGCGGCCGAGGATATCGCTCAGATCTTCCGCAACCACGGCTTTGATCCCGAGGTTCAGGAGTTCAATGCCCCGGCGCCCAGTAGGTTGGCATTTGCCGTTACCGGTATTCTTGCGTTTGCCGGTGCCCTGCTGATGGGCATCGGTGGCGGTATCGGCTTGGTCGGCACCTTGCTGGCCATTGTCGGCGCCGTTCTTTACGTGCTCGAACGCACAGGGCACCCCGTGGTTTCGCGCCTGGGCAAGACGGGCGTGAGCCAAAATGTCATCGCCTACCACAAGGCCTCGGGCCCGCTCGCGTCTCCGCGCAACCGCCCGGTGGTCGTTGTCGCACACTACGACTCTCCCCGTGCTGAGCTGCTCGCCCGCGAGCCCTATGCTTCGTATCGTGCGCTCATCGCCAAGCTGTTGCCCGTTGCCACGGTTGCCCCCGCTGCCGTTGCCATCCTGCGTATCCTGCCGCTCCCCGGCGCGCTCAAGGTTCTGCTGTGGATTGTCGCGATCCTCGCTTCCCTCGTTGCACTTGCCAACGCGGCAAACATCATCTCTAACCGCCATATTCTTCCCTATACGTCCGGCGCGGTGTGCAACAAGTCTTCTGTCGCCGCTATGCTCGGCGTTATGGACAACGTTGCTCCCTTCCAGGGCGAAAACGAGTTTCCCGACGATGTTCCGTTCGATACCTATTTTGGGGAGCAAAAGCGTCGTGCCGAGGAAATGGCGCGTGCAGCGGCGGAGTATGCCGCGGCCCAGCAGCAAAACGACTACGGCAACACCATCGAGTACGAAGAGCCTACCTACGCCGAGGACGAGTTCGGCCAGCCGATTGCTCCCGACACTCAGACCGAGCCCGAACAGGGTGAGGCTTTCGACGAGCAGATCGAGGGCTTTGAGGGTGCGTCTGCCGACGAGACGCTGATTGGCGCCATCGTGCCCGAGGATCAGAATCAGGCTGTCCAGGCCGAAGAGTTCAATGACGAGATTTCCGCTGCCGAGTCGGCGGAGGAGCCTGTCGCGGCCGAGCCCGAGCCCAAGCTCTATCGCAATGCCGCCGGCAACATCCGCTTTGGTTCGGATGCCATCCGTGCGCTCGGAATGCTTCCCGAGTCCTGCACGCTCGATTACGAGGAGGGCGAGGAGCCGACGTTTGAGCCCGAGCCTGCGCCCGTCGTCACCGTGGATGATAAGTCTGCCGCGGTTACCGCTGCCGTTGCCGAGCCCGAGGCGGTGTCCGCGATCGATCCCGCGGCAGGACTGGACATTTTGGCTCCCGCCGCGCCGGCGCAAGACGTTGCGGACGAGTCTGACGACGATTACGTTGAACAGCCGAGGCGCGTGTCTTACGAGAGCGATACTGATTTCTCGGCCGAGATTCCCGCGGCAACGCCCCATGTCGACATTGCATCGGCGTTCTCGTCGATTGGCGCCAGCGCTTCCAACTTCTTTAAGGGTGCGCTTGCAAAGGGCAAGAAATTTGTCGACGATTTCGAGGAGAAACGCGCTGCCGCACGCGAGGCTGCCGAGCAGGAGGCTATCGCTCAGCAGCAGGCAGCCGAGGCGGCACGCGAGCTCGCAGCGCAAGAGTTCGAGCAGAACGAGGCTATGCAGTCCTGTCTCTTATACACATCTCCG
>CABSMV010000010.1 GCA_902478935.1 uncultured Collinsella sp. | reverse complement strand
GCAGGTCGCCACGGGCGAGTGCGGGCTTGAGGATGTTGCCGGCGTCCATGGAGCCCTCGGTGGCACCCGCGCCCACGATGGTATGGAGCTCATCGATGAACAGGATGACCTTGCCTTCGGATTTTTGAACCTCCTTGAGCACGGCCTTCAAGCGGTCCTCGAACTCGCCGCGGTACTTGGCACCGGCGACCAGCGCGCTCATGTCGAGCTCGATGAGGTCGCGGTCGCGCAGGGTGCTCGGCACGTCGCCGGCCACGATACGCTGGGCGATGCCCTCGACGATGGCAGTTTTGCCGACGCCCGGCTCGCCGATGAGCACGGGGTTGTTCTTGGTGCGACGGGACAGAACCTGGATGGTACGACGGATCTCGTCGGTACGGCCGATGACCGGGTCAAGCTTGCCGGCGCGGGCAAGGTCGCAGATATTGCGACCGTACTGCTCCAGCGCCTCAAACTGGGTCTTGTCCTCGGCAGACGTCACGCGGTCATCGCCGCGCAGCTCCTCGTAGACCTGCTCGATGCGCTCCTTGGTGACGCCGGCGTCGCGCAGCACACGACCGGCCTCGCCCTTGTCCTCGGCAAGCGCCATCAGCAAATGTTCAGTCACCACAAAGCTGTCGCCCATCTTGGTGGCCTTCTTCTCGGCCTTCTCGATAACGCGGACGAGCTCGTTGGAAAGACCCATCTGCTGACCCTCGCCGGAAACCTTGGGCGCGTGGTCAATGGCATCCTGCGTGGAGCGTGCAAGCTGAGCCGGGTCGGCACCGATGCGCTCGATGATCACGGAGATATTGCGCTCGCCGGCACCGAGCAGGGCGGACAGCAGGTGAATCGGCTCCACCGCGCCGGCCTGCGCGTCGGCAGCCGTGCTCATGGCGGTCTGCAGCGCCTCGCGCGACGTCATTGCTAGCTTATCGATTCTCATGGAATCACCTCTCTTGGGGTGGCCGCCCTACGGGGCGGCTTCACGTTGTTCGAGAAGTATTGTTGCCAGCTTTGTACGATCTTATACACAAATCTAAGTCTCTATATATAAGATTTTCTGAGTGATTGAAAGATAGGGAGCAGGTGCGCTCACCCGCTACGGCCTCGTCCCCTTACTATCTCAATCTGTAACATCTAGCGGCTGTTTATGGCTCTAGATGTTACAGATCGAGATGAAATGACCAGCGGCACCCGTTTATCTAAATCTGTAACATCTAGTCAGCAAATAGAGCTCTGTCTGTTACAAATCGAGACGAACAGAAAACACCCGGATCAAAAATCTAAATCTGTAACACCAGGCCCACTTTTAGCGGCCAAGATGTTACAGATCGAGACAGACCGAAAACCACCACAAAGAGGACAGGCACCTTTGTGGTGGTCGCGGTCTCTACTCCTTCGCCGAGCCCGTGCTTCCCGATTCGGCGTTCCAGGGCATCTCATCCTCGAACAGCCATGTACGGGCAGACCCACTATCGCGTGCAGTCTGCGGGTCGGGCAAGCAGGTCTGTTCATAGGCATCCTGAGTGCACTGACCCATAAAATCGTTGAGCTCGGCCTGGTTGCCCTCCATGACATAGGCGGCATCGCCGTCCAAGATGTAGATGCCCGGCCCCTCATTGCCCTCGTAGCCAGGATCGTACGAGACATCACATAACTTGGCGCCATTCGCGGTGTCCAACTCGATGGACGAATGGCATCCGCCAACCATGTCGTTCGCTTTTGCCCGATAGGACGCATATCCGTACCAACGCTTAAATGTTTTGCCCTTGAGTAGCTCGGACGCCCTATCGATCAGGCTTGTATCCGTGGTATAGCGCATGGCCCCAAGCTGAATACACGGATAATTGCTAATACCCAGCACAGCCGGCTGCTCATCAAAATCAACCGTAATGGTCTCGGGCTTGTCTTCGCCGGTCAGAAGTTCGACAGATTGAGTCACAGGCTTGACCACCGGCTCCGTCACCGCAGCAGGTAGAAATGCCATACCGACAGCGCCCGCGCCAACCACAGCGATCGCAAGCGCCAAGACAATCAATCCAATACGGGCAGAACGGCTCACGGCAAAACACCCCACAATGCAAACCCGCGTCATGTGCCCTAATGATACCTCCAGCTAACACTATCACCAAAAGAAGCCGTCCACTCCCCACCACCACAAAGGGGACAGGCACCTTTGTGGTGGTTTTCGACGCTAACGGTCGACCATCTCGCGCCATGAGATTAAACTTGAATTGTTCTCTGAACATATCCATTTCTGCCTATCCTCAACAGATCTTTGTCTCGAGGAGCGCATATGAAGCCGTCTCATTCCACCGGTCGCAACGTCATCGCCATTCTCGCCATACCCATCGTGATGCTCTTCCTTATCGTCATCACGCCCTTTTCTTTTGGTATCGCCTCGCCCTTCGATCTTTGCGGGATGATCGACGCCGGCTCGCGTGCCACCTCGCTCTCCTTTGTCTGCCGTGGCGTGTTCTACGAATATGCAATTCCCACCGGAAGTTGGCAGTCCAAGTTACCGTTGCTCGGCAAGGTCGACGGATGCTCCCCCTATTTCTGCCTTGAACCTCAGACGATGAATTATTTGATCGACGACCAGCCCCTCGACTCCATCACCCTCGCCTACGACTACGCACCAAACACCGATGAGCGCCACATGAACCAAGTCCTCGACAAGATGCTTGGACAGTGCGGGCTCACCGAGGAGGCCGGTCGAACCATCTATAGCAACCAGCAATTAAAGCGAACAGAACTCCGCCGTGTCGGAAAAATCAAAGGGCGAAACGGGGCTGCCTACTGGCAGGCCTGGGCGACACGCGACAAGAGCGAATTCGGGCACAGCACCTATACGGTCACCGTCTACACCAAAGATGGAATCAAGGACGATGTTGACGATTTCGCGTCATCCAAACTCGGCATCCCCAAAACAACCAAACCCGCCAACCCGGATGAAATTCTGTAGAGCCGCTCATTAACATACCGCTCAACGATCACAACAACATCGAGCTCGTTCCCCACCGCCACAAAGGTGCCTGTCCCCTTTGTGGCGGTTTTCGACAAAAAAGAAGCCGCCCCGATAACAGGAGCGGCTTCAAGCAAGTCTATTTTTAGCGTCCCTCAAGACCCAACGAGAACGTCGCGGTAGCCCCGGCCACACCTTTCCCTCGGGCGACCCTCGCGAAGCGCGTGAGCACGAGGGAAAGGTGTGGCCGGGGCGTACAGCAGAGTTAATCGGCAGCGGCCTTGAACTTGTTGTAGTTGATCAGGCAACCGGCCTTGACGATGGCACGCTCCTCTGCCGTCATATCGGCAATATAGAGCTCAATCTGCTCGACCGTACCGTCGGCGCGCACCACGTAGGCGGCGATGCCCTTTAGGTCACCATCGAGCGCAGCACGGATACCCGGCACAAAGACGTAGTCGCCCACCTCAAAGTTGGGCTCGGCCTCCATCTGGAAGGGCACCATGCCCCAGTTCATCACGTTGGAGCGATAGCGCTTGGTGGCGTACTCGTGGACGATGTTGGCAAGGCCGCCAATTACGCGCTGGCAGCTCGCAGCCTGCTCGCGGGCAGAACCGTCACCGGGCTTCTTGGCATAGAGCATGGAGCCGTACTCGGTCGTTTTGGCATCGGCCGCGACACCCGCGCCGGCCAGCGCCTCAAACACGCCCGAAAGCTCGGCATCGAGCGCCGCCAGGTCGCCCGCGGCCTCGCCGGCCACGCGGCGCTTCTCCACCGCGTCGACTTCCTTGGAACGACCCACGTAGGCAGGGTCGCGGCGGCTGAGCGTAAACTCGGCCAGGCCCAGCGGGTTGGAGCGGAAGGAGCTCGTCTCGCCCGAGGGAATGAGCTCGTCGGTCGTGGTGACCGGGTCCATGATCTTGGAGCACACCTTGAGCAGGATATCGTCGCCGAGGGGCTCCATCGCGGGCCACGGCTTGATGTTGGGGCCTTCGACCAGCTCGTCAGCAGGCTCCGCCTTGCCAAAGCCCCAGTACACGCGCTTTTTGTACGGCGCGTCGTCAAAGGTGTACTCGCAGGCCTCGTCCCAAGTCTCCTCGGGCAGGTCGGTCGCCGGCGTCAGGACGCCGCCGTTGGCCGCCGTCGCCGCAATGGAGCGGGCGTCCATCAGGGCCACGGCGCTCAGCTGGCCATTACCCGGCTTGGAACCCTCGCGGTTGGGGAAGTTGCGCGTAGTGTGGCGGATCGAAAGGCCGTTGTTGGCGGGCGTGTCGCCGGCGCCAAAGCACGGGCCGCAGAACGCCGTGCGCACGATCGCGCCGGCCTCCATAAGATCGTAGATGTAGCCGCGGCGCGTAAGCTCGAGCGCCACGGGCTGGCTCGTGGGATAGACCGACAGCGAGAACTCGCCGCAGCCGGTGTTGGCGCCCTTGAGCACGCGGGCAGCCTGGACCACGGAGTCGTAGTTGCCGCCTGAGCAGCCGGCGATAACGCCCTGCTGCACGTGCAGCTTGCCGTCGACAATCTTGTCGAGCAGGCTAAAGTGCGTCTTGCCCTCGCCGATCTTGGCGGCCTCGAGCTCCACCTCGTGCAGGATGTCCTCGAGGTTCTCGTTGAGCTCGTCGATCTCAAAGCCGTTGGAAGGATGGAACGGCAGCGCGATCATGGGCTTGATGCTCGACAGATCGACCTCGACGCAGCCGTCGTAGTAGGCGACATCGGCGGGCTTGAGCTCGCGGTAGTCGTCGCCGCGGCCATGCATGGTCAGGAACGCGTGCGTGTCCTCGTCAGTTGCCCAAATGGAGGAAAGGCAGGTGGTCTCGGTGGTCATAACGTCAACGCCGTTGCGGTAGTCGGTCGTCATGCTCGCGATGCCCGGGCCCACAAACTCCATGACCTTGTTCTTGACGTAGCCCTTGGCAAAGACGGCGCGGATGATGGCGAGCGCCACGTCGTGCGGGCCGACGCCGGGACGCGGGGCGCCCGTGAGGTAGATGGCAACGACGCCGGGATAGGCAACGTCGTAGGTGTCGCGCAGCAGCTGCTTTGCCAGCTCGCCGCCGCCCTCGCCCACGGCCATGGTGCCCAGAGCGCCGTAGCGGGTGTGCGAGTCGGAGCCCAGGATCATCTTGCCACAGCCGGCGAAATTCTCACGCATAAAGGAGTGGATGACGGCGATGTGCGGCGGGACGAAGATGCCGCCGTACTTCTTGGCAGCCGAGAGACCAAAGACGTGGTCGTCCTCGTTGATGGTGCCGCCCACGGCGCACAGCGAGTTGTGGCAGTTGGTGAGCACGTAGGGCAGCGGGAACTGCTCCATGCCCGAGGCGCGCGCCGTCTGGATGATGCCGACAAAGGTGATGTCGTGGCTCGCCATGGCGTCGAAGCGAATCTTGAGCGCCTCGGGGTCGCCGGACGTATTGTGTGCTTGGAGGATCGAATACGCGATGGTGCCGCGCTTGGCATCCTCGGGCGTCTGCGTAATACCGCGCTCGGCAGCCTCGGCCTCAGGCACAACCTCGCTGCCGTTACGCAGGTAGATGCCGTCCTCGTACAGCTTGACCATACTGTCTCCCACTCTGCCCAAAAGATTTGGGCGCATAGCATACATTCGTTCAATATCGTGCCATAGAACGGTTGCGAGTGGGTTACGAATCTACACGTTCACTTTATCTCAGTAAAGTAAAGGACGAGCACCTTGCATCACTCTTCTGACAAGGAGTGTCCCAAAGTGCCGGCACAAAAGGAACGTCCCCAAGTGCCAAGTGCCGCAAGAATGTCCCCTTTAACTAGTCATTTAAGAACGTCCCCAATGACCACCGCATCCGGAGCAAGGCAACGCCGCAGGTAGAGGACGGACAGCGAGCGACGTCCAGAGCGAACAAGTTGGCATGAAAAAGGCAAGGCATAGACCTTCTGGTCATGCCTTGCCTTTTGAATGACAAATTGTCGCTCTGGGCGGCGCGCAGCGTCAACTGGTCCGCCGTTCGTTAGAACGGCGGAACCTAAGGGCGCAGCGTCGGCCCGTTACGCGGGTTGGTAAACCCGCGTAACTACAAATCCCCGCCGGCGCCCAGCAGCTTGCGCATGACTTGCTCGGGGTTGACCGAGCCGTCGCGCGGGGCCAGGGCGGTGATCTTCTTCTGCATCTTGTACTCATGCAGCTCGTCCTCGAGCTGGCGCACGCGGGCACGGAGTTTTTCGTTCTCGCGCTCGCGCTCCTCGGCACGCTCCTTCATATCGAGGATGCGCACCACGCCGGCAAGGTTGATGCCCTCGTCGGTCAGCTGGTTGATGAGCTCCAGGCGCTCGATATCGGCACGCGAATACAGACGCGTGTTGCCGCCCGAGCGCTGGGGGTTCACCAGGCCCTTGGACTCGTAGACGCGCAGAGTCTGCGGATGCATGCCGGTCAGCTCGGCCGCCACGCTGATCATGTACAGCGGTTTGTTCCTATTGTCCTCGGCCATGCTACCTGACCCCTTTCCGTCTCGTTATCGTCCATCATAAGCCCGCGGGCGCGGGCGTGCGCCACGACCACCCTAGTACGTCGCCTTGTAACGATTGACCTTCTCGCGATAGTCGCGTGCGTCGGCCTCGCGCAGCTTGGTCATGGCATCACGCTCGTCATCGGATAGATTTGTGGGGACCTGCACCTTGATCTCGACGAGCAGCGCGCCTGTGCGGCCACGGTGCTTAACGTCGGGCGCGCCCATCTCCTTAAAGCGGAACTTCTTGCCTGTCTGGGTACCCGCGGGCACCTTCAGACGAACCGTCGCACCGCCAGGTGTGGGCACATCCACCGTGCAGCCGAGCGCCGCCTCGTAGACCGAGACCGGTACCTCCATGGTCACGTCGGCGCCCTTGCGCTTAAACAGCGGGTGTTCCTCCACGTGCGTGGTCACGACCAGGTCGCCGCGCTCGCCACCCGCAACGCCATACTCGCCGCGACGCTTGTAGCGCAGCTTGCCGCCGTCGACCGCGCCCGCAGGCACCGAGACCGTAATGGTCTGCTGCTCGCCTGTCGAGGGAATGCGATAGGTGACCTTGTGCGTCACGCCGCGAAACGCGTCCTCGGCCGTCACATCGACGGTCAGCGACAGGTCGCCGCCCTTGCGAGCACGGCTGCGGCCCGCGCCAGCATTACCCGCAGCCCCGGCAAAGCCCGAGCCCCAATCGCTGCCCCAGGCGCCGTTGCCGCTAAAGATGCTGTCGAAGATATCGCCCCAGCCACTGGCGCCCGCGCCAGCACCGTAGCCGCCGCCATACGCGCCGCCCGCGCCCGGCATGCCGCCAAACATGAGCATCTGGTCATACTCTTTGCGCTTCTTCTCGTCCGAAAGCGTTTCGTAAGCCTCGCTGATCTCCTTGAACTTGGCCTCGTCGCCGCCGGCATCGGGGTGATATTTTTGCGCGAGCTTGCGAAACGCGCTCTTGATCTCTTTATCGGAGGCGCTCTTGGATACGCCCAGGATGTCATAGAAGGTTTTGCCTGCAGCCATCGTAGCTCCTCTCCTCTAGTACCTGCCATTTGGGGACGGGGTAGAAATGGCAGATTTACTCATACTCGCACTCTTGACAGCGGCGACGCACATGCGCATGCACATGGCGGCGCCTTGTCAAGAGACGAAATCTGCCATTTCTACCCCGTCCCCAAATGGCAGGTCAAGGTTAAAAGGGCCCCGGGTGTTGCCCCGGGGCCCTTCTCAATTACTCCTCGGTGCTCTCGGCCGTATCGACCGCAGCATCCTCGGGCGCCGCTTCGGGCTCCGGTGCGGGGCGCTTCTCGCCACCGTAGGTCACCGTCACCATCGCGGAACGCAGGATGCGATCCGCCATGCGGTAGCCCTTCTGGTACACATCGTTGACGGTCTCGTCGTACTGCGATGCGTCCTCGACGCGACCCACAGCCTGGTGCTCGAGCGGATCGAACGCCTCGCCCTTGGGGTCGATGGGCTCAACGCCCTCGTGCGCAAACACATCGAGCAGCTTGGCATGTACCGCGTCAACGCCATCGACGAACTGCTTAAAGTCGTCGGAAAGCTCTTGGCTGCGGGCATGGTCGATCGCGCGCTCGATATCGTCGATCACCGGCAACAGCGCGGTGACGAGCTTCTCGGTCGCGCGCTCGCGCTCGGCAATGCGCTCGTTGGCGGTGCGGCGACGGAAGTTCTCCCAGTCGGCCTGCAGACGGGCGGTGCGCTCCGTGGCGTCCTTCGCCTTGTCCTCGGCGGCCTTCTGAGCCTCTGCCGCAGCATCGAGTTCACTGCGCACGTCGGCAAGCTCCTTTTGGGCCTGCTCGAACTTGAGCTTAAAGTCGTTGTCGGCGGCTTCCTCACCGGCGCGGATAGCGGCTTCCACCATCTCGTCCTCGGTCATCGTCGCCTCCTTGTTGGAATCCTCTACTTGGTTCTCGGCAGCCTCGGCGGCCGGGGCCTCGTTGGCCTCGGTATCGTCTGCGGCCTCTACGGGAATCTTCACGTCCTTCTCCTCAGAGTCAACGGGGGCGGCACCAACGGCGGCCGCCTCCGTGCGAGCTTTACGGGCGGACATGATTATTTGTCCTCGTCGTCCACAACCTCGTAGTCGGCGTCGACAACGTCATCGTCGGCAGGCTGGGCGCCAGCGGCACCGTCGGTCTGCTGCTGAGCGTCGGCGTAGACAACCTGGGCCAGCTCGTAGGCCACGGACTGCAGGGACTCGCCGGCGGCCTTGATAGCCTCGACGTCAGAGCCCTCGAGCGCCTTCTTGGCGTCGGCGATAGCGGTCTCGGCCTTGGACTTCACGTCGGCGGAAACCTTGTCGCCCAGCTCGTTGAGGGTCTGCTCGGTGGAGTAGCACAGGCTGTCGGTCTGGTTGCGGGCCTCGACCTCTTCCTTCTGCTTCTTGTCCTCCTCGGCATGAGCCTCGGCGTCCTTGACCATACGATCGACTTCGTCGTCGGACAGAGCGGTGGAACCAGAAATGGTGATCTGCTGCTCCTTGCCGGTGCCCTTGTCCTTAGCGGAGACCTTGACGATACCGTTGGCGTCGATGTCGAAGGTGACCTCGATCTGCGGCACGCCGCGGCGGGCAGCCGGGATGCCGGTCAGCTGGAACTTACCGAGCGACTTGTTGTCGCGGGCAAGCTCGCGCTCGCCCTGGAGCACGTTGATCTCGACGCTGGTCTGGTTGTCGGCAGCGGTGGAGTAAACCTCGGTCTTGGAGGTCGGGATCGTGGTGTTGCGGTCGATCATCTTGGTCATGATGCCGCCCATGGTCTCGACGCCCAGCGACAGCGGGGTAACGTCGAGCAGCAGGATGCCCTCGACGTCGCCGGTGAGCACGCCGCCCTGGACGGCAGCGCCGTCGGCAACGACCTCGTCGGGGTTCACGGACATGTTGGGCTGCTTGCCGGTCATGGTCTTGACGAGCTCCTGGACGGCGGGCATACGGGTGGAGCCGCCGACGAGGATGACCTCGGTCAGATCGGAGAGCTTAAGCTTGGCGTCGCGCAGGGCGTTGGTGACAGGCTGCTTGCAGCGCTCGAGCAGGTCGCGGGTGATCTTCTCGAACTCGGCGCGGGTCAGCGTGTAGTTGAGGTGCAGCGGGCCGGACTGGTTCATGGTAATGAACGGCAGGTTGATGGTGGTCTGCTGGGCGGCGGAGAGCTCCTTCTTGGCGTTCTCGGCGGCCTCCTTCAGACGCTGCAGGGCCATGGGGTCCTGACGCAGGTCGACACCGTTCTCCTGCTGGAACTTATCGGCCATCCAGTCGATGACGCGCTGATCCCAGTCATCGCCACCCAGGTGGTTGTCGCCCGAGGTGGACAGAACCTCAAACACGCCGTCAGCGAGGTCGAGGATGGAGACGTCGAAGGTGCCGCCGCCCAGGTCGAAGACCAGAATGCGCTGGTCGGTGCCCTGCTTGTCCAGGCCATAAGCCAGAGCAGCAGCGGTCGGCTCGTTGACGATACGCTTAACGTTGAGGCCGGCGATCTTGCCGGCATCCTTGGTGGCCTGACGCTGGGCGTCGTTGAAGTAGGCCGGGACGGTGATGACGGCGTCGGTGACGGTCTCGCCCAGATACTTCTCGGCGTCAGCCTTCATCTTGGCGAGCGTCATGGCGCTCACCTGCTCGGCGGTGTAATCCTTGCCCTCAATGTCGACGACGGCACGGCCACCCTGGCCCTCCTTGACCTCATACGGCACGGTCTTGATCTCGGAGGTGCACTCGGAGTACTTGCGGCCCATGAAGCGCTTGATGGAGAACACGGTGTTCTTGGGGTTGGTGACAGCCTGGTTCTTAGCGGCCTTACCCACGACGCGGTCGCCGTCGGCACGGAAGCCCACGACGGACGGGGTGGTGCGGTCGCCCTCGGCGTTCACGATAATGGTCGGAGAACCGCCCTCGAGGACGGCCATAGCGGAGTTAGTAGTACCAAGGTCGATACCAAGAATCTTGCCCATTAGAAATTCCCTCTCTCTTGTGCGTTTGCACCGACTCGGCGGTCTGCCGAGCGGTGTTTCGGCTTGTCTTTCAGGATGTAGTGTATCCCCTTATGGGCCGGAATATACAAAATCTAAGTCAATTCATATAAGATTTCTTATTGCCGAGAGTTTAGGTTCGCAAATACGCAGGTAGACGCACTGTTTGAGTTCTCGGCAAATCTATCGAGATCTATGTAGAGATGGCTGAGGTTTGCGTCCGGGGGTGCCTGGGGGCCGTCTTGTGGAAAGCTCGTCCCGGTTTGAGCGTGGATTCCGGGTCGCAGTTTCCGTCTGAAGACTCAACCGGAAACCGTATCCCGTTTTGAGAGCTGATACCGGCTCGCATTTTCCGCTAGCGGGCCTAACCGGAAACTGCAACCCGTTTTTCGACAAAATAATGGGATGCGGTTTCCGCAAGCACGCTCAATCGCCCAATATTTCAAGTCACCTTTAGCTAACATTTGCGCAGCTCATCGGCCTCACCTGCATGTTTTTTAGTAAGCCGTGGCATACTCGGCGAACGGTATGAAGATGCCGGCCAGAGGGTATTGCAAACGGTCGCTCCCGTGGTATGTTTTTGCCCGAATCAAACCGGCGCGCATCGCCTGTAGCGTCGGTCAACAGAGAGGAAACTACCATGGCTCATCCCGTAATTGATGCCGACGAGTGCATCGCTTGTGGCGTTTGCGTCGACTCCTGCCCCGCTGGCGTTCTGGAGCTCCAGGACGTCGCTACCGTCGCTGACGAGGACTCCTGCGTCGCCTGTGGCGCTTGCCAGGACGCTTGCCCCGCTGGCGCGATCACCGAGATCGTCGAGGAGTAACAACTCCCCCACTTGCACACTCAAAAGTACACCGTGCACAAAAAAGGAGGCTTCCGCATCGCCGCGGAGGCCTCCTTTTGCATATGTGGGCAGCTAATCTTGGAGCGGGACCCTTGGCAGTTGCGGTGGAATAGTTCCTGTTTTATGTCTTGGATGCCGATTTTAGGAACTATTTCACCGCAACTTATAGATGCGGCGTCGACTAGGACAAATCGTCTTCGTAGGGCATCAGGTCTGCTAGGTAGCCTTTTTCCTTGAGCATCGCCTCGATCTCGTCGAGGGTCTGTTCGTCCTCCGCCGCAATGCGATGGAAGTGATAGCCACTCGTCACCGTAAGCAGCGGAAAGCTCTTGCCGCTCTCGATATCGCGCAGGTAGCGCTCAACATCGCGACGGTTGCGAATGTCCAGATCGGCTGTGATCTTGCCATACACGCGGTGGTTGACGATTACATTGAGCACGGCACCGCCCACGTCGACGATACTCGTGAGCTCATCACCTGCCTGCTCCACGCTGTGGCGAACCTTGACCAAGCGCGTGGGCACGGCGGGGCTGCTGGGGGCCTCCTGCAGCACGTAGCCGCGATTGGTCGCCACGATATCGTGCCCATCGGCGCGCAGCAGGGCGATGTCCTGCACCACGATCTGGCGGCTCACACCCACCTCACGGGCAAGCGCGCTGCCCGATACGGGCCCCTTGGCCCCCTCGAGCACGGCCATGATGGCACGGCGACGCTCGCGGGCGTCCATTATTTACCGTCCAACAGACGCAGGTGCTTGAGCGAGAGGTCGAGAATCGGCGCAGAGTGCGTCAACGCCCCCGAGCTGATAAAGTCAACGCCCAGGTCGGCGAGCGCGCGGATATTGTTGGCATCCACGTTGCCCGAGCACTCGGTCTTGGCACGGCCGGCGATAAGCTCAATCGCTGCAGCCATGTCGTCGTGGGTCATGTTGTCGAACATGATGATGTCGGCGCCGGCCTCCACAGCCTCGCGCACCATGTCCAGGTTCTCGCACTCGATCTCGACCGTCGTGGTAAACGATGCATGGGCGCGCGCCATCTCGATCGCACGCGTCACGCCACCGGCGGCATCGATGTGGTTGTCCTTGAGCATGACGGCCGTCGACAGGTTGTAACGGTGGTTGCTGCCGCCGCCGATCTCGACCGCGGCCTTCTCGAAGACGCGCATGCCCGGCGTGGTCTTGCGTGTGTCGACAAGCACGGTCTTGGTGCCCTCGAGCGCCGCGGCCATCTGGTGCGTATAGGTAGCGATGCCGCTCATGCGCTGCAGGTAGTTGAGCGCCACGCGCTCGCCCGAAAGCAGCACGCGCGCGTCTCCGCGCACCTGGCCCACGTGGTCACCGGCGTGCACCTCGTCACCATCGGCAACATCAAACAGCACCGAACTCTGCGAATCCAGCAGCTCAAAGGTGCGAGCGAATACATCCAGGCCCGCGATGATGCCATCGGCCTTGGCGATAAGCTCCACCGTGGCGGGACGCGCCGTGGGACACACGCTCGCCGTGCTCACGTCCTCAAAGGTAATGTCCTCGCGCAGAGCCTGCAGAATCAGATCATCGACGACGAGCTTCATGGTAATGGGATTCATGGTCTACTCCTCCACGGCCTGCGTGCCGGCGGCACGGGCCAAATCATCGATTGCCAGGGTATCGGCGCTTAGGGCGCGATGACGGCCATCGAGCGCGGGATCGCCCTCCTGCTCCACGGCCAGCGACTCGCCGGTACGCATATACCACGCGGCGCGACGACCCCAGACCAGTGCCTCGAGCAGGCTGTTTGATGCAAGGCGGTTCTTGCCGTGAACACCGTTGCAAGCCGTCTCGCCCGCGGCGTAGAGCTCGGGCATCGAGGTGCGGCCGTCCTTGTCGACCCACACGCCGCCCATAAAGTAGTGCTGCGTGGGCGTAACGGGGATGGGCTCGTCCAAGATGTCGCGGCCGTCCTCCAGGCAACGTGCGCGAATGTTGGCAAAGTGCCCGGTCACCACATCGCGCTCGACGGGGGCAAAGCTCAGCCACTCGTGCTCGGTGCCGTCCTGCTTCATCTGCTCGCGAATGGCGGCGGCGACCACATCGCGCGGCTGAAGCTCGTCGGTAAAGCGCTCGCCAGCGGCGTTGAGCAAAATCGCGCCCTCGCCGCGGCAGCTCTCGCTGATCAGGAAGGTGCGGCCCGGCTGCGGCGAGAACAGCCCTGTGGGGTGAATCTGCACGTAGTCCAGGTGCTCCATCTTAATGCCATGCTCCTGAGCAATGTAGCAGGCATCGCCCGTGAGCTGCGGGTAGTTGGTCGAATGGTCGTATACGCCTCCGATACCGCCCGTCGCCCACAGCGTGTGGCGGGCATGAATCTTAAACGGCTCGCCGGCATGCACGCCCTCGGCGGCATTTGTCAGCTCGTCGGCAGGACGAACCGAGCTGTTCTCGTCCACGGGAACGGCGACGACGCCGGTGCACACCGTGGCGCCGTCACGCTCGCCCGTTAGGATGTCGGTCATGGCCACGTGCTCAAAAATCTGCACGTTGTCCAGCTTGCGGACAGCCTGAAGCAGCTTGGTCGTAATCTCCTTGCCGGTGATATCGGCATGGAAGGCAATGCGCGGACGGCTGTGTGCGCCCTCGCGGGTAAAGTCGAGACTGCCATCGGCCTTGCGCTCAAAATCCACGCCCATCGCTAGCAGGTCGTTGATGACCGAGCGGCTCGAGCGGATCATGATGTCGACGCTCTCGCGGCGGTTCTCGTAATGGCCGGCGTGCATGGTGTCCTCAAAGAAGGCATCGTAGTCCGTGCCCTCGGGCAGCACGCAGATGCCGCCCTGCGCGAGCATCGAGTCGCACTCGTCGACCGCGCCCTTGGAGAGCATGATCACGCGCGTGCTCGTCGGCAGGTTGAGCGCCGCGTACAGACCCGCCACGCCGCAGCCGGCAATAACGACGTCGCACTCCATATCGGGGTATTGCTTGGTTTCCACAGGAATCCTCTCCCTTGTAATGTGACATAAGGGACCGTCCCTCATGCAACATTGTTCTAGCGCGCTGCGTACTCGAGCATACGGTCGAGCGTGAGCTTGGCCTGGTCGGCAGCCTCGTCCGACACGCCGATCTGCACCTCGCCCTCGCCCGTCTCCAGGCAGCGCACGAGCTTTTCGAGCGTGATGAGATCCATGTTGACGCAGGTGGGCTGCACCGCGGGGAAGTAGAACTTCTTGCCAGTGCCCTGGCAGCGGCGCTCGAGCTCGTAGAGCACGCCGCGGACCGTCACGATGATGAACTCGCTCGCGTCGGACTCCTCGGCATACCTGATGATGCCGGCGGTGGAGCCGATGTAGTCGGCCTCGGCCAGGACGTCGGCCTTGCACTCGGGGTGCGCCAGCACGAGCGCGTCGGGGTGGGCCTCCGTCGCGTCGACGATCTGCTCGACGGTGATGATGTGATGGCGCGGGCAGTAGCCGTTGTTGAGGATGACGTGCTTTTGCGGCACCTGCTCGGCTACGAAGCGGCCCAGGTTTTGGTCGGGAATGAACAGGATATGCTGCTGCGGCAGCTCGGACACGATCTTGACGGCGTTGGAGCTGGTGACGCACACGTCGCTCCAGCTCTTGATCTCGACCGTGGAGTTGACGTAGCACACCACGGCCAGGTCGTCGCCGTACTCGGCGCGCGCCGCGTCAACCGTCTCGCGCTTGACCATGTGCGCCATGGGACAGTCTGCGCCCGGCTCGGGCAGCAGCACGGTCTTAGTGGGATTGAGCAGCTTGGCGCTCTCGCCCATAAACTCCACGCCGCACAACACGATGGTCTGCTGCGGCAGGCTCTTGGCGAGCTTTGCCAGGTAGAAGCTATCGCCGACGTAATCGGCAACGGCTTGGACCTCGGGCGCCACGTAATAGTGCGCCAGGATCACCGCGTCACGTTGGGTTTTTAGTTGCTGAATGGCCTCGACGAGCTCTGCGGGCACCAGTGCCGCACGCTCCGTTGCCGTCGTTGCCGATGCCAAGCCGGCCGCGATATCGCGTGCAAGCTCCGACGCATCCATGTTCGCGCTCTGTGCCATCAAGGCCCCTCTCTTTTGGCGAATCTTGGGGCTTTAGTATGACACCTAGGTTTACAGCTGACAAGACAGCTGTAAACCTAGGTGTAAAGTTGAAATAAAGATTCAATCATGTGGCAGGTCCATATTCGAACTGGCAAGCTGAGGATAGCTGAGCTCTCGATGGCGCAGGAGGCATCTTTCGCCACCGCAATACCGCTCGGCGCGAGTTGCGCGACGTGGGGCGCAAATGGGACACGCCTCCGCGAGCGGTCCGCACCCAATGTGGCAAAATCGAACTACTAAGGGGGCCGAATGCTCAAGATTATTGCCTGCGACGATGATGTCGCTTTTCTAGATAGACTGCACCGGATGATCGACCGTTGGTCGACCGAGACGGGCACGGCGGTCGATGTTGCGCTCGTCACGCGCGGCGAGGACCTGCTGGCCCGCCATGCCGCATCGCGCGCCGACATCATCTTGCTCGATATGATCATGCCGCTCGTCAACGGCATGGACACCGCACGCGAACTGCGCCAGGCCGACACCGCCGTGCGCCTGGTGTTCCTCACCTCGTCGCCCGAGTTCGCGCTGGAATCCTACGAGGTCCGCGCCTTCGACTACCTGCTCAAGCCCGTGACTTACGAACGCCTGGCGCAGTTACTTAACGAGCTTTCGAGCATGCGCCCGGCGGCAACCGACGAGCTCGTGATCAAAACTTCCTTTGGCTACCACGCCCTGCGCCTGTCCGACATCGAATATGCCGAGGCGCGCAACAAGCACGTGGTCTTCCACCTGCGCGACGGACGCGACATCGAGGCACTCGAGTCGTTCCGCAGCGTCGAGGACCGTTTGGCGCAAAATGCCACCTTCTTTAAATGCCACCGCAGCTACCAGGTCAACCTGCGCAACATCGATCACTTTGACCGCACGGACATCGTCATGCGCTCGGGCGCGTGCATCCCGCTTTCGCGCAGTTGCAAGCAGGGATTCCAAGACGCCTACTTTGCGGCGCGCTTTGAGGCTGGGAGACACTGATGGTCTCCTCGGTCGAAATGGTCCTTTGGGCAATCCACCACGCCACAACGCTACTCTTTGGCGTCTTTGCCTCGGCGGCGCTGTGCGGTGTCGAGATCAACCGGCGTCATGCGCTTGAACTGGTGCTGGTCGGTGCCGTAACCGGATGCGCATTTGGCCTCGCCAATGCCGTCGGCGGAGAGCTTTTCGCCCGCCAGGTATATCCGCTCGTCGTGCATCTGCCGCTCATCATCTATTTGTGCGCGCGCTACCGCCTGAGCCCGCTGCTTGCCGTGCTCGGCATTACGAGTGCCTATCTGAGCTGCCAGTTCAGCAATTGGATGGGCATCGCCGCATTTGCCGCAACCGATTCTCAGATCGCATACTATCTGGCGCGCATCGCGACCACGCTCGCCGTCTTTGCCGTCCTGTTGCATTGGGCCGGCGACATCGGTCCGCGCTTGGCGATTAAAAGCACCACCGAGCTGGGCATCCTTTTAATCCTACCGCTCGTCTATTACATCTTTGACTACGCCACCAACGTCTACACCACGCTGTTCCACTCGGGCTCGGTGGTGACGGTTGAGTTTTTGGCCTTTGCGCTCTGCGCGTTCTACCTTATGTTCCTCGCCGTCTACCTGCGCGAATACGAAGAAAAGGAAACCGCCGAACGAGAGCGCTGGATGCTCGAAACCCGCGACAGCGCCGCCATTAAAGAGCTCGAGGCCTGGCGTCAATCTGGTCGCGAGCTGTCGATTCTTCGCCACGACATGCGTCACTTCCTACGCGGCCTGGCCGCTTTAATTGAGGAGGGCCACACCGACGAGGCGCTCGATCGCATCGACGAACTCTGCGAAGCCGGCGACCGCACCGCCGTACGCCGCTTCTGCGCCAACGAGACCGTAAACATTGCGCTTTCGTCATTTAACTCGGAAATCAATAGAAACGGCATTACCGCCAACCTGCGCGCCGCCGTACCCGAAACCATCCACGTAGGTGACGCCGACCTGTTTAGCGTGCTCTCAAATGCCTTGGAAAACGCTATCACCGCCGCAAGCGCCGCACCCCAAGGAAAGCGATTCGTCGACTTTGACCTGCGATTAGAGGACGGCCAGCTGCTGCTGTTAGTTTCCAACACGTTTGACCGCGCGCCGCGCATGGTCGACGGCATGCCCGTGACCCGGCATGCGGGCCACGGCTTTGGCACCAGGAGCATCAAACTTGCCGTGGAGCGCATGAACGGCAACTGCCAGTTCCGCATTAACGGCGATCGGTTTGAGCTGCGCGCCGTGATGTAAGGGCGCGGGCGCGACGGATTTGCGTTCCGCGGGTACGGCTCGCCCGCTCGGGGTCATTTGTCGACGCGGGCTCGCTACAGCGGGGCGGCCGCCGGAGTCAGCTGCTTGATGTAGGCCCACATGCGCTGCTTAGCGGCCTTGTCGGTGAGTGCCGCCTCAAAGCCGTCGAGTGCGAGCACGCGGCGGCCCTGCACATGGGCGACCAGGCCGGGCTTGAGCATGGCGGTGTCGAAGTCATCGATCGCCACAAGCATATCGGCGTAGGTCTCGCGCATGGCGTCAGCCGCGTTGTTGTCGAGCAGTAGCACCGCCTCGGGGTCCAAGGCCTCAAGCGCCTCGCGGAACAGCTCGCACGGCAGAGTCTCGCCCACCGCGACCGCTCCGTCGCCCACGCCGGCGACGCTTGCCAGCACGCAAAAATCCTCGGGCGCGTAACCGATGGCCCCAAGCGCCTTGCGCAACGCCGCGCCATCCGGGCCGGCGGCAAGCTCGCCACCCGAACGCTCGGCCTCGTCCAAATCGCCTTTGACCAGCACGATCGGCGAGCACGCGTTGCCCGCGATACGCACGCCACGGCCCGCGAGCGATGCGAGCTCCTGCTCGGTCGCCTGGGCGATGGCTTCTTTTTTCTGGCTTTGTGACGTGGGCATGCGCTCTCCAATCGTTTGCGTGCCCACCATTATATAAAAGAGCCGCCCACGAGTGGTTGCTTTGCGGGCGGCTGGGTATAAGCACGGTCGTACTGAGTTTTACGCGGCCAAGCCGCGTCGCATTATGGAGGTCACCATGGCTGACATTAATCAGATTACCCCCGAGAACTTCGATTCCATCGTTAACGACAGCCTGCCCGTGCTGGTCGATTTTTGGGCACCGTGGTGCGGGCCCTGTCGATCCCTCTCGCCCATCGTTGACGAGGTTGCCGATGAGCTGGCGGGCAAGCTTGCCGTTGCCAAATGCAACGTCGACGACAACCAGGACCTGGCCATGAAGTATGGCGTCATGAGCATCCCCACGCTGGTTGTGTTTAAGAACGGCGAGGAGATTGACCGCTCGGTTGGCGCTCTGCCCAAGGCGAGGCTGCAGGCGCTGCTGGAGAAGCATCTGTAATACGCTTGTTACATGTTGCCGTCTGCCTGCCGTCCATGAGCGCTTTTGCACCGCTCGCCGGACTTCTGGATGCACCGAGTGCAACCACGGATAGTATGGTAGTCACAAACAGCCCCCAGTGAACGGGTGCGGGTCGCACAGACTCGCACCCGTTTTCTTATGCAGCTGCGCACAGAGCGGGCGTAGTAAAATCTGAACCACTGAACTGCCCCATACAAAAGGAGATTTTCCATGCATGACGTCGGAATGAACATGAGCCAGCTTGCCATGAGCGTCAAGCAGGTCGACGACACCATCGAGCTCGCTCACGAGTGGAGCCATCAGCTGCTGCATGCGACCGAGAATTTTGACATGGAGCGCATCGGCGCCAAGCTCGAGGCCGCCATGGCCGCGCTCCACGAGGCGCATGACGCGCTCGAGGGCTACGAGGAAGCCATCGAGGCCGACCACAACTCCGTCGGCTCCGTGAAGCTGGTGTAAGGTGGCCGAACACGAGCACTGCTGCGGGTACGAGCACGAGCATCCGCACGGGGCGGACGGTGACGCGAGCTGCCACTGTAGTGGCTCCGGCTCCGAGCTGGTCCGTTTTTCGGTTACCGCACCCGACGACCTGCTGCGCCGTTTTGACGAGCAGATCGGGCGCCGCGGCGACGTGGCCAACCGCTCCGAGGCCGTGCGCGATTTGATTCGCGCCTCAATCGCCAAAGAGCAGATGCGCACGCCCGATGAGCACGTTATCGGGTCGCTCACCATGATCTACGACCATCACACCGGCGATCTGACGCGCCGCCTGGACGAGGTGCAGCACGACTACACCGACGAGATCGTATCGACGATGCACGTGCATTTGGATCACCACAACTGCTTGGAAATCCTGGCACTCAAGGGTCGCGGCGAGCGCGTCTACGAACTAGCCGACCGCCTGCTGGGCCTGCGCGGCGTTAAGCACGGCGAGCTCACGTGCGCCGCCACCAAGCAGAGCCTGGGGCTGTAACAGCACACATTTCAACGAAGGAGGGTCGCATGCGACATGCGCATATCCATGTAACGGGCATTGTGCAGGGCGTTGGCATGCGACCGTTTGTGTATCGCGAGGCCATGGCGCACGGCATTTGCGGCTGGGTGCTCAACGCGGGCGACGGCGTGCATATCGAGGCGCACGCTCCGGCCGATGCGCTCGATGCTTTTGTTGCCGCGCTTTCTGAGCATGCGCCCGCGGCGGCCCGCGTTGAGCGAGTCGATATTGCGGATTTGGAGCCTGGCGGCTGGAGCACTGCCGATGAGCAGGGCTTTCACATTGTGGCGTCGCAGGACCAGACCGCGCACACGACGCTCGTCTCGCCCGATATCGCCACCTGCGACGATTGTCTGCGCGAGTTGTTCGATCCCGCCGACCGACGCTATCACTACCCCTTTATCAACTGCACCAACTGCGGCCCACGCTTTACCATCATCCGATCGCTGCCTTATGACCGAGCGGCCACATCGATGGACCGTTTCCCCATGTGTCCCAAGTGTGCCGCGGAGTATGCCGACCCACTCGACCGGCGTTTTCACGCGCAACCCGATGCCTGCTTTGATTGCGGGCCGCATACTACGTGGCGCGAGGCTGTAAACAGCGATGCGTGCGGGAATTCGTCCGCGACACCGGCCGTCGGCACCACACGCGAGGCCAGCGACGCTATCATCGAGCGCTGCGTTGAGCTGCTGGCCAGCGGTGGCATCGTCGCCATCAAGGGCCTGGGCGGATTCCATCTATCCTGTGACGCTGCCAACGAGCAGGCGGTGGCCGAGCTGCGCCGTCGCAAGCGTCGCAGCAACAAGCCGCTTGCCGTTATGGTACGCGACCTTGCCGACGTTGAACGCCTGTGCCATGTCAGCGACGTTGAGCGCGGCTTGCTGGCCGGCAGTATTCGCCCCATCGTGCTGCTGCGCCGACGTGCCGTTTGCGAGAGCGGCGGTTCCCCCGACGCCCTCGCGCTCGCACCGTCTGTCGCGCACGACCTTCCCGAGCTCGGTGTTATGCTCCCCTACACCCCGCTTCAGCATCTGTTGCTTGCCGCGGCAGAAGTCTGCGGTATGCACGCGCTCGTCATGACCAGCGGCAACCTGAGCGAAGAACCCATCGAGACCGACGACGACCTTGCCTGGGAACACCTCGTTGCCGCCGGCATCGCCGACGCGTTGCTCGGTAACGACCGCGCAATCCTCTCGCGCTATGACGATTCCGTGGTGCGCGTGGTCGACGGCGCTGTTATGCCCGTGCGCCGCGCTCGCGGATATGCACCCCAGCCGCTGCCGTTGCCGGCGCTCGACGGCGCTCCGTCCTGCGTGCTCGCCTGCGGGCCACAACAAAAGGCCACGATTGCACTCACGCGTGAAGGGACGAACGGCGAGGCAACCTGTTTTGTGTCGCAGCATATCGGCGATGTTGAAAACGGCGGGACCTTCGATGCCTGGAACGCCGCGCGCACGCGCTTGGAAGATCTCTTTGACTTGGCGCCCGCCGCCTTGGCCTGCGATGTACATCCCAGCTATCTATCGAGCCAGTGGGCGCGCGATCAGGCGCGAAAATGCAATCTGCCGCTCGTCGAGGTGCAACACCATCATGCGCATATCGCGAGCGTAATGGCCGAGGCTATCGCCGCGGGCCAGCTTACAACCGACGCGCGCGTCCTTGGCATCTCCTTTGACGGCACCGGCGCCGGCACCGATAGGACCATTTGGGGCGGCGAGTTTCTTGTTGCCAGTCTTGGCGGCTTTGGGCGCGCCGCGCATTTGCGCACCTGGGCGCTCCCCGGCGGGGCGGCCTCCGTGCGCGATGCCCGCCGCAACGCCTTTGCCCTGCTCAGTGAGCTCGGCCTGCTCGAGCACCCAGGTGCCGCTCGGCTTTTGGACAGTCTCGACGAGCAAACGCGCAGCGTGACAGCCACCATGATCGAGCGCGGCATCAACAGCCCGCATACCAGCAGCATGGGACGTCTCTTTGATGCCGCGGCAGCGATTCTGAGCATCTGCGACAAGGCAACCTACGAGGGCGAACCCGCCATAGAACTCGAAGCCGCCGCTTGGCGCGCGCTCGACAACGAAATCACCCATTTTCCCGACGACAACGCCGACTATTTCGCATCTGGCCCATCGTGGCTGGACGGCCCCTATGTTCTGGACCAGAAAGCACTCTTTGAGGCACTTTTGGGAGGAATTGAAGCCGGAGCGCCCGCCGACAGGCTCGCACTCGACTTCCATGTCGCCGTCGCGCGCTCCTCGGCGCGCATCGCCAGCGATATCTGCGTGCACGAGGGCATCGACACCGTCGCGCTCTCGGGCGGCGTGTTCATGAACCGACTTCTGCTTCAGCTTCTCACCCGCGAGCTCAAAAGCACAGGCTTTACTGTCCTTGTCCCCCACACCGTACCCGTCAATGACGGCTGCATCGCCTACGGTCAGGCAGCAGTCGCACGCACTCGCCTCGCACAGGTCGCGCCACAATAGGCTGTTCGGCCAGCCCGCAAGCCGCCGTCTCACAGGCGTAACGCGTTTGCCCGCGAACCCCGCGAGCGCTACCATCAACTGATGGATTATTGAGCGCTCATCCAGCGCAAAGCGTATACAAGGGGAACAATATGTGCCTTGCCGTTCCCGGTAAAGTAGTCAAACGCGACGACGGCCTCAAGGCCACCGTCGACATGATGGGCATCGAGCGCCCCGTGTCGCTGCGACTCGTGCCGACGGCGCAGGTTGGCGACCATATTCTCGTACACGCCGGCTTTGGCATCCAGATTGTCGACGAGCAGGAAGCACAGGAAACGCTCGAGCTTGTTAATGCCATGTCCAAGCTGGTCGAAGAAGACCAGCTGGCCACCAACCCGGCGGAGGCTTACTAGTGGCGGCCGGACAGCCGGCTCGCTCCGGTATCGATTTCTCGGCATTCCGCGATCCCAAGCTGGCTCGCGAGCTCATCGAGCGCATTCATGAGCTTGTCGGCGACCGCACCATCAACCTTATGGAAGTCTGTGGCACGCACACCGTGAGCATCGGGCGCTATGGCTTTCGCTCCATTATGCCGGCAGGGCTCAAGCTGCTGAGCGGCCCGGGCTGCCCCGTCTGCGTCACCGCCAACCGCGACATCGACCACGCAATCGCGCTCGCCAACATAGACGGCGCCATCATCACCACCTTTGGCGACATGATGCGCGTGCCCGGATCATCCACCTCGCTCGCTGCGCAAAAGGCGGCGGGGCGCGATATTCGCATTGTGTACTCCCCGCTCGACGCGCTCGACATTGCCGAGCAAAACCCTGATCGCCCGGTCATTTTTATGGGCGTGGGCTTTGAGACTACGACGCCCACCATCGCCGCCGCCATCTTGGAGGCCGAGGCGCGCGGGCTTTTGAACTTCTCGGTCTATTGCGCCCACAAGACCACGCCGCCGGCGTTGCGCGCCATCGCCAACGACCCCGAGACCGCCATCGACGGCTTTATCCTGCCGGGCCACGTCGCCACCATCACGGGCTTGGCCCCCTTTGGCTTTTTGGTCGACGAATTCAATACCCCGGGCGTGGTCACGGGATTTGAGCCCGTCGATATCCTGCAGGGCATCTGCATGCTGGTCCAGATGGTTGTCGAGGACAGGCCGGCGATTGACAACGCCTACCGTCGCGGCGTCAATGCCGACGGCAATCCCGTAGCGCGCCAGCTGGTCGAGCAGGTATTTGAGCCGTGCGATACCACATGGCGCGGGCTGGGGCCGATTGCCAACTCGGGCCTTTCCATCCGCCCCGAGTTTTCGCACTTTGATGCCAGCATGCGCTTTGACGTGTCCATCGAGCCGACGGTCGAGCCACGCGGGTGCCGCTGCGGCGACGTGCTGCGCGGGGCCATTACGCCGAGCGACTGCCCCCTGTTCGGCCACGCTTGTACGCCCGAGCATCCCGTCGGCCCCTGCATGGTGAGCTCCGAGGGCAGCTGCGCAGCATATTTCCGCTACCGAGGCTAATAGGTTCCGCCGTTCTAACGAACGGCGGACCAGTCGACGCTGCGCCTCACCCATATAATTCCACCCACGATTGGAGTTTTCGATATGTCCCATAGCGTTACCGATAGCACCGTCCTGCTGGGCCACGGCTCCGGCGGACAGATGATGAAGCGCATCATCGATGAGGTCTTTTTGGATGCCTTTGGGTCGCCCGAGCTGCTCGAAGGCAACGACGCCGGCGTCGCCGCGCTGCCCGCGAGCGGGCGCATCGCCATGTCGACCGACAGCTTTGTAGTCTCGCCGCAGTTCTTCCCCGGTGGCAACATCGGCCGTCTCGCCGTGTGCGGAACCGTCAACGACGTCGCGACCTCGGGCGCCAACGTGCGCTACCTATCGTGCGGCTTTATCCTCGAAGAGGGCTATCCCATGGATAGGCTCCGCCAGATTGTGCAGACGATGGCCGAAACGGCGCATGAGGCGGGCGTGTCCATAATCACGGGCGACACCAAGGTGGTCGAGCGCGGCGGGGCCGACGGCGTCTACATCAATACCGCCGGCGTGGGCGAGGTTCCCACGGGCGTGGCGCTCAGCGGCGCCAACTGCCGCCCCGGCGATGTCATCCTGGTCTCGGGTACGCTGGGCGACCACGGCATCGCCATCATGAGCCAACGCGAGGGCCTGGCGTTTTCGAGCACGATCGAAAGCGATGCCGCGCCGCTCAACCACCTGATTGCCGACGTTCTGGCCGCAGCGCCCGGCACGCGTTGCTTTCGCGACCCCACGCGCGGTGGCCTAGCGTCCACACTCAACGAGTTTGCCCAGGCCAGCGGTGTTGCCATGGAGGTCGACGAGGATGCCGTGCCCGTGCGTCCCGACGTGCAGGCCGCCTGCGAGATGCTCGGCTACGATGTGTTGCAGGTGGCAAACGAGGGCAAGATGGTCGCCGTCGTACCGGCCGAGCAAGCCGATGCCGCACTGAGCGCCATGCGCGCCGCCCACTACGGCGAGAACGCCGCCATCATCGGTCGCGTGCTGCCACTTGCCGAGGGCGCCCGCCCCGCCGTGCGCGTGCGCACCGGCTGGGGCTCGACCCGCATCCTCGACATGCTCGTGGGAGAACAGCTGCCGAGGATTTGCTAGGGCGAAACCACACGGTCGGCGCGATGCGGCCTGATACCCCTGGAGATGTTCAGATTCCAAGCACGCCCAACGCGGAAGCCCAGTATTATGGGGTGCGTTTTAAACCCAATGACGGGAGTTTTTATGGCAGCAGCTTTTTCCCATGTGATCTTCGACCTGGACGGCACCATCCTCAACACGCTCGAGGACTTGGCGGCCGCCGGCAACCATACCTGCGAGACGCACGGCTGGCCCACGTTTGCCGTTGACGAGTACCGCTACAAGGTGGGAAACGGCATGCTCAAGCTGGTCGAACGCTTTATGCCTGCCGAGTATGCGGGCGACGGTCGCATGTTTGAGCAGACGCTTGCCGAGTTTAGGGCTTATTACGGCGAGCACAAGGAGGACCACACCGCTCCCTATGCCGGCACGACCGAGATGCTCGACCGCTTGCGCGCCGTGGGTGTGCAACTTGCCGTGCTCACTAACAAGGACCACGTCTCGGCGGCTCCGCTTATCGAGAAGTATTTTGGTTCCGAGCGCTTTGCGCTGGTGCAGGGCCGCGTCGATGCGTTTCCGCCCAAGCCCGAGGCGCCTGTTACACTGCATGTGATGAAAGAGCTAGGCGCCGATCCGTCGACCACGCTCTATGTGGGCGATTCCAATGTCGATATCCTGACCGGTCACAACGCCGGCCTTAAGAGTGCGGGCGTCAGCTGGGGCTTCCGCGGCCGCGCAGAGCTGGAAGCCGCCGGCGCCGACTACGTGGTGGACACCCAGGACGAGCTCGCAGCGCTAATTCTGGGCGAGTAACGAGCGACGCTGCCTAGCGCAGCTGCGGCAATGCTGTTGCGCGGAAAGTAGTCGTTGGGGACGTTCTTAAACGACTAGTCAGACAAGAACGCCCCAACGACTACCCCAACAATGGCAACGCCGCAGGTAGAGGACGGACAGCGAGCGGACACCAGAGCGAACAAATTGGCATGAAAAGAGGACGGCATAGACCTTCTGGTCATACCGTCCTCTTTGAATGACAAGTTGTCGCTCTGGTGCCCGCGCAACGTCGAGCAGTTGCGGCGTTTGGTAAAACGCCGCAACGAACTAGCTCAGCATTGCATCCATCATCTCGGAGTTGACGGAGTCGTCGGCAGACCACTCGCCGTCGTCGTTGCAGGTGTACTTGAAGATAACCGTGGTCTTCCTGGGCTCGGTGGCCTTGGTCACATCGACCATAACCTGACCGGCCATCTTGTACAGCTCGTCATCGGAAGGAACCGTGTCAAGCGCGGCGACCTTCTCCTGATACTGGGTGGAGAAGTCCTCGACGATCTTGTTCATAGACTTGCAGGTGATAGAGACCTCGGCGGTCGCGACACCCTTGTCCTCGTCGACCGTCACGTCACCGATCTTGTAGTCAAAGCCCTCGAGATAGGTCTTGGCATACTCCTTGGGATCGATACCCAGCTGCTCGAACTCGTCGCCCGAAGCTTCCTCCAGACCAGAAAGGAAGTCGTCGCCACCGTTCTTGACCTCGTCAAACTGCGTCGTAAGATCCTCGGTGATGAGTTCCTCAACCGAAGGGCCTCCGCAACCGGAAAGCACGACCACACATGCAACCAAGACGGCCATGAGGGGCGCAAGCAGCAGCTTCTTTTTCATGTTGTTCCTCCCAATGAGCGGCACCGCGCTTCCCGGACGCGGCACACGTTGTAATAAGTAAGCCCATACTATCCACTTATGAACACCCTCGGCAACGCGAAGGCGCGGTCGGTTCGTTTTAGCGTCCGAACGGTTTGCAAGCCCGCCCAACGTGCAATAAAACGCTTCCCCGCGATGCAATAAAAAAGGTGGCCGGAAAACCCGACCACCCTTGCACATCCTTTGGATGCCACAGTTTACTTGCGGACGACCTTGACGATGGCGTCACCGGCGGCGACGGCAGACTCGGCCTCGACGGCGAGCTCGACGTCAGCAAACTCGGCGGTGTTGGACACGGCCACGACGACGCAGTCCTTGTAACCGGCGGCAGCGATCTTGGCGCGGTCGATCTTGAGTATGGGCTGGCCGGCCTTCACGACCTGTCTCTTATACACATCTCCG
>CABSMV010000009.1 GCA_902478935.1 uncultured Collinsella sp. | reverse complement strand
CTACACCCTAGAGTTCGTCGGCAGCGTCAGATGTGTATAAGAGACAGACTACAAGACGTCCAAGGAAATCCTGCAGCTCATGGAGGATGTCAATCACGAGTACGGCTGCACCATCATCATCGTCACGCACAACGCCGCCATCGCCCGCATGGCCAATCGCGTGCTGCGCCTGCGCGACGGGCGCATCGTCGAGGATGAGCTCAACGAGTCGCCCGTCGCAGCCGCCGAGCTCGATTGGTAGGCGGCGCCATGACACCTCTCGCAAAACGTCTCCCGCGCGAGCTGCGCCGCAATATCGGCAAGTACCTGGGCATCTTTCTTCTTATGTGCGGAAGCATCGCTCTCACCTCGGGCTTTTTGCTCGCAGCGCATTCTATCGGTTGCCTTATCGACGACATGCGCGATGCGTACACGATTGAGGACGGCCGCGTGACCACCTCCTTCGAGGCTACCGACGATCAACTCAAGGCCGCCGAGGATGCAGCCGGCGACGTCGGCGGCGTCACGCTCTACAAGAATTTCTCCATCGACGCCATCATCAAAAAGACCGCTGGCGACGACGGCACCAAGCGCACGCTGCGCACCTATGCGCACCGCACCAAGGTCGATATCGCGTCCTACTGTGAGGGCAAGGAGCCCAAAACGGACGATGAAGTGGCGATCGACCGTGTCTTCGCCACCAATAACAACCTGTCCGTGGGCGATAAGGTCGAGCTTGAGGGCCGCACCTACACCATCTGCGGCATCATGACCCAGCCCGATAGCCAGGCGCTGTTCCTCAACAATTCGGACTTTACGGTGAACACCATCACTTATGGCGTGGCCGAGGTCACCGATGCCGGCTTTGCCGCGCTCGAGGATGCCGGCGGCGCGCCCGCCTACACCTACTCCTTTACCTTTGCCGATCGCGACCTCCCCACCGCGGATCGCATCGATGCGGAGCAGGATATGGTCGAGGCGCTGACCGACGCCGATGCGCGCGTGGACGATCTGATCGATGCCGATTCCAACCAGGGCATTGGCTATGCGCGCGACGACGTAGACGGCGACTCCATGATGTGGATGACGCTGCTCGACATCATCATCGTGATCATGGCGTTCGTCTTTGTGGTCCTTACCGACGCCACCATCGAGGAGGAGAGCGCCATCATCGGCACGCTGCTCGCCAGCGGCTATCGTCGACGCGAGATCGTCCTGCACTACCTTGCGCTTCCCGCTACCGTGGGCGTGATCGCGGCGCTTTTGGGCACCGCGCTCGGCGTTGTGTTCTTTACCGAGCCCATGCGCAGCCTCTATTACGGTTCGTACAGCCTGCCTCCCTTCCAGGTGTACTGGAGCTGGGGGATCTTTGTGAAGTGCGCCGTGGTTCCCGCCGCTGCGCTCATTCTCATCACGCTGGTGGGCCTGCTTCGCAAGATGGACAAGACGCCGTTGCAGTTCCTTCGTCACGAGGCGAGCGGCAAATCTGGCACCAAGCGCGGCCTGCAGCTGCCGGAGCGCGTGGGTTTTGTCTCGCGCTTCCGCCTGCGTATTTTCCTGCGCAACCTGGGCAACTTCGCCACGCTCTTCGTAGGTATTGCGTTTGCGTCGCTGCTGCTGCTCTTTGGCCTGGCGATTCTGCCCACGATGACGCACTACGCGGATAACCTCGAGACGAGCCTGGTCGCCGAGTACCAGTACACGCTCAAGGCGCCGCTGGAGCTTGAGGGCACCGCCGAGGAACGTGAGCAGTGGTTGGCACTCGAGCGCTTGCAGTCGGTTGACGGCGCACTGCTTTCCGCCGCTCAGGATGCCGATGACGAGCTTGACGACGCGGCCGATGCGGCGCAGGCGGCAGCCGATGCCGCGACCGCATCTCCGTCTGCCGAGAGCCTGACTGCGGCGCAGGATGCGCTTGCAAACGTCCAGGACAAGAAGGATGCGCTTTATGCGCGCCTCGATGACCTTGCCGATGCCCTCGGCTGCGACCGCGACGAGGCTATCGACCTGATCGACAAGGCCTCTAAGATCGACACTGACAACGACGACATTCACCCGGTTAACACGACCGATAACGGTGCAGACAAGATTGCGCAGACCGAGAAATATGCCGTTTACCAGCTGCAATACGGCCGCGGCGATGGTAATGGCGAAGAGACGATTTCCGTCTACGGCATCTCGCCCGATTCGCGCTATTGGAAAGACCTCAACGTTGGCGATGGGCGCGTCGTCTTTGGCGGCGGCCTGCTCGACAAGTTTGGCTGGAGCGAGGGCCAGAAGGTCACGCTCATCGACAAGTACGAGGGGGAGCATTATTCCCTTGAGTACGCGGGCAAGGACTGTGCCTGGGGCTCCAAGTCGGACATGAATATCTATATGAGTATCGACGACTTTAACGAGCTGTTCGGCAACGACGCCGCCTACTTTAACGGCTATGTGAGCGACGAGAAGCTCGACCTCGATGCTCGTTACTTTGCCGGCGACACCACGCCCGACGACATGCGGGCCGTGGGCGACCAGTTCATCGGCATGATGAGCAAAATGATCGGAATGATGATCGGGCTCGCGGTGTTTATCTTCCTGCTGTTTATGTACCTGCTGACCAAGGCGGTGATCGACCACAGCGCCCGTTCGATCAGCTACATGAAAGTCTTTGGCTATCGCGATAGCGAGATCTCGCATCTGTACATCCGCTCGATCACGCTGTGCGTGGCGGCGTCGCTCGTGCTGAGCCTGCCGGTCATTATTGGCTCGCTCACGGCCATCTTCCGCTCGATGCTGCTCGCCTACAACGGCAATATCGAGATCTACGTGCCCGCTTGGTCTATGGCTGCATGCGTCGGCATTGGCTTTGCGACCTACCTGGTCGTGGCGCTGCTACACACGCGCTCCATCAAGCGCGTGAGCCTCTCCGAGGCGCTGAAGGTCCAGGAATAGGAGGGCTCATGGCAAGATCGGCAGAGGAGCTCAAGCAGCTCTCCATCAAGGAGTTCACCGAGGCGGCAAAGGTCTACGAATCCGGCCATGCCGGCATTTACGAGATGTGCAAGGACGACTATCCGCAAATGCTCGAGGAGCTTGAGCTCGAACCGTTCGAGGACGCGCTCGACGTGGGCTGTGGAACCGGAGCCGTCCTAGAACTGCTCCACGCCCGGTACCCCAGCAAGCACTTGACTGGACTCGACCTCACACCCGGGATGATCGACGTCGCCCGGGCAAAGCAGCTCGATAACGTCAGCTTTGTCGTCGGAGACGCGGAGGCACTGCCCTTCGAGCCCCGGAGCTTCGACGCCGTGCTCTGCTCCAACAGCTTCCACCACTACCCGCATCCGGAGAGGTTTTTCGCCGAGGTGGCACGCGTCCTTCGGCCCGGCGGGCGACTGGTCCTTCGCGACTACACCTCGAACGATGTCGCGGTCTGGCTCATGAACAACATCGAGCTACCGCTGGCACGCCTCTTGGGCCATGGCGACGTGCGCATCCTCAAGCTGTCCGAGCTACGCGCGCTCGTCGAGGAATCCGGGCTCACTCCGCTCAAGCTCGAGGCACAGAAGGGATTCCGCGCGCATCTGGTCGCGCAAAAGGGCTAGCGGTCCGCGCCAGGACGCTCCGTCACGCCAGGGCACGCCGTCAACGCCGCCACACCAGGGCACGCCATCAAACCAGATTGTGGCCACGCCAGAACGCGCCGCAAAACCAAGGCGCGCCGCCACAAACGTGACGGCGCGTCCCTCTTACCAGATGCCGATGATTCGCCGGTCTGCCGGTCGGGTTGGCAAGGACTGTCCCTATATGCCGGCCTTCGGGGACGTTCCTTTCCTGCCGGCACTTGGGGACTGTCCCCAACTGCCGGGTGGCGAAAGAGTGTCCCTTGCGACTACTCATTTAAGAACGTCTCCAATGACTAGGTGCCGTACTTGACTTTAACTCTGCTTTAACTGGTACCATCCTCTATGTCTGTAACGCCATATAGACAGAGGGGATATATCTATGACCGCAACTGCACCCGCAGCACCCGCCAAGGTGTACTTCACCAACTTGCGCACGCATGCTCGCGAGAGCCAGCTCGACAAGCTCAAACGCCTTATTCGCCGCGCCGGAATTGAGCAGATCGACTTTGAGAACAAGTTCGTCGCCATCAAGATTCACTTTGGTGAGCTGGGCAACCTGAGCTTTTTGCGCCCCAACTACGCCCGCGCCGTCGCGGACGTGGTGAAGGAGCTGGGCGGCAAGCCCTTCCTCACTGACTGCAATACGCTCTATGTCGGTAGCCGCAAAAACGCGCTCGAGCACATCGACACCGCCTACCAGAACGGCTTTACCCCGTATGCTACGGGTTGCCAGATCATCATCGCCGACGGCCTCAAGGGCACCGACGAGGCGCTCGTCCCGGTCGAGGGCGGCGAGTACGTGCACGAGGCCAAGATCGGTCAGGCGCTCATGGATGCCGATATCGTGATCAGCCTCACCCACTTTAAGGGTCATGAGCAGGCCGGCTTTGGCGGCGCCATGAAGAACCTGGGTATGGGTGGCGGCAGCCGCGCCGGCAAGATGGAGCAGCATGCCGCCGGCAAGCCGAACGTCGCGACCGAGCACTGCATTGGCTGCCGTGCCTGCGAAAAGATCTGTGCACACAGCGCTATCTCGTTTGACGACACCCGCGAGCGCGAGCTTGCCAACGGCAACACCCGCACGGTCCACGTGGCCGCCATCGACCACGATCGCTGCGTGGGCTGCGGCCGCTGCATTGCGGCATGCAACCAGGACTGTATCAAGCCCGGCTATGACGCTGCGGCCGACGTGCTCAACTGCAAGATTGCCGAGTACACCAAGGCCGTCGTCGACGGCCGCCCGAGCTTCCATATCTCGCTTGCCATGGATATCAGCCCCAACTGCGATTGCCATCCCGAAAACGATACGCCTATCGTCAACGACATCGGCATGTTCGCGAGCTTCGACCCGGTCGCTATCGATCAGGCCTGCGCCGATGCCGTCATGGCATCCGAGCCGCTGCCCAACACCGAGCTCACCGACAGCGCCGCCAAGATGGAGCATAACCACGAGCATCTGGAGGGCGAGCAGGCGCGCGACCCCTTCTGCATCACGCATCCCGATACCGATTGGCGCGCGTGCATCGCGCATGCCGAGAAGATCGGCCTTGGCACGAGCGAGTACGAGCTCATCGAGGTCAAGTAGCGCCTAGCTATTGGACAAAACAAGCGTTTTTGTAGCGCAGCGTTAGCAAAAGCCGCCCGTGAGCACAGTGCCCGCGGGCGGCTTTTTGGAAGTGCTAAGGGGTCAGATAGACTGGTAAACCGTCCTATTTGCCTAAAAATACTCGTCGAGGAAGTCGTCGACCGTATTCCAGTAGAGCTCGGGGTCAACTTGCGCACTCTTGGCGTGGGTGGCGCCATGGATAGTGAGCTTTTGCTTGACCTTGCTGGCGCACGCGTCGTAGTTTTGGTCGAGCATGCTGTACGGTACAAAGGTGTCCTGGTCGCCGTGGATAAACAGCATGGGAACCGTCGCGTGTTTGAGTTGCTCCACACTGCTCGCCTTATGAAAGTCGTAGCCCGCGCGCACGTTGCACACCAAGTTTGCTACATCGAGCAAGGGAAAGCTGGGCAGGCCGAACACGTCCTTGAGCTGCAGGGAAAACTCGTCCCAAACACTCGTATAACCGCAGTCCTCGATAATGCATTTTACGTTTGCAGGCAGAGATTCCCCCGCGACGTTCATAGCGGTTGCTGCACCCATCGATTCGCCAAAGACCAGGATGCGCGCCTGGGGGTCAGCCTGAACGATTTGCTCGATCCATGCGACGATGTCGAGGCGCTCGGGCCAGCCCATGCCGATATAGTCGCCGCCGGAGCGCTCGTGAGCGCGGGCGGCGGGTGCGAGTACGTTCATGCCGCGGTCGTGGAATCGCTTGACGTATCGGGCCATACCGATGGGCTCGTTGGTATATCCATGCAGGCAGACGGCGTAGTCGTGCGTGCTCTCCGACGCAGCAAAATACCAGGCGGCAAGCTCGGTCCCGTCGTCCGCGGTGAGGCTGCTGCTCTCGCGGTTCTCTTTAAACCACGCCCGCGCCTCGCCCTCCTCGGCGTCCATCTGCTCGCCCTTTTCGGCGTCTTTGCTGTCCTGCATCATCTTCATGGTGTAGGGCGCTTGGGGATTCAGGGCAAAGTCGAACAAGAAGTTGCCGGCAAACCCCAGCAGCGCGATAACGAGCACCAGCGCAACGACGCCAGCTATCTTGAGCTTTCGATGGGAACGTGCGTTTTGAGACATAAGAAGCTTTCCTATAAGATGTTAATACATCAACATTTAATGCAAGCGCATTATGGACGTTCGCCGTTGATGCGTCAACAGACAAAGAATGGGTAAACAAAGGGTCACGTATGGTGCAAATTTCGCACGTACCTAGACGCTTTGATATAGTGTTGAGAACTCTTTACGTTGGAGGATGTAACCGGCATGTCCGATTCGAGCGACAGTTCTAAGCCGCGACCCAAGACCGCGGCCGTTCCACACTACACGGTGGGCGAGGAGATCATGAACTCCGTCACCCATGGTGTCGGCTGCCTGCTGGGTATCGCGGGGCTGGTGCTCCTGATCGTATTCGCCGCCCTGCGCGGCGGAGGCCCGGCCCACATGGCCGCGGCGATTGTCTATGGCGTCAGCATTATCCTCGAATACCTAGCCTCCACGCTCTACCACGCGATTCAGCCCGCGCGCGCCAAGCGCGTGTTTCGCATCATCGACCACAGCTGCATCTACCTGCTCATAGCCGGCAGCTATACGCCGTTTTGCCTCATCACGCTCGCAAACGACGGCGGCGCTGTGCTGTTCTTTGCCGTATGGGCCATCGCCATTATCGGCATCGCCCTCGAGTGCTTTATGCGCGAGCGTCAACCGCACTGGGTAAGCGGCCTGGTCTACCTGCTGATGGGCTGGCTCGTTGTCTTTAAGCTGCCCGAACTTGTGGCGCTGCTCAACCCCGTGGCACTTGCCCTGCTCGCCGTCGGCGGCGTGTGCTACACCGCGGGCGTGCCGTTCTATATCGCCAAAAACGTGCGCTATCTTCACAGTGTGTTTCACCTGTGGGTACTCGCCGGCAGCATCTTCCAGTTCATGGCGGTGATCCTCTTCGTAATCTAGCGACCACGCCTGCGCGCCCGCGTCCTTGTTTGGGCGCCGGTGCAATTGCCGTATCCGCCGTCAACGTTTTAATCCGACGTCCCGAATCTTGGAGGTTCGAGAAACTCCCGATGGACATAACCATCTCCCTTATCACCACCCTCGTTTTGACCCTCATCAACGGCTACTTCTCTATGTCCGAGATGGCGCTCACCACGGCCAAGCGCGCCGTGCTGGAGCACGAGGCCGAGGAAGGCGACAAACGCGCCGAGCGTGCCATTAAGCTAGCTGCCGACTCCGACCAGCTGCTCGCCACTATCCAGGTCGCCATCACGCTCGTGGGCTTCGCCTCGTCCGCCGTCGCCTCGACGAGTCTGTCCGACCCGCTCGCCACGTGGCTCATGAGCTTTGGCATCGCGCCGCTCTCCGCCATCGCGCGCGGCCTGGCGCCGGTCATCATCACCGTCGCGGTCGCCTTCGTGTCCATCGTGATTGGCGAGCTTGTGCCCAAGCGCATCGGCCTGGCCAATGCCGAGGGCGTATCCAAGCAGGTCGTGGGACCGTTGTCATTTTTCCAAAAGATCGCCCGTCCGCTTGTGTGGCTGACTGGCGCTTGCTCCGATGGCCTGGCCCGCATCCTGCGCATCAAGAGCGCCGACGACCGCCAGAACGTCTCGGAGGAGGAGATCAAGTACATGGTCTCGGAGCAGGACGACCTGCTCGACGAGGAAAAGCGCATGATCCACGAGATCTTCGACCTGGGCGACACCGTGGCTCGCGAGGTCATGGTGCCGCGCGTGGACACCACCATGTGCGAGGACGACGAGACGGTCGCCGACGTGCTGTCCACCATGCGCCAGACCGGCTTCAGCCGCATCCCCGTCTATCACGAGGATCCCGACAACGTCGCGGGCATCGCGCACATTAAGGACCTGATTCAGCCCGCGCTCGACGGCAAGGGCGACCAGCCCATCGCCGGCTTTTTGCGCGACGCCACCTTTGTGCCCGATACCAAGGACATCCTGCCGCTGCTGTCCGAGATGCAGACCTCGCACGACCAGATCGTAGTGGTCGTGGACGAGTACGGCGGCACGGCCGGCATCATCACCATCGAAGATATCGTCGAGGAGATCGTCGGCGAGATCGAGGACGAGTTCGACCCCGACAACAAGTACCTCACGCGCCTCTCGCGCCGTGAGTGGCTCGTTGATGGGCGTTTTTCGTGCGATGACGCGATTGAGCTTGGTTGGCCGCTCGAGGAAAGCGATGATTATGAGACCATCGCCGGCTGGATTTTGGAGCTTTGCGACTCGGTGCCCGACATCGGAGAGGTGTTTGAGGTCGCGGGGTACAAGTTCAAGGTGCAGTCGATGCGTGGCCAGCGCATCTCGCTCATTCGCGTGATTGCTCCGGCCGAAACCGATAAGAAGGATTCCGAGTCTTCGGCAGAGAAGCCGGCGGCGTCGGGTGCGGGCTCTGTGGATCCGCACGATGGCGACGAGTAGGGCAAGGAAGAGTAGGGGAGAGTTATGGCAGGCCTGTTCAACATCCTTAAGGTCACCGTCAGCGAGGACAAGATCTGCGCGCATGTGCTGGTGAACCCCGGCATGCCGCTCATGACCTCGGAGGATATCGAGGCCACGGCGCGCGTGTATTACCTGGTGCCGGCGATTGCCAAGCACCTGTGCTTGGGTGATTCCGGTCGCGAGTTCCAGGACTGCATGGGCCAGACCGAGCTTTGCCATCTGCTTGAGCATGTGACGGTCGAGCTCATGAACGAGACCGGGCTTGCCGGCAGCATCTCGTGCGGCCGCACGCGCGTAAGCGAGCACGACGAGCGCGTTTTTGAGGTTGAGCTTTCGTGCCCCGACGACGCGCTGGCCATCGGCGCGCTGTCTTCGGCCACCTTTATGATGGACTGGGCGTACCTGCACGCCGACCAGCCTGTCCCCGACGTGGAAGGCACGGTCGCGGGCCTGCGCAACCTGGTACTGGGCATGCGCGCCGAGGCCGAGGGCAAGGATCCTCACGAGGCCGTCGCCGCTGCGAACGGCGAGGACGTGGCCGAGGATGCGCCCGAGGGCGACGCTCCTGCCGACGCCGACGCCGACGTCGAGCCCGTTGCCGATGCGACCGCCGAGCCCGTTCCCACCGAGCCCCAGGGCGTCCCCAACTTTGACGACGAGCCCCAGGTGGCGATTGATACCGAGGGCGCGGTTGCCGAGAACCACGAGGCCTCCGCTGCCGTCTTTGGCGGTGCGGCGACGGTTCCGGCAGGACCTGCGCATGAGGGCGGTCTGCCGCTCGTGGACGGCGCCGGCGAGGACCCGGGTGCCACGGTGACCATGCCGGCTATGCCTCAGGAGTAGGCCTACGCGTTTATCACCATCACGTACCTGCGCCTTTGCCGTACGCAGATGAGCGGAGCGGCAAGTGATGCGCTGCGGGTATAATGGACAGCATTCAAACGGTGGGCACCGACGTGCCCGCAGGAGAGGAATGATCATGGGTAAGACTTTCAGCTTTGTCTCCGGCGCACTTTTTGGTGCCGCTGCCGGCGCTATTGTCGGCGTTGCTCTGGCCCCGCGCTCGGGCGCCGAGACCCGCGCCATGGCTGCCGATATCGCCAACGACGCCTGGGACAATATGCGCGACACCTACGAGCACAGCGCCGAGGAGGCCCGTGCTGCGGTGAATGACTTTGGCCCGATGGTCGACGCCAAGACCGATGACCTGCGCGCCAAGGTCGATCTGGCCCGCGAGCGCATGGACCAGCTGCGCGAGCAGCTCAACGATGCCATCTCGGGTGGCAACGTGACGCCCGCCGCCGACGTCGTGGTCGAGAACGCCGTCGAGGCTGATACCGAGGCTGCGGAGCCCTCGACCGAGGCATAATGCGCGCCGGGGATTTTGTCGGCGCCAAGATCTATCGCAAGCCTACCGAGGACAAGCGCATCAAAAAGGACGGCACGCCGCGCAGCCCTAAAAAGCTCGGAAAGATTCACTTTCCGGTCTTTACCCCGGGCGGTACGCGCGTGGTCGGCTTTATGGTCCGCCAGTCTGATATCGCGGGCATGATCGAGCGCCCCGACCGATTCGTAGCGCTCGACGCCATTGGTGTCTACGAGGGCGCCATTGCGGTCGATGACGTCAAGGACACGTACGATGCCGCCGCTGCCAAGCGCCTCGACATCAACCTGGACGATTGCATCATCTGGGTCGGTATGGACGTGCGCACGGAATCAGGCGACGTCGTGGGCTATTGCTCGGACGTTGAGTTCAAGCCACGCTCGGGCATCGTGCAGGCATTCTATGTGACCGCCGGTGCTGCTTCGAGTGTTTTGGTTGGTGACACGCAGGTGCCGCCGACGATGCTGCGCGGCTATGCGGACGGCGCGATGATTGTTTCGGACGAGGTCAAGTCGCTCGGGTATTCGGGCGGTGCGGCTGCCAAGGCCGCCGAGGCCAGCGTCGTGGTGGGCGACAAGGTCAAAAAGGGCGCCAAGGTGCTCGACGACAAGGGATCGGTTGCCGTGGACAAGGGCAGTCGCGCACTGGGCAAGCAGCTCGGCAAGACGCGCGGCATGTTCAAGGCCTTTAAGGACGAATACCAAAAGGCGAGCGGAGGCTCGTCAAAAGCTACAAAATAGCGACGTACCAAATGATGGGAGGCAAGCCGGAGACCTGTTGCTCCGGCTTGCTGTGTTTATGGGGGAGGGCACATGCGCCAAAACGGATCCAATGTTAACGGGCGATCGAATGCGCGTCCGACGGCGCGCCGCGACCTGGGGCAGCTGCCCAGCGGTCAGCGCAAGCGTCACCGTAAGCCCGGCGCGATGTATCTCAACCATAGCCGCGGCTTTAGCGACCGCAGCGCTCGCATCGGCAACAGCCGCACGCCCCGTCGTTCGTCTCGCCTGCCCTATGCGCTCATCGCCGTGGGTTGCGCACTCGTGCTGTTTATCGCTGCCGTCGTGGGCTACGTCAACCGCAGCGTGGACGTGGAGCTCAACGGCCAGAAGACCGCAGTGCGCGTCGGCTCTACGCTACAAAACCTCATCGACGACCAGGAGTTGACTGACACCTACGACGCAGGCGACCTGCTGGCCGTCGATGACAGCGTGCTCAAGCGCCATGGGGGTGAAAAGCTGTCGGTGAAGGTCGACGGCAAGCGCGTGAAACAGGGCAAATGGGATAGCCGCGAACTTGAGGGTGGCGAGAAGGTGACGGTCAAGGATGGCCGTAACATCTACGAGAAGCACGAGGTTCAGGCTACGGTTATCGAGCCCAAGCTCAAGGTCGAGGGTACGGGCGCTATCAAGTATGTGCAGACGTGGGGTGTCCAGGGCCGCTCCGAGGTGTGGGTTGGTGAGCAGTCGGGCAAGACGCAAGACCGCGGCGAGGTTGTGCCCGCCACCGATTGCGTCGTTGCGTGCGCCAGCGTGGCGCCCAAGGGCAACGAAAAGTACGTGGCGCTGACGTTTGACGAGGGTCCGAGCGGCGCCACCAAACAGATCTTGCGGGTGCTCAAGGAAAAGGGCGTCACCGCGACGTTCTTCCTTTCGGGCGATGCGGTCGAGGCCTCGCCTGCCACGGCCAAGGCGATTGTCGATGCCGGGTGCGAGATCGGATCCAACAGCTACAGCGACGATTCGCTCAAGGGTCAGGACCGTGAGGCGGTACGCGAACAGATCACGAAAGGCACCGACGCGATTAAGTCGGCGACCGGCGTGAAGACGATGCTGCTGCGTGCTCCCTACGCTGCCTTTGACGAGCAAAACTGGATTGATGCGATGGACCTGGTCTCCGCCGTGGTCTCGTGGAATATCGATTCGGGCGACTGGCTGCTCAACGGTGCCGACGAACAGGTCTCGACGGTGCTCGATTCGGTGACGCCGGGCAATATCGTGCTGCTCACCGATAGAGACGAATGCGCCGAGCAGACGCTCGAGGCGCTGCCGCAAATTATCGACGGCCTCATTGCCGACGGCTACAAGATCGTGACGCTCAGCGACCTGGTCAAGACGGACACGTCGTTGAGCAAAAAGCTCACCTCGCTGACGAAGGTCACCATGCCCAAGGACGCCGTGTTCCCCCAACTTGCCGAGGACGACGACACCACAGAGTAGTCATTGGGTAGTCATTTAAGAACGTACCCAATGACTATGTCACGGATGCGTCAGCGTTTGGTATGCCTGCAATGTGCAGCGCATAAATTCGATGCCGCAGGGCGATGCTGATGCTATAGTTACTGCGGTTAATGAGGGTCAAGAGAAAGGTTACAGGTGAAATCCAAACCTCGACCATACAGTCGATGACCCCATGCAGGTGCTTTCTGCGCATGCACGGGGTGTAAGCGTCGAGCGGCGTGCCGCCCGCGCATGCGTATACATATCCAGAAGCCCCCGGACGCCGCACGCGCGGCCGCGTCCGGAGGAATAATGATGGGGAGCACCATTGAATTATCTGAGTGAGATGCTCAAATTGCCGGTCTTGGACGTCGACGGCGAAAAGCTCGGCGTGGTCAACGATTTTGGTATTGCCACCGGCGAAGTTTTTCCGCACGTGACGTCGCTCGCGTTCCGCGGACCCGGCAAGACGCCGTTTATGATCAGCTGGCGCAAATGGGTCGACCGTATCGACGAGACGGGCGTACACCTTAAGACGTCGGCCACCGAAATCCGTTTTTCGTACCTGCAGCCGACCGAGCTCTTGCTTGCCCGCGACGTGCTCAACAAGCAGATTGTCGACACGCAGGGCATGAAGGTCGTGCGCGTCAACGACATCAAGTTTTCCATGTCGGGCGAAAACCAGCTGCGCCTGCTGGGCGCCGAGGTCGGTGCCCGCGGTCTGCTACGCGCCATCAGCCCCGCGCTCGAGCATATCGTCGAAGGCTTTATGAAGCACCTGGGCAAGCCGCTCAGTGAGGACATCATCGCTTGGTCTTACATGGACCTGCTCGACCGCTCGACCAAGAACATTCAACTCTCGGTGTCGCACAAGACGCTCGGCGAGCTGCACCCTGCCGACATCGCCGACATTATCGAGCAGCTCGACCCGCGCCTACGCGCGCAGGTGTTTGCGCAGCTCGATACTGCCCAAGCCGCCGAGGCCATCTCGGAGTTCGATGACGACGAGCTTATGACCGAGATGCTCGAGGGTCTGTCCGACACCGACGCATCGTCGATGCTGGCCATGATGGACCCGGACGATGCAGCCGACCTGATCGACGAGCTCGATTACGAGAAGGCCGAGAAGCTCCTGCGCCTGATGGGCGTCAAGGAGGAGAAGGCGATTCGTAACCTGCTGGGGTATGAGGACAACACCGCCGGCCGCATCATGACCTCGGAGTTTGTCTCCCTGCCCGCCACGGCAACGGTCGGTGACGCCATCGAGGCGATTCGCGAGCTCGATGAGGACTTCGAGAGCGTCTACTACGTCTATACCGAGGATCCGAGCGGCATGCTGACCGGCGTGCTTTCGCTGCGCACGCTGATCGTAGCCGACCGCGACGCCACGCTGGGTCAGCTGGCCTATCGCGACCTGGTCTATGTGTCGCCCGACGAGGACCAGGAAGACGTAACGGACGAGATGACCAAGTACGACCTGGTTGCCATCCCTGTCTGCGACGAGAACCGTCATATCCTGGGTATCGTAACCTTCGACGACGCCATGGACGTTATCGCTGAGGAGCATCAGGAGGACCTGCAGATCGCCGGTGTCGGCTCGGGCGATAGCGCGTCGGACGACTCGACGAACGTGCTCAGCTGGTTCGTGCATCGCCAGTACTGGGTTGTTGTATGGGGCATCGCGTCGTGCATCATGGCGACCGTGCTGGGAACGGCGCTCGGCTCCGCGCATCTGGTGGTGTTCCCCATGTGCGCCATGCCACTCGTACTGCTGGCGGCCTCGCGCATGGTGTCGTTCGTCAAGAACTACTTCCTGGAGTATGACGGTCACGACGACGAGCCCAAGCCGTATCTGGGGTTCTTCTTCCAGAGCACGGGCATGGGCCTGATTCTGTCACTCGTGACCTACCTGTGCGCCCAGCTGGTGCGCACCGCTGCGTTCCCCGATGCGCCCATGTTTGAGGAGCAACTCTTTACCGGGTGCTTTAATATCGCTGCCATCATTTGCCTGGTTGGCAACATGAGCGCCGTGATTTACCTGATGGTGCTGTTCTGGCGTGACGAGCATGACCTCAACACGTCGGGCACTGCCATGAACGTTATTGCCGTCATGATCTCGTGCGTAGCGTACTGCGCCGCTGCGGTGCTGCTCACCATGTCGGTCATGGGTTAGGTGGTCGCGTGCAAAATACCAAGCAAAAGTCGGGCACCAAGCAAAAGTTGACCATCGCGGCCATCTTTGGCGCTATGGGTCCCGGTCTGCTGGCGGCGCTTTCGGGCAATGACGCCGGCGGCATTGCAACGTATTCCAGCGCGGGCGCCAGCTATGGCTACAAGATGCTCTGGATGCTTCCCGTCATGACTGTGCTGCTCATCGTGACGCAGGAGACCGCGGCGCGCTGCGGCTGCGTCACGGGCAAGGGCTTGGCATCGCTCATTCGCGAGCGCTTTGGCGTGCGCAAGAGTGTACTTGCTATGGCGGCGCTGTTGATCGCCAACACGGCTGTGACCATTTCGGAGTTTGCGGGCATCGCCAGCGGCCTTGCCCTCTTTGGCGTGCCGGCGAGCATCTCGGTGCCGTTGGTGGCGCTGCTGGTGTGGATGCTTACCATGTCGGGTAGTTTCCAGCGCATCGAGAAGATTCTGCTGCTGGTGAGCTGCGTGTTCGTGACCTATATTGTCGCCGCGTTTATGGCTGGCCCCAACTGGGGTGAGGTCGCGGTCGACCTGGTCGTGCCTAACATTCAAAATGACCCCAGCTACGTGTCGCTCGTGGTCGCAACGATCGGTACCACCATCGCGCCGTGGATGATTTTCTTGGCGCAGAACAACGTGGTCGATAAGAACGCGGGCGAGGACGATATCGTGCTGCAGCGCATCGATACCGTGAGCGGCTCGCTTGCCGCCGATGTCATTGCCGGCTTTATTATCATCACGACCGGTACGGTGTTGTTCCCGGCGGGTATTCAGATTAGCGATGCCGCCGATGCTGCCCGTGCGTTGGAGCCTATTGCGGGTCAGTGGTCCACGGTACTGTTTGCCTCGGGCCTGGTCGCGGCGAGCTTCTTGGCCGCCTGCGTGCTGCCGGGCGTTACGTCGAGCGCTATCTGTGAGGCATTTGGCTGGGAGCGCGGTGCCGACCGCAGCTGGGACGAGGCCCCGGTCTATCGCGGCATCATTACGGCCATCATCGGTATCTCTGCCGTGCTGGTGCTTATGCCCGGCGTCGATCTGTTCCAGATTATGATGACCTCGCAGGTCATCAATGGCGTGCTACTGCCCGTGGTTCTGGTGTTCCAGGTGGTTATTGCCGCTGACCGTCACATTATGGGCACTAACCGCAACGGCCGCGTGTGGAATGTGCTCACTTGGGCGACTATCGGTGTGATTACGGTGCTCACGGTCGTCATGTTTGTTCTGCAGGCGATGGGTTACAGCGTTTAGCGCCTCTTTTGGACTCCAAACAGGCCGCAGCGATGGGCTGCGGCCTGTTTTTGCCCGCGACCTCTTGGGGCCGGCTCTAAAAGAGTGATTTTGGGTTGTTTGCTGCAGGTTACTTGTCGGTGCCCAGCTTGTGCGGCTTGAGCGCGAGCGCATTGACGAGCGCGTCGGTGGCAGACTTGACGGCTGCCGGTTGCGGATCGTTGACGTGATCCTCGGGATGCACGGGCAGGTCCTTCTTGACTGTATCGTGGATCAAGTTGAGGTACTCAGTTACGCCAGTGGTCGATAGATGCGTGCCATCGCCATCGAACAGGTCGTTGCGGTTGGCACTGTATCCGTACCAGTCGATAACGCGCACGTTCTTGTAGCGCGTAGCGGCGTTGGCGATGGCCTGGTTGGTAGAGCCAACCCACGGCTGCGGGCTGCGCGTGTTCACAAACACCACAATACGCTTATCTCCTGCATCGGCCATGATGGCGTCGATCTGGTCGTCGGTTACCAAGCCGTTGGTGCCCAGCGCAAAGACCACGATCTTGCCGGCAAGGTTCTGCTGGATATAGCCCTCAAATGTCGCGCGGCCCGCATCAAACTGGCGGCCCTTTTCGGCATCGATATGGCTGTGCGGGAACACGCCGTCAAAGGAATCAACGGCGCGCAGCGACACGGAGTCGCCGATCATCAACAGGTCATAGGAGCCATCGGGGAAGCCGTCGTTGTCCTTGTCGGTGTCGTCGGCCGCCTGTTGGTCGGCGGGCGCGGTGTTCTTGGCTTCCTTGTTGAGGACTTCGGCGCCCTCGCCGCTCAGCGCAGACGTCTCGGGCACAAAGATCAGGCCGCCCAGTGCAACGACCAACACGACAGCGCAGGCTGCGCAGGCAGGGACGTGCGCGCGCACCCAGTTGGCGGGCGTGGCGGTGCCGTCGCGGAACTCGGATACGGTGCGGCCGAAGGCGCCCTTTCTAAACGGCGTCTCGATAAAGCGATATGAGCATTCGGCCACGGCGACCACCAACAGCACCTGCAAAATGTACTGCCACCACGGTGTATCGTTGATGTTGGCGACCGGGTTCATGAGCAACAGCAGGGGATAGTGCCACAGGTAGATGCTGTACGAGCGCTTGCCAACCCACACGAGCGGCTCGGCGGACAGCGCGCGGGCAACCATTCCCTGGGGCTGCACGCAGGCCGCGATGACCATGAGCGTGAGGATCGAGCACAGCAGTGTGCCTCCGCGATACTGGAAGGCGGTGTAGCCGTTGGTGAGCGCGACCATGGCGGCAAGACCAACCAGACCCACGACGCCCAACACATCGATGGATGCGGGCGAGGACCAAAAACGCACGAGGGCGCTCGGCTGTGCCGGGGCGGTCTCGGCTGCTTCGTCGGCCTTCTCGCCAGACTTGCCCTCGGCGTTCTTGCCGTGCTTGGCGGCGCCAGCCAGGCGATTGAGCCCCAAACGATGAACGAGACGCACCGGCGCCAGGTCGCGATCGGGGATAAAGGCCATCCAGGCACCCAGCAGCAGCGAGAACACGCGGGTGTCGGTGCCGTAGTACACGCGGCTGGGGTCGGCGGCAGGGTTGTAAAGCACCATCATGGCGAGGGCAGATACCGCGGCAAGGCCCAGAACCACGCGGCGCGTGTTGGGTTTGCTCACATGCATGGATACCATGGCAAACAGCAGTGGCGGCCAAATCAGATAGAACTGTTCTTCGATGGCGAGCGACCAAAAGTGCGTGAGCGGCGAGGGGTCGCCCAGAGCATTGAAGTACGAGACGTTTTGGGCAATCTGCCACCAGTTGTTGAAGAACAGCAGCGACGGCAGGATGTCGGGGCGCATCTTGGTGAGCATCACGTGGTTAAAGATGGTGCACAGCGCGCAGGTCACCACCACGACGGTCACCACGGCGGGGACCAGGCGACGGATGCGGCGGATCCAGAAGCTCTTGAGGTCGATGCGGCCGGTCTTAGCGACTTCGTTGAGCAGCAGGCGTGTGATCAGATGGCCCGAAAGCACAAAGAAGATCGTGACGCCGAGCAGACCGCCCTGTGCCCATGTGAGGTTGAGGTGATAGAGCACCACCGCGACGACGGCAAGCGTGCGCAGGCCGTCAAGGGCAGGGATGTAGCGGGACTTGGGGCGAGCAGGCGTCTGCTCCGCGGCGGGAGTGTTGGCGCGGCCCGCGTTGTTGGCAGAAGCGCGATGAGGGCTCGCGGTGCGTCGCGGCTCGTTGGTACGGCGCTCGCCCTTCACGCGTTCGTGCGGCGCCGGCTCGTTGCCCGTGCGGCGTCGACCGCGCGAGCCCGATTGCGAGAATTGTTCCATAAAACATCATCCAATGACGAGAATAATCAGCATGTATTCATTGTAGCTGCCTGCTCCTGTGAATGCTTGCTGCTGGCGCAAGCTCAAGCGCGCGTCCACATCAAAGTGGACTAAAGTTATAGGGGGTGCGAGAGTGCACAATCGTTGGTCGACGGTGGGCGCAAAGCCTGAAGACGAGGAGGTTTCCATGGCAGATCGCGGCATCGTTGCGGTGTTCGGCAGCTTGAACATGGACCTTTCGGTGGCGTGCGAGCGCATGCCGCGCGCGGGCGAGACCGTCGGCGGCAGCGGGTTTATCACCAACGCCGGTGGCAAGGGCGCTAACCAGGCCGTCGCCGCCGCGCGCATGGGTGCGCGCACGTGCATGATCGGCGCGGTCGGTCGCGACGCGTTTGGCGCGTCGCTCGTGGTGGGGCTCCAAGACGCCGGCGTGGACTGTGACTTTGTAGTGCATCGCGATGACGTGGAGACGGGAACGGCAACCATCATTCGCTGCGAGGGCGACAACCGCATCATACTGTCACCGGGCGCCAACCATGCGCTTGCGGGCGCGGACGTTGCCTGCGCGTTGAGGTGTCTGGTGGCCCATGAGCTCGACGGCGACGCCAGCGAGATTGCCCCGGCTGCCGGAAGCGTCTTTATCGCCCAGGGCGAATGTGACCTTGCGGCGACGGCCGAGGCGCTTGTTTGCGCTCACGAGCTGGGGCTCTATACGGTCTTTAATCCAGCGCCCGCCTGCGAGCTGCCTGCGGAGGTCTGGCCTGCGGTCGACCTGGTCTGTCCCAACGAGACCGAGTGCCAGGTGCTGACGGGAACCTTGCCCGCGGACGATGCAAGCTGCGTCGCGGCGCTCAACGCCCTGCTCGCTAGGGGTGCCGGAGCTGCGGTCATCACGTTGGGCGGTGCCGGCTCGGTTACGCTCGGCGATGACGGTGAGCTGCTGCACATGCCGGCACTTTCGAGCACGGTAGTTGATACCACGGCCGCCGGCGATACGTTTATCGGCGCGTTGGCGGCGGCTCGCCTAGAGGGCTTGCCGCTCTTTGAGTGCATGGCCGCGGGTGCTCGCGCCTCGGCAGTGACGGTGTCGCGCCTGGGCGCTCAGCAATCGATTCCCACGCGCGCCGAAGTTGAACATTGGTTTGGTTAAACGATAAAGACGGAGAAGCGGAGTAGAACAATGGCAATCAAGAAGCTGATCCTTGATCTGGATATGGGTGTGGACGATGCGATGGCGCTGGCCTATGCCATCGCGAGCCCCGAGGTGGAGCTCGTGGGCATCACCGCGTGCTTTGGCAACGTGCGCGTCGAGCAATCGGCGCACAACTGCCTGGCGGTGCTCGATCTGCTGGGTCGCCCCGAGGTTCCGGTGTACCTGGGTGCCGACCGTCCTCTGCAGGCGACTGAGCCCTATACGCCGCCGGCGTCCACTGCGCTCATTCACGGCAAGAACGGCATCGGCGGCGCGAGCGTGCCCGCGTCGCCCTACGAGCCGGTGGGGGCGACCTCGGCCGACGGCAACGCTGCGGTCGATTATCTGATCGATGCCGCGCGCACCTATGGTCCCGATCTGGTCTACGTAGCGACTGGCCCGCTCTCCAACCTGGCGCTCGCCCTGGAGCGCGATGCGGCGGCGATGATGTCCATCGGCCGCGTGGTCGTGATGGGCGGCGCCCTTACCGTGCCCGGCAACGTGAGCGCGGGCGCCGAGGCCAACATGGCGAGCGACCCCGAGGCAGCCGACGCGGTGCTGCGCTCGGGCCGTAAGCTCACCATGGTGGGTCTGGACGTGACGCATCGCGTAGTGCTCACACGCCGCGACATTGCCGGCTGGACGGGCTCGGGCACTATGGCTGGCTGCGCATTTGCGAGCATGGTCGAGCACTACATTGGTTCGTACGAAATGAACGCGCCCTACCTGGGCGGCTGCGCGCTGCACGATCCGCTGGCGGTTGCCGTGGCGATCGACCCCACGCTCGTAGGTGCGCTCGGCTGCAACCTGCGTGTTGATCTGCTGGGCGAGTACCGCGGTCGCACCATCTGCGATGAGCGCCGCCTGTCCGATCCGGACAAGAGCGCGCTTGTGGCACTGACCGTGGATGCTCCGCGCTTCCTGTCCGAGTTCAAGACACGTATGGCCCGTGTCCTTGGCTAAGTTGTCTTTTTGGGACGGGGCTTTTTTGACTGGTATGATTGGTGCGACCATTCGAACCAGCTAAAAGAGCCCCGTCCCAATTTGACTATCGAGAGGATCTGCCATGGAGCGCATCGCCAGCTTTTCCGTTGATCATCTGCTGCTTGAGCCCGGCGTGTATGTGAGCCGCATCGACCGCGATCCGGCGACCGGCGCCGCCGTCACCACGTTTGACCTGCGCCTGACTACGCCCAACAAGGAGCCGGTCATGAACACGGCCGAGTGTCACACCATCGAGCACCTGGGCGCGACGTTCCTTCGCAATCATGCCGAGTGGTCGAGCCGCATTGTCTACTTTGGCCCCATGGGCTGCCGCACGGGCTTTTACCTGGTTGTCTTTGGCGAGCTGACGAGCGAGAAGGTCTTGCCGCTCGTCCGCGAGCTGTTTGAGTTTGTCGCCGGCTTCGAGGGCGATGTCCCCGGTGCCGCTCCCGAGGAATGCGGTAACTACCTGGACCAGAACCTCCCCATGGCCAACTGGCTTGCGCGCCGCTACCTCGACCGCGACCTGGCCGATATCGATGAGAAGCATCTGCACTATCAGCAGGCGTAAGGGCTTTGTCGTCCAAAACGCGCGCATTGGGTGCCTTTTTGCTGAGTGGTCGGGACGAGTGTTTAAAATCGCTTATGTTTGTTCTAGAATGTTCATACTGTCACATAAACGAACAGGAGCGAACATGCATATCTACTCTGTCAACGATCCCGAGTTCAAATCCTATGGCAACGTTTGGGATGACGTTCCGTCCGAGCTTACGTCGCCCGTGCTCGAGGCGCTCTCTGCCACGCCCATTCCCGAGGGCAGCAAGTACGTTGCAAGTGCGCCGGAGCTCGAGGGCGTCAAAGATGCCGATAAATTGGGCTTTCTCATGTTTGGCGGCCGTCCCTTCCAGCTCGGCTGGTGCAACGGCCACAACACGCAGCTCAACTGCCTGGAGTATCACCGCGCGAGCGAATTCAACCTGGGCGCTCGCGACTTTATCCTGCTCGTGGCGCATCGCTGGGAGATCGAGGACGGCAAGCTCGACACCGCGTGTGTCAAGGCGTTTCGCGTGCCGGCGGGTACGGTCGTCGAAGTCTTCAACACCACGCTCCACTACACGCCGTGCATGGTCGACGACGGTGGCTTCCAGGTGATGGTGGCGCTGCCCGCCGGCACCAACGGCCCGCGCCCCGAGGTCGCGGCCGACATGCCTGCGGCCGGCGACAGCTACTGCTACTGGAAGGCCGACAAGTGGGTCCTCTGCCATGCTGACAGCCCCAAGGCAGCCGAAGGCGGCTACGTAGGCCTCATCGGCAAGAACCTCGACATCACCGTGGACTAGCGCATCGCCCCAAACCACCACAAAGGTGCCTGTCCCCTTTGCGGTGGTTTGGGGCGGGCGGATATCGGGAAGTGCCAGACGGGGGAGGCTGCCGGGCGCCTTGCCGTCTGCGGATTTTGGGACATGCGGCCCGCTTTTTCGACCCATCTGTCGGTACACTAAAAGCACTATGGGTACCCGCGAGCGACATATCGGCCACGCGGCCGCCCGGACCGCGCCGGTTGCGGATCCCAGGGGTGGCAGGCTCTTCGCCATGCCGCGATTCCTTGTTGGCATAACACATCAGGTGTACCGTCACCGCGTCTTTGCTATCGCCGGCGCCATCACCGCGCTGTTCCTCATGCTTTTGGCGGTCTTGCCGTCGCTGTTCGCCTTCGACCCCAAACTTTCTAACGCCGTGCCCGCCCATAGCGAGGTGTCCGAAGAGGTCGTGGATGCGCTCGTCCATTCGAGCTCTCTCCCGCTGCTTGTCGCCGCAATAGTATTTTCAATTTGGGGCGTATCGGTCTATCTGCGCTGTTTGGACTATGTGTTGCGCCGCCGCCTTGTTGCCATCGCCACCATCTGCACCCTGTGGATGATCGAAGTCATTCTCAAGTACAAGTCGTTCACGCCGTTCTATGCCACCGTGCTGTGGTACCTGTACTACGTGCCCATGACGCTCATTCCGCTGCTCTACCAGTTGTGTGGCCTGCGCCTTGCGGGCCTGGAGCAACACCGCCTGGGTCGCCGCTACTGCGTTGCGCTGTGGATTGTGGCCATCCTGCTTATCGGATTTGTGCTCACCAACGATTTTCACCAGCAGGTCTTCCGCTTTGACCGTACAAGCGACACCTGGAGCAACGATTACACGTACGGCTGGGGTTATTTCGCTGTCTTAGTGTGGACGGCCTTTAACTTCGTGGCCTTTTTTATCCTGGTGGGCCGGTCCTCGTCCTTTCGCATCCAGCGTTTCTCGGGCACGGCGGCGCTCGTACTGCTGGGTGGCGCATTCTTTGCCATCTCGTATGCGTTGCGCGTGCCCTGGGCATGGAGCCTCAACTTCTCGCTCGTCTATTGCGTCCTGTGCGTGGTGGCGATGGAAATCTGTCTCGATTGTGGTGTCATTCCGTCGTATCACGACATCGCCGGCATTTTCGACACCTTGCCGCACGACCTCAAAGTTCTAACGCGCGACCTGCAGGAGGTCTATGCCACGCCGGTGTCAAAGCCAATGCCGGTAGGCGTGCGCGAGGAGTTGCGGACCCAGGAGCACGGCCACGCCCATGCCTTTGCCGCGGCGTCCGATCCCGATGTGATGTACCGTGCCTTTCCACTGCTGGGCGGATCGGCCCTGCTTGCCCAAGACGTGTCGGAGCTCAACGAGCTTAACCGTGAGCTGGCACATCGTCGCATGGAGCTGCAGCGTCAAAACGAGCTGCTCGCCGCCGACTACGACCTTAAGACGCATTTGGCAGATCAAGAGGCCGAGACCTTGCTGGTCCAAGACGTGGACCAGGCGATTGCCCGCGCGCTCGAAGGGATGTACGACCTGCTGAGCTCGCTGCCGCCGTTGACCGACGAGGCGTCTTCGCACGAGCGTTACCGCATGCTGCAGCGCGCAAAGATGCTCGTCGCCTATTGCAAGCGCAAGGGGTCGCTCACGTTGGCACAGCATGGGGAGAGCGGTTTTGATCGCGACCGCATTCAGCTCATTGCCAACGAGCTCGCAAGCGACCTGCGCACCATCGATATCGATTGCGCCTCGATTATCGCCATACGGCGCCCGATGCACGCCAGTACGGTAAGCGCCCTGTACGACTGCGTGTATGACTTTGCGTTTTTTGCCTACACCACCGACCATCCGGCGCTTATGTATCACTTGGGCGACCATGACCGATGCAGTGTCGAGCTGCGCGCCACGCTTTTTTCCAACGATGATACAGATCTTTCGCAGACGCCCGCTGCGCAAGAGCTCGAAAGCGCTCTGCAAGGGCGCAACGTGGCATATCGCCTTGAGGGCGAGCCCGGTCAGCTGCGCATGATCGTCTTGATGCCGAGGGCGGGTGAGTGACGATGCAGATTTCGCTCATCCTTCCCCAAATCGTTGCGCTCGATGTTGTCTTTGCCCTGGCTGCGTGTCTGCAGACGATCCACGTCCCGCTCATTTCATCGCGCCGCTCGTCCTATAACCGTAAGGTGATTTGCGCCTACGAGGCGAGCCTCGTGCTTCACCTGGTGGTTTCGGCGCTTATCCTGTTCGCGTCGTCTGGCTCGTATCTGGTGGCGCCGCTTGACGTTTGCGCCAGGGCAATGGGCGGAGTGCTGTGGCTCAATGCCGCAATCTTTGCCTATGGCGTGGTGCTTATGGTGCGCTATCGTCGCCCCGTCATGCTGGTCGAGCTGCTGCTTGTTGTCGCCGTTACACCGCCGGTGGTTTTTGCCATGGGCTCGGCGTGGACCATTGTCCTTATCGCAGAGGGAGCGTTCTTCCTGTTCCGTTCCATCGCGGCGCTCTTGATGGACGTCCGTAACCGCCAGGAGGATATCACCGCGTTCTCGACGATCGAGACCATCAACGTGATTCCCGTGGGCATCCTGTATCTGGACCCGAGGGGCCGTCCGCTGCTCATGAACCGCTGCATGCGCAAAAACCTAGTGGAACTTCATATGCCCACCGATCTAGGTGACATGAGCGGCACGTGGAACGACCTGCGCAAACTCAGCATGCAAATGCCCGAAAGCAGTAGGAACCGTGTGCGGATTAACTTGGATCGTTTTGGTGATGCTCGCGCGGTGATCGAGATTTCTCCCGCCGAGATTCGCCTATTTGTGCACGACGAGGTTATGGTTTCGGGCCGCCTCTTTGAGCGCATTATCGGACTGGACGTGACGGAATACGCACACGCCTACGACCGCTTGGCGCAAGCAAACCACCTACTTGAGCTTGCGGGCCAAGAGCTCCAGTCCCAGATCGAAGAAGTTAAAAAGGTTGCCGACAATGCGGCCTACCTACGTATGCGCGCCCGCGTTCACGATGTGATCGGGCAGCGCCTGTCCATTCTTCATCGCTATTTGGAGGAGGGGCGTCTGGACGATGAGTCGCTCGAGCAGATCGACCCGTTGCTACGCTCAATTGCCGCCGATTTGCGCAGTGGTGGTGCCAGCGAGCCTGCAGAGCAGCTGGGTGATATCGTCCATGCTTTTGGCCTGGTGAGTGTGCAGATCGATGTTGAGGGGGCGCTGCCTGAGGACGCGCGTGTCGCCGCCGCATTTTTGCAGATTATCCGTGAGGCCTCGACCAATGCCACCAAGCATGCACAGGCCCATCGGGTCCATGTGCGCCTGTGGCGGGAGACGTCGGAAGACAGCGCTGTTGCGCGGATGACCGTTTCTAACGACGGCGCGCCTGCACCCGTATCGTATCGCGAGGGAACGGGTATCCCAGGTATGAGGCATGTCGCGCAAGATCTGGGCGGCTGCCTGGAAATCCATGCCGCCCCGCCCTTTACGCTTGCGGTGTCCATCCCGCTCAACGCCAGCGCCACAGCTCAAAGGAGAAGCTCATGATCCGCGTCCTTATAGTCGAAGACCAGGCCATCCTGCGCGAGAGCCTGGCGCGTTCCGTTGGCGACCAGCCCGATATGACCGTTGTTTCCGCCATTGCCGATGCTTCCGAGGCCTTGGGTGTCGCGCTCAAGGAGCGCCCGGACATGATACTGATGGACGTATGCACCGAGCATGATTCCAACGGCATCGTGGCGGCGGCGCGCATTAAAGAACAACTGCCCGAGTGCCGCGTCATTATCATGACCGGCATGCCCTAGATCACCTTTGTCGATCAGGCCCGCGAGGCGGGCGTCGATAGCTTTGTGTACAAGAACGTCGGTATCGACGAGTTGTTCGCCGTGATGCGCTCCACGCTGGCGGGCTATTGCACGTTTCCCAAGCCGCCCGAGAGTATTTTTTCGGGTACGGCGGCACTCGACGATGTTGAGCTATCGATTTTGCGCCTTGCCTGCGAGGGCAAGAGCCGTCGCGAGATCGCGGCCGAGCTGTTTATGAGTGAGGGCACCATCAAGCGTCGCATCTCGGAGATCCTCAACAAGACCGGCTACGACAACATCATGCGCTTGGCCGTGCGCGCAGTAACGGAGGGCAGCATCGTTCCCAACATGGAGCGCTAGCGCTCGTTACGCATCGGCACAAAAACGACGGGGCCGCAGGATCAACTCCTGCGGCCCCGCCTGACATGTGCGCGGATGTATCCGCCAATCCGCGGCCGTCGATGTCTGCCGCTACGCGATGGTTGCGCTGTAGGAGGCGACGTCCTCGTAGGAATCGGTCAGGTAGGCGTCGATGCCGATGGTCGTATTGACCAGGTCGTCAAGGCTGTCAAGCTCGCCGCTCGAGAACGTGAATTCCTCGGTGGCGCTGGTGCCGGGCATCAGGTTAGCCGAGAACCAGGGTTCCCTCATAGTGCCGTTGACGTTGGTCTTGCCGGAAGGAGCGTAGAAGGTCAGGTCCTTGTCGCTCTTGTTGGTGATGTTGACGACAAAGCCGATGTCGCCCCAGTCGTCCTTGAATTTCTCGGTGATGGTGATGGTGCACAGATCGTCATCGGCGACGGTGACGGCGGGGGAGATTTCGACGCTCTGGACATCGTCGTCTTCGACGGCCTCATCGATCTCCTCTTCCTTCTCGGCCGCCTCGCGATCCTTCTTCACCGTACCGGACAGGTCCTTGTCGGACTTGGTAAAGACAAGATTGCCGTCATCTTCTTCGAGGATGAGTTTGCCGTCCTTGAGCTTCATGTCATGCGACTCGTCTTCGACGGTGATGGTTACAGTGGTGGCGTCCTTTGCCTCCCATTTAAGGTCCATGACTTCAAGGAACAGGTCGAGGGCGCCTGTGCCGTCCTCATCGAGAATCAGGACGCAGTGGACACCCCAATCCTCGAGCATCTTCATGTACTCATCGGTCAGCTCTTCGCCCTCCAGGGTTCCACCTGAAAGTTCCCAGCTGCCGACGAAGTTGGCCTTGGGGTCTTTGCCGCCGCCGCTGCAGCCCGTCAGGGCAAAGGCGAGCGCCAGGACGCATGTCAGAAATGCGAGTACGGACTTTTTGAACGTTGTCTTCATGGTGTCCTCCTTTATCGAACGAAACCCATAGAAGCAGATGCGGGGGTGGCGGACCCCCGCCAATTACCAGATAGAGGGGTTAGGGCCTGGGCGTTCCGCAGTTGCTGCAGAACTTGCCGCCGTTTTCGCTGCCGCAGTTGGGGCAGAACCACTTGGCCGGTGCCGGGGCGGGTGCGGGACTACCGCACTCGGAGCAGAACTTGCCGGTGTTGGTGGCACCGCAGCTGCAGGTCCATGCGCCGGCCGCGGGGGCAGCGGCAGGAGCCGGTGCGGGGGCGGGTGCCGGAGCTGGCTGCGGGGCCTGTCTCTTATACACATCTGACGCTGCC
>CABSMV010000008.1 GCA_902478935.1 uncultured Collinsella sp. | reverse complement strand
GTAGCGGGTGGTTTAAAGCTGGCCGCTGCGCGGCCAGCAGACTAAAGTCTTGAAATTAGTTCCGCCGTTCTACCGAACGGCGGGCTCGTTGACGCTGCGCGGGCCGCATTCACGCCAATCTGACGTTCAATTTCGAGGGCACGACCAGAAGGTCAGCGCCCTCTCATTTCACGTCACCTTGGCGCAAATGCGGCTCGCTCGCTTTTGGCGACTGACATCGAATGAGCCACTGTCTTGGGCAGCTAAAAAGCCCCATCCCAAATTAGCTGCCCCACTCGCAACTTATCCCGCCGATGGAGTTGTTGCCGTTTCATTTGCCTGGGCCGTTTCGGCGTCGTCGCCTTGCTTGTCTTCGTCCTTTTGAGCATCGGCGATGGTGGAGGCCGCCGCGACGATGCCGCGCTGGGGTGCGACGCCCGTCTGGGTCTGAGCGCCCTCGACAACTTCTGTGCCTGCATGCGCAAGCTCGGGCGATTTAAACACTGCGTCCAAGTTGGCGCCACCGCCGGCGTAGCCGAGCGCGGCGAGTGCGATGACGATCACTGCAACGACGGCCACGATCGGCACATAACGATGCCAACCAGCCGGGTTGAGCCCGCTGCGGCGAGCCGCCCCGCGACTGATGTAACCAAGCGTGCCGTCGTGCTTGAGCTTTGAGCCCACCACGCGTTTGCGGCCCCACAGCGAGGACTCTGCCTGCATTGCCAAGCGGGCGCTTGCCGAAGGATAGCCGTATTTAGTGCGCTTGAACGAGCCATCAAACCCCGAGGCGTGTTTACCCCACGTCACCGATGTTGTGCGTCGGTTGACCGGCGCGGCACTCCGCCTTCTGCGGCTCGGTTTTGAAGTCTCAGCCATATGCCCTCGCACGCCGTAACCAAATCGAAACAATAACGCTTTGGACTGTAGCACACGCGTCGCGCGCGGTCACGGGCGCCTCGCTCAACGGTCATCGTCCTTCAGCAAGCGCCACAGCGTTGTACGGCTTATACCCAGCACCTCTGCCGCACGAGTCCGGTTGCCGTGGAGATGATCTACAACCAGATGCGCGATATCTCGCTCGGTATCGGCCAGCGGTCGCAGGATATACAGGTCACTTTCGAGCGTCGGGGCGCCAAAGGTTGCGGTCTTAATCACATCCTCTTGGGCGAGCACTTCCTCCGCTACAGCGCGGTCCACCGTGCCCGCCCCCACCAATATATACAGTCGTTCCGAGACCTCGCGGAGCTGCAGATAATTGCGCGGCCAGCGGTAAGCATCGAGCGTCTTCGTCGCCGCGGCAGACAGCGTGGGCGCTGCCGTCCCAAATGCATCAGCGAGATATTCCAAATAGCGCGCAACCTTCGTCGACGCGGCTCCCTGCTCGGCGATTGCCGGCGCCACGCTCACCGCACAGGCGAAGCGCTCGGTCACAAAGGCGGCTTGATCACTTTCGCCGCCGCCCGGCATGTCATTCGCCGTCAGCACCACATGGCAGCGCGTCGCCAACGCGGTGTCGGTCATCGTGGAGACCAGCTCGCGGAGGCGCTGGGGGCCAACCGCGTTCCAGCCCTCAATGCAAAGGGTCAGCCCCATTTGGAACAACGGCGATTCGACGCTTTTGAGTACATGGCGCCAACCGCGCTCGGTGAGCTCATCGAGCGCAACGGAAACAAAGGGCTGATCGGCAAAAGGACCGTCCAGATAGAGGCGCTTGGCGATCTCGACCTGACCCGCTCCCAGCTCGCCCTCGAGCATAAGAGGCACACCGCGCGCGTAACTCTCTGCAACCGGCGCAGCCACCGAGGCCGCCCCCTCAACGATGCCGTACGCGCTCGATTCGTAGCGGGCCTCAACTTCGTCGGCGTTGAGCCACTCGATGCCCGCATGCGCCGCGGCACCGCGCACCTCGCGGACCACGACGACCCAAAGCCCCCCGCCCTCTTTGTCGGTGGGGCGAACGGTCAGGCTCAGGCGCGCACCCGCACGCCCCATAACCAGACGCGCGCCGTCTCCTATACGGTCGAGGCGCTCAGCTACAAAAGCCGCCACATCCCGCTCAAGCGCCGCGTCATTCATGGTCGAGATCGCGACGTCCCCACGCGCATCGATTGCCAATGCCGAGGCCCCGGCAGCAGCCAGGGCCTCGGTCAAGATGTTCAGCTTGGCATCGCTATCCATGATTTGCCCCTGTCCGCGGCGACATGCAGCCGCCGACGGTCGCACGACCGAGTGTTTCAAAATTGAACGATATTGCTCACCAAACACTATAGGGCAGAAAGCGCCGTCCTGCGAGTATAGGTGTTGCCCCGCATCGCCATCCTGGCGGGGCGATAAGAGCTCTTCGGGACTTATAAACCTGCGGACAAGCCATACCCGCAAGAGCTCCTATCGCTCCACCGTGAGAATGCGCTCACCAGCAACCAGCACGCAAACAAGCTACTTCTCTACCAGATTCCCAGTACGTGTTGCATTCCCAAACTCATGCACGCAATGCCAATCCAGCAGCAAAAGCCCAATGCGATGGGCTTGCCGCCCTTTTTGACCAGCTCGACGATATCGGTATTAAAGCCAATAGCCGCCATGGCCATCACAATAAAGAATTTCGACAGCTCCTTGATGGGCGCCGTAAAGGACGCGGGAAGCTGAAGCACCGTGGTGATCACGCTCGCCAGCACAAAGAACAGCACGAACATGGGAAACGCGCGTTTAAGCGAGAACGTGCTTTTGGCGTCACCGCCGGCCTTGCGCGCCAGATGCATCTGCCAGCATGCGAGAACCAACGTGATGGGAATAATGGCCAGCGTCCTGGTGAGCTTGACCACTGTGGCGCTCTCGAGCACATTGGCGCCGGGGTGCATGCTGTCCCAGGCGCTCGCCGCAGCCGTTACGGACGAGGTGTCGTTGATGGCGGTACCGGCAAACAGGCCAAAGCCCTCGTTGGTCAGCCCGAGCATGCCGCCGAGCGTCGGAAACACGAGCGCCGCGATAACGTTAAACAGGAAGATGACCGAAATAGCCTGGGCAATCTCGCGATCGTCGGCATCGATGACGGGTGCGGTCGCAGCGATGGCAGAACCGCCGCAAATCGACGAACCCACACCCACAAGCGTCGCGATCTTGCCCGGCACGTTCATAACGCGGCAGAGCACAAAGGCGATGACAAGCGAGGTCGAGATTGTCGCCACGATAATCGGCAGCGACTGGGCGCCCTTGGACAGAATCTGGGAGAGGTTCATGCCAAAGCCAAGCAGGATAACCGCGTACTGCAAGACTTTTTTGGACGTATAGGTGACGCCGGCGGCGAGCTGTTCGCGACGATTCTTGGGAAAGACGAGCGCCAGGACCATGCCAAAGAGGATGGCGAATACCGGACCGCCGACCACCTCAACCTGTTTGCCGAGCAACGTCGCGGGAATGGCGATGATCAGGCAGAACAAGACGCCTTTCCAGCGCTCGCGTACGATATTTGCCAGTTGCATATGGGATTCCTTCTTTCTATTTCACGTTTGCGACGGCTTATGATACGGCAACATTGAGCACAGCCTTGCGCAAACACAGACTAAGATGCCGCGATAGTTCTCAGGCAACAGCCGAATTACCCACCGCGGAGAGCTGATTCGCGGCATAATTAACAACTGACATATGAGTTTGATAGAACAGTTGCGAGGCGCTATGGAAGAATCGATGCACGTCGGCGAGCAGGAAACGAGCCTACAGGACCAGTCCTACCACACCATTCGACGCAAAATCGTCTACCTGGACTACAAGCCGGGCGAAAAGCTGGGCGTCAAGCAGCTTTGCGATGACCTGGACATGGGTCGCACGCCCGTGCGCGAGGCTTTGGTTCGCTTGGCACAGGAAGGCCTGGTGCGCACCGTGCCCCAGAGCGGCACCTACGTCTCGCCCATCAACCTCACCCTTGCCGAGAGTGCCTGTTACATCCGCGAGCATCTGGAAAAGCAGGTGATTGTGGAGTGCTGTGCGCGCGCCACGTCGGCCGGCATCGAGCAGCTCGACCGCGCCATCGTGCTGCAGGAAAAGGCCATGGCCGAGGAGGATCGCATCGGCTTCTTTTTGAGCGACAACCTCATGCATCACATGATTTTTAGCATCGCATGTCGCAGCACCGTGTGGTCGTGGCTCGAAGAGACCAATGCCGACCTGGAGCGCTTCCGCTGGCTGCGCGCCGCCACGCAGGTTCTCGACAATCAGGACATCGTGAACGAGCACAAGCAGATTCGCCGCGCTATCGCCGGTCGCGACCCCATCGAAGCGAGCTTTTTGGTCAGCAAGCACCTGCACATGATGTTCCGCAATCAAACCGAGGTTCTGGACCAGTTCCCCGAGTACTTCGAGACCAGCAAGCTCCGCTAACCCGCCAAAAAGGGACAGGTTTATTTTGGCAGGTTTTATCTGGGCAAATGCAACAAGGCCCGGCTCCGCTGCAACGGAGCCGGGCCTTGGTCGCTAGGACGGCGGAACCAACTACTCTACCGTGACGCTCTTGGCGAGGTTTCGGGGCTGATCGACATCGCAGCCGCGCAGGATGGCGACCTCGCGGGCGAGCAGCTGCAGCGGGACGCTCGCCGTGATGGGGCTGAACACGTCGCGGACTGCTGGCACGCGGATGATGCAGTCGGCGATCTTGTTGATCTCCTCGTCGCCCTCGGTGGCAACGACGATGACCTTGGCGCCGCGCGCCTTGCACTCCATGAGGTTCGACACGGTCTTGTCGTAGGTGGCACTCTTGGTGGCCACAGCGATGACAGGGAAGCCCGGGTCGATCAGCGCGATGGGGCCGTGCTTCATCTCGCCGGCGGCGTAGGCCTCGGCGTGCAGGTAGCTGACCTCTTTGAGCTTGAGCGCGCCCTCGTAGGAAATAGCGGCACCCATGCCGCGGCCCACGAACAGCGCCGACTGCGCGTCCTTGCACAGCAGGGCGGCCTCATGCACGGCCTCGGTTTGGGTATCCAAAATCCACTGAATCTGCTCGGCCGTATCGGAAAGCTCGCGGAACAGCATGCGCGCCTGCTTGGTGGTCAAGCGGTACTTGACCTGCGCCAGCAGCAGAGCCAAAAGCGTCAGGCTCACAACCTGGCCGATGAAGCTCTTGGTCGAGGCGACCGCGATCTCCTTGTTGGCCTTGGTGTAGATGACGCCGTCGCTCTCACGCGCCACGGGGCTGCCCACCACGTTGGTGATGCCGAAGACCTTGGCACCCTTGATGCGCGCGTCGCGAATGGCGGCGAGAGTGTCGGCCGTCTCGCCCGACTGGGACACGGCCACGACGAGCGTCGTCGGCGTGATGATGGGGTTGCGATAGCGGAACTCGCTGGCCGCCTCCACCTCGGTGGGGATGCGAGCCCAGCCCTCAATGAGATTCTTGGCAATGAGGCCAGCGTGATAGCTGGTGCCGCAAGCGATCACGTAGACGCGGTCGATGTCGTTGAGCTCCTCGAGCGAAAGGCCCAGTTCGTCGATGTCGAGCTCGCCGGCCGGCGTCATACGACCGACCAGCGTGTCGCGCACGACGCGCGGCTGCTCGTGGATTTCCTTGAGCATAAAGTCGGGATAACCGCCCTTTTCCGCCATGTCCAGGTCCCAGTCGATGTGGGTGACCTTGGGCTCGATAACGTTGCCGGCCTCGTCGTTGTACTCGACGCCTGCGGGCGTGAGCTTGGCAAACTGACCGTCCTCGAGCACCACGACATCGCGGGTGGCGTCGATGAGCGCGATGACATCGGAGGCGACATAGGCGCCGGTCTCGCCCGCGCCGACCACGATCGGGGAATCCTTACGGGCCACGGCGATCACGCCGGGCTCGTCAGCGCACACGGCGGCCAGACCATAGGCACCGACCACGTGGGTGCAAGCCTCGCGCACGGAGGCCATCAGGTCGTGCGTCTCGGCATAAGCCTCTTCGATCAGATGCGCGAAGACCTCGGTATCGGTCTCACTCTTAAAGTGGTGGCCGCGGCCCTCCAGCTCTTCGCGCAGCTCGGCGAAGTTCTCGATGATGCCGTTGTGGACGATGGCGATACGACCGTCGCAGCTGGTGTGGGGGTGAGCGTTAACGACGGAGGGCTTGCCGTGGGTGGCCCAACGGGTGTGGCCGATACCGCAGGTAGCGTCGCTGTCAATGTTGGAAAGCTCGCTCTCCAGGCCCGCGACCTTGCCCACGCGGCGGATGACGTCGAGGTGCGCCGCGGCGCCCTCGCCCACCTCGAGCGCGACGCCCGAGGAGTCATAGCCACGATACTCCATACGCTTGAGACCTGTGACCAGGATGTTCTTTGCAATATCAGAGCCGGTGTAGCCGACAATTCCGCACATAGGATAAATCCCTTCGTCCGCTTGACTGCAAAACGTCCACGCACAGGGGGCGCTGAGACGCATAACGTTCGAGTATTGTACTCACGCAAACGCAAGCTGATATACCAGAAGTGGTATCTCAACTTAGATACCACCCGATGCACACACGTCCAGCCGGTCCAAACCACCACAATGGGGACAGGCACCTTCGTGGTGGTCGCGCTGGCAACGGCGTTTCCCCAGATAAACCTGCCAAAATAAACCTGTCCCTTTTTGGTAGGTTTGGGATGCTACAATCTGGCTTGTACTTGAAACGCATCAAAGGGACCGCTATGGCAAAGGTAAAAATCAGCGACGTCGCGCGCGAGGCCGGGGTTTCGTTGGGCACGGTTTCCAACGCGCTCAACCACCCCGAAAAGCTGCGCCCCGAGACCCTCAAGCTCATCAACGAGACCATCAATCGCCTTGGCTACCTGCCCAACCAAAGCGCCCGTCAGCTCGCGGGCGGCGCCACCAAGTCCTTTGGCCTGGTGCTCCCCCGTCTCGATCACGGCTTTTCGCTCCAAATCGCCAGCGGCGCCCACAACGAGGCCCGCAAGCACGGCTACGACTTGCTCATCGCCAACGCCGATAACGACGATATTCTCGAGGACCATTACCTGCGCTATTTTATGGGCACCCAGATGTCCGGCGTCATGGTTCAGCCCATGGCATCCCCCGACTGGCACCCCGCCATGACCAAGATGCCCGTGCCGATCGTCCATCTGGACATCCATTGCTCCGAGCCCGGCTACTATGTAGCGGCCGACAACGAGGCCCAGGGTCGCATCATTGCCGAACTCGCCATCGCCCGCGGTGCACACCATATTGTCGTCGTCGGCCGAGCAGCATTTATGCAACTCACCCTACGCGTGCTTGGCATTCACAAGGCCCTCGCTCTGCACCCCGATATCAAGATCGAAGTCATCGACGCCGGCGAATGGAATACCGCTGCCGACGGCTACGGCATCGGTGCCCAAATCGCCGAGCGCCCCGCAAACGAACGCCCCGATTTTGTCGTCGGTCTGACCGACGTGCTGGCCTCGGGCGTCATCTCGGCGCTGGTCGACAAAGGCATCGCCGTCCCCGGGCAAGTACGCGTAGCAGGTTGCGATGGCAACCCACTCGCTTGGAGCGGATCGGTCCCGCTCACTACGGTAGCGCCCCCGGGCTACGAGATTGGCCGCAAGGGCGTTCAATTGCTCATGGAGCAAATCGAGAACAAGACCCCGGCAAAGACCAAGCATATCCGCGTCGGCTCTGCAGCGCGCACCGTCACCGCAGTCACCGCCGCCGAGGATATCAACCGCCAAGAACTGGTACGTCCGTTCCTACTGGAGCGCGCCAGCACCCAGGCAAGCACCCAGACCGACGCCACGGCCATCAACCTCGGCGCGTATCTATAGCACGCCCGCAAGTATGCTATGTCGCCGCTTAAGCAAAAGGGACCCGACCATTGCCGGGCCCCTTTTGCTTAAGCGCAAACGTGGGTAATTGCTCGTTTCAACACCGCAATTGTCTAGCGCTCGGCCTTGACTGCCGCCGCCAGGTCGAACAACGTATCGAGCACGGCCTCGCAGCCATCCACCACGTCCTGCGGCAGCGGCACGATGTCGGGGACGGCAAAGACATGGCAGCCGGCCGTGATGCCCGAGACGCAGCCGTTGCGCGAATCCTCGACCACAGCACATTCCTCGGGGGCAAAGCCCGCGCGCTCGCAGGCGAGCAGATACATCTCGGGGTCGGGCTTGCCGTGCACAACGTCCTCGCCGCAGGTCACCGTTTCAAACTTGTCAAAAAGACCGACCATCTTAAGGTTGCGCTCGGCCGTAACGAGGCGCGACGACGTCGCTAGACCCACGTGATAGCCCGCAGCCAGCAGCTCGTCTAGGCACTCGGCGGCACCGGCCTTAAGCTCCAGCTCGGTCTTGACCATCTCGTCGCGAATCTCCTTGTGGCGGACATAGACCGCCTCGGTGGTTTCGTGGCTGCCATAATGCTTATCAAGGATGTCCATGACATCGGGCAGCGTGCGACCGATAAACTGATGGATCAGCGCATCATCAATCGCGAGCCCCAGCTCAGCGGCGCCTGCCTTCCAGGCCTTAATCCCCAAACGCTCGGTATCGACCAGCGTTCCATCCATGTCAAAAATAACAGCCTTGATCATATCGGTCCCCCATCGACTCTCGCTGTCGCGTTGCTGCAACTCTACCGCATTTGGCAACTTGTATATAACGTATATACCATATTGCACTTTCGTTACACAGATAGAAGTCTTATGGCAAGTAACGCATTAGGATTATAGTTTTCGATCGAGCACTCAACGATAAGGAACGTTTCATGATTTTAGACACCACGGCACCCGCAGAGGAGCTTCAAGACAAGCTATCGGCGCTCGAACAGCTGCTTTTGGCATACGGGCGCGTGGCTATCGGGTTTTCCGGTGGCGTCGACAGCAGCTTTTTGGCCGCGGTCTGCGCCCGCATCATGCCCACCAATACCCTCCTCGTCCATCTCACCACGCCGCTCATCGGTACGCCCGAACAGGCTTCGTTTGAGCGGTCCGTTGATGGACAAGCCAATGAGGGGCCGCATTTTAAGCTCCCCGTGCTCAATCTTTCGGTGGATCAGCTGCAGCTCCCCCAAGTAGCCTGCAACGATGCTAATCGCTGCTACCACTGCAAGCACGCCGGCTTTACCGCCATCGTCAACCACGCCAAGTCGCTCGGCTTTCCCACCGTCATCGATGGCAGCAATGCAAGTGATCGCGGCGACTACCGCCCCGGCATGCGCGCGGCAGAAGAGCTCGGCGTACGCTCCCCTCTTATGGAGGTCGGCTTTACCAAGGACGAAGAGCGCGAGCTGCTGCGTGCATGGGGCTATCCCGTTTGGAACCTGCCGGCGGGAGCCTGCCTTGCCACCCGCGTCCCCACGGGCGAGGAGCTTACGTTCGAGAAGGTCTCCCTGATCCGCGCCTGCGAGGATTACCTGCACGATCTTGACTTGGCTCAGGTCCGCGCACGCCTGGTCGGCGGCTGCATGCATATCGAGGCCGCTCCCGCAGATGTCGCCAAGATCGCCGCGCTCGGCGGCACCGCCGTCGATGCCGAGGGCAAGACCCCGCTGCCCGCCGCCATCGAGTCCGCGCTGCGCGAGCTGGGCTGCGACCATATCTCCCCCGAGGTCACCCCCTACATCCACGGCAACATGAACCAGTAGCGCATCCCGATAAGTTGCGGTGGAATAGTTCCTGTCTTACGGCCTATCGGACCCAAACAAGAACTATTCCACCGCAACTGTGTTTGGCAAGCATGGACCCGCGAAGAAAGAAGCATTTTATTATTGGGCGCGTTTGTCCGGGCAAACGCGCAGCGACGCGCTAGGCGAACATCTTGACGCTCATGTCGACGGGATTCGCTGTGAAGCAGGACGTGGTCACGAGGCCATCAACGCCGGTCGACGCGTACTCGGCCGCGTTGTCGGGACGAATCCCGCCCGCTGCAACCAAGGCCACATGAGGATCGATTCCATGTAGCTCCTCGACAAGCGGCCCAAGCTCAGCGACCGGCACTTTGTCGAACTGAATACCGTCGACGCCCGCCCTCACCAGCCTGCGAGCGTCATCGGCACCCGCCTCGACAAACAGCTTTTTCTCGATGCAGCGCCGGCGAATCCGAGGCAGAAGCTCAATAAGCGCATCGAGTCCCGTTGCTCCAGAAGGCGCTGTCATAAACCTGGTATGGTTGTCGAACACCAATACGGTCTCGGAAAGGCCCATGCGATGTGGAAACGCTCCGCCCGCAACGACCGCCTTGGTCAGTAGGTCCCTATTGCCCGGCGTGCTCTTTCGCGTCGTCAGCACCTCGCACATGGGGTTGGCAGCATGCGCGGCGTCGACCATTTTGCGCGTCTTGGTTGCCACAGCCGAGTAGTGGTCGAACATATTTAGGCCGACTTTCCATAGCAGATGCAAATTGGCGGCCGAACCGCATACACGCATAAAAGATCGCCCGGCTTCAACCTTTGTTCCCGAGGGCTCAAACCACTCGACCGTCAGGTTCAGCATAGTTGCCATACGCACAACCTCCTCCGTGCAACAAAGCACGCAGTTCTCGCGCGTGTAATACTCCATCGCACCGAGCGCCTCACCGATTCCCAGGATATGCGTCGTAAGATCGATATAGGGGACATCCTCGGCGATAAGCTCCTCAAGCCGCGCGTCGCTTATACGGATAATGTCGGGCATGGGGCCTTCTCTCTGTCATTGTTCTCAACGAAGAATAGCGTATCGCTTTCCCAGCCTATACGGTACAACCTCATCAGCAGCGTTTGTCCCGCATCTTACGTATTCTGCCGAGCAAACGTCCTGCGGCGTCTCCTGCTAGACTGGTAGATTCCCAACCGTCCATCCAGGAGCCTCAATGTCGCGCAAGTCCGCCTACAAGCAAGTACTTTCCATCGGCACCGCCGTGGTGCTGGGGTTTGCGCTGTTTACGGGATCGCTCGACGGAGCTCCCAAGCTGCTGTCGCCGCAAAGCGATGAGCAGGCGGCGGCTCTGGCCGAAAAACAAAACGAGAGTCCCAGCCGCACCGACGACGAAGCAGACCTGGTTGCCCGGCTCGAATCGGGAACAGCGAGCTCTTCGGACTCTCAAAATGGCCAAGACTCTGGCGATAGCTCTGAATCCGCCGCAACCGACACCGGTGACGACACTTCCACAGACAGCGCCGCCACCCCCATCGACGAGGTCGAAAACCCCGACCTTAACCGCGCCCGCGGCGTATATCTCAGCAGCATTCCCGACTACGCCGGCAACCCCTACGTTGCCCTTCGCGCCGACAGCACGCACCCGCTCGGCGCGCCATCATTCACACTCGATGAATACGATCGCGCCACCGAAGAGGGCTGCTTTAAGAAATTCTCCAAGCTCGACAGCCTGGGTCGCACTCGCAAGGCGCTCGCCTGCGTAGGCCCCGAGTCGCTCGGACAGGGAAAGCGCGGCGATATCTCGCGCATCCATCCTGCCGGTTGGCACCAGCAGCGCTACGACTTTATTCCGGGCCAGAGCCTCTACAACCGCTGCCACCTCATCGCCTGGTCGCTCTGCGGCGAAAACGCCAACCGCAAGAATCTCCTCACCGGCACGCGTTATCTCAACGAGACGGGCATGCTGCCGTTTGAAGAGCAGATTCTCGGCTACATCCGCGATACGGGTAACCATGTGCTCTACCGTGTCACGCCCATGTATAACGAAGAGGAACTTGTCTGCCGTGGCGTGCGCCTTGAGGCGCAATCGGTCGAGGACCACGGCAAGACCCTCTGCTTCCACGTATACTGCTACAACCTGCAGCCGCACGTGCAGATCGACTACGCCACCGGCCGCAACCAGACCTCGGGAGTTTAGGGCCGACCAAGCTGCCCGTAACCCAAAAAATGATCCGTTTTCCTCCGTCCCCAAGGAATCAAATAAGGCCGCCCCGGTTACCCAGGGTGGCCTTTTCGTCAGCACCTACATTGCAGGCAAAATCGCACGCTACTTGGCGCGACCCTCCTCATAGCGCTCCACCAGCTTGGCCTGAACGTCATAGGGAACCTGCTCGTAGCCAGCAGGCTTCATGGTAAAGTCACCCGTGCCGCGCGTGATAGAGCGCAGGCGCGTCGAGTAATCCGTCAACTCGGCCAGCGGCGCCTGGGCGATGACCACGGTGTCGCCGCGCTCATCGGTCTCCATGCCCGTCACGCGACCGCGCAAGGCCGAGATATCGCCCATCACGGCGCCGGCGTAGCTCTCGGGGATAGTCACCGTAATTTCCTCGATGGGCTCCAGCACCACCGGATCGGCATCGGCGCATGCCTTGCGCAGGCCGATGCGAGCCGCCGCGCGAAACGCCATCTCGTTGGAGTCGACGCTGTGATACGAACCGTCGTACACAGCCACGCGAATGCCCGTAAGCGGGTAGCCGGCAATGATGCCGTCCTTCATGGTCTCCTGGACGCCCTTGTCCACGGCGGGGATCAGCGAGCGCGGAATGCGGCCGCCCACGACCTCATCCACAAACTCGTAGCCGTCGCTCGTGCCGTCGGGCCCAATGAGCGGCTCCACGCGCAGCCAGCAGTCGCCGTACTGACCGGCACCACCGGTCTGCTTCTTGTGGCGGCCCTGGGCGCTCGCCGTGCGGCGGATGGTCTCGCGATACGGAATGCGGATCGGCACGCTCTTGGCGGCGACCTTGGTGCGGTCCTCCAGACGGTTGAGCAGCACCGAAACCTGCGCCTCACCAACGGCGGAGATAATGGTCTGGCCCGTCTCCTCGTCACGATCGATGCTCATGGTCGGATCGGCCTTGCATGCTTTCTCGATAAACGTGTAGAGCTTTTCTTCGTCCCCGCGATTCTCAGCCTCGATGGCGATGCGGTACTGCGAGTTGGGGAACTTAAACGCCGCAGCCTCGACCTTGCCGGTAATCGAGAGCGTATCGCCCGTCTCGGCCGCCAGCTTAGGTGCCACGATAATGTCGCCGGCATAGGCATGGCCAACCTCGGTCATGTCGCGGCCGCACATCACATACAGGTGAGCCAGACGGTCGCCCTTGCGCGTGCGCGCGTTGACCAGCTCAAGGCCCGGCTCAAGCGTACCCGTCAGCACCTTGATAAAGCTGATGCGACCCTGCTGCGGATCGGCCAGGGTCTTAAACACAAACGCCACCGGACGATCATCGTCGCTCGAAATCTTGAGCGAATCGCCGTCGATAAGCGGCATCTCGCCGTAGTCGGTCGGCGCCGGGAAGTACGTCGCGATGTCGTCCATCAGCGAGTTGACGCCCTGCTCCTTAATGCAATCGCCCGCAAAGACCGGCACAAAGATGCGCTCGGCAATCGCCTTCGACAGCAGGCCTTCAAGCTCCTCCTGCGTCAGCGTCTCCTCGCCTTCCAGGTACTTCATCATCAGCTCATCGTCGGCCTCGGCCACCAGCTCGCACAGATGGTCATGGGCCTCCTCGGCCTGGGCACGATACTCCTCGGGAATCTCCGACTCAACGGCTTCGGTGCCGTTGCAATGGCGCGCCTTCATGCGCACCAGGTCGATGATGCCGTCAAAGTCCTCGCCCTCGCCCCAGGGAAGGGTCACGGCGCCCAGGCGCGTGCCAAAGCGCTCCTGCAGCAGGTCCATCGTGGTCGCAAAGCTGGCCTCGGAGCGCGACAGGCGGTTTACGAACACCGCACGCGCCAGGCGCAGGTCCTCGGCGGCATACCAGAGCTTAACCGTCGTAGGCTGTGGGCCGGCCTCGGCATCGACCACAAACAGAGCCGTCTCGCAGACGCTCATCGCAGCAAAGGCGTCGCCGATAAAATCGGGGTAGCACGGGGCATCGAGCACATTGATGCGCGCGCCCTTCCAGTCGATCGGTGCAATGGTCGTCGAGATGGAAAATGCACGCTTGACCTCTTCGGGGTCATAGTCGAGCGTGGGCTTGGTGCCGTCGTGGCCGCCCAGGCGGGCGGTCTTGCCGGAAAGGTGGAGCATGGCCTCGGCGAGTGAAGTCTTGCCCACCCCGCCTTGGCCTACGAGCACCACGTTCCTTACGTTACCGGTCTTGGGAGCACCCATGATGACCTCCTTGCAGGGCCGCGCGCAATGCGCGACGCCAACGGGGAGAGTTCGCGGTCGGTGCCATCCCGGGAGCAGCATGGTCGGCAGCCGAGCCGGCTCACCCTCCAAATGTCCTATGCCACCACCCTACCCTCACGGGCGACCGTCCATGCACACCTTTCGGCACACGTATGAATACAGGCGGCGAGAGGAAGAGACAAGCTTGTGGGGCGATTATTGAACCCCGTCGATGCAAACAAAAAGCCGCCACAGACCGTAAGACCTGCGGCGGCTTCGCCTCAATTAATAGTTGAGTAAATACCTGAGCCTACCCCTCGATACGGCTCAAGAACTCACGCGTGCGCTGCTCGCGCGGATGGTCGATAACCTGCTCGGCGGGCCCCTCCTCAACAATACGACCGCCATCCATAAAGACCACGCGGTCGGCAACATCGCGCGCAAACTGCATCGCGTGGGTCACGATTACCATCGTCATATTCTGCGCGGCAAGGTCTTTAATGACATGCAGCACCTCGGCCGTCAGCTCGGGATCAAGTGCCGAGGTCGGCTCGTCAAAGAACAGGATCTCCGGATCGAGCGCCAAGGCGCGGGCGATACTCACACGCTGTTGCTGGCCGCCCGAAAGCTCACATGGCACCTTGTTCTCGTTGCCCGTAAGCCCCATCTGAGCAATCAATTCATGCGCACGAGCTTCCGCCTGCTCGCGCGGGCGCTTAAGCACGCGGATCGGCGCGTCGATGATGTTTTTCATCACGGTATAGTGCGGGAACAGGTTGTAATTTTGGAACACCAGGCCGAATCGCGAGCGCGCCTGCTTGGGCACATCGCCCTTCGCATAGACCGCGCCCGAACCCGCATCCGTCGCAACGGCAAGGTCGCCAAACGAAAGCGAGCCGCCGTCGAGTGTCTCGAGCAGCGTGGCACACCGCAGCAGCGTGGACTTACCGCCACCCGAAGGTCCGATAATCGCCACGACCTCGCCGCGCTTAACCTCAAGCGAGATATCCTTGAGCACCTCATTGCCGCCAAACGCCTTACGCGCGTTTTCGATTTTCATCACTGAGTTAGTCATGATAATAGTCCAGCTTCTTTTCGGCGGCGCCCAGCAGCATCTCGACCACAAAGTTAAAGACCCAGTAGATCAACGCCGCAATCGCAAACGGCACCATGCTCACTTGCGAGGCGACCAGCGCCTTGGCCGTCGAGAACATCTCCCCCACGCCGATGGCAAACGCCAGCGACGTGTCCTTGACCAGCGTGATGATCTCGTTGCCCATCGCCGGCAGAATACGCTTGGCAACCTGCGGCATCACAATGTACAAAAACGTCTGCAGGCGCGAGTAGCCCAGCACCTCGGCGGCCTCGTATTGACCGCGCGGAATGGACTGCAGGCCCGAGCGATAGATCTCGGCAAAGTAACCGGCGTAGTTGATGATGAACGCTACGACGCACGCCGTCCACTTGGAATCGGGCGTGAGCGAAATGCCGAACACGTAGTACGGGGCAAAGTAGATGGCAAACATCTGCAGCATGAGCGGCGTGCCGCGCATAACCGAGATATAGATGCGCGCAATCCAGCGGAGCGGCGCAATTTTGCTCATGCGCATAAACGCCACGGGAATTCCCAGCGGAATCGACCCGAGCAGCGTCAGTACAAACAGCTGCAAACTGACCAAGAATCCCTGGCCAAGCATCTGCATCATGACCTGAATAGACAACCTACCTTCTCCTTCGCAGCAACAGAACGGCTGATCTTATTCTCAAATAGGCACAGTGCCCAAGATTGCGAGCGACAAGCCCGACGAAGCGTACTTTGGTACGCGAGGAGGGTTGGAGCCGCAAGGTTGGGTGCTGTGGCTATTTGAGAACCCAGTTGTCGAAGGACAGGCCGTAGCTCGCGTATTTGTCGCACAGGTCCTTAACCGTGCCGTCCTCGTAGAGCGCCTTGAGCGACTCGGTCACGGCGTCGGCCGACTTGGTGTCGCCCTTCTTAAAGCCAACGGCGTAGTGCTCGCTGGACAGCGGCTCATCAAGCTGCGTATAGGCATCGGGCTTGGCGGCAAGCTGATACTGGGCAATCGAAAGATCGCACGCCACGGCATCGACCGCGCCGCTCTCGAGCTGCATAAAGGCCGTGTTGTACTCGTCGATCGTGTCGAGCGTGGCAAACGTCGCCGCCAGATCCTTCTGGTCACCCTCGAGCACATCCTGCGCAGCGGAATCGGTCTGGGTAATCACGGTCTTGCCGGCAAGATCGTCCCAGCTCTTGATGCCTGCATCCTTCTTTACCACCAGCACCTGCTCGTTGAGCATGTACGGCTCGGAGAACGTGTAGTCGTCCTCACGGCCCTCCATGGTAAAGCCGTTCCAGATGCAGTTGATGGCACCCGAGTTAAGCAGCGTATCCTTGGCATCCCAGTCGATGGCCTCGTATTTGACCTCCCAGCCCTGCTTATCGGCAACAGCCTTGGCCAGATCGAGATCAAAGCCGGTGTACTCGCCATCGTCGCCCACAAAGCCGTACGGAGGATAGGACTTATCAAAGCCCACCACGAGCTTCTTGGACTCCGCAGCGCCCTTCACATCCTTGGCTGCGGCAGAACCGGCAGCAGAGCCCTTATCGGCACCGCCGCCACAACCAACCAGGCCGAGGCCTAGAACCGTGGCGAGCGAGCCGGCTAGACCAACAAACTGACGACGAGACATATCGGTGTTCATGGTATTCCCCCTTGATGGCACTTTAGTTAAGTAAAGTGAGTCGTGTAACGTCCAGAATCATACACTCTACCTTGATAAAGTACAAGGGAGAGGTTGCCCGGCGTGGGCGGGGAGCGGCGCGTAATTAAGTTTCCTGCTCTACAGTCCTGCGCAAGACGGAAAGCACATTAAGTGCTTTCCTTTGCGTGCGGAACTCGCGATAAACTTAATTACGCGCCGCTCCCCGCCCACGCCGGGCAAACATCGTTGGACTTATCACTGACATGAAATGGGCGCTTGCATATCGTCTGCTAACTTGGCACGGTACAATGCTTTCAGATTTCAATTTGTAAATTAGTGGGGTTAATTCATGGCAGAATCTCGTGCGGAGCGTAAGGCTCGTCGTGCTTTGATCGAGGCGGCTGAGGGGTCAGAGGAGAAAAAATCTTCTAAGAAATCCAAGTCGTCTCAGGACGCGAAGGGTAAGTCGGCCAAGGGCAAGGCTAAGGCCAAGCGTCCCGGCTCTCGTCGGAACGAGGATAAGGCATCTCAGACTCGCTCCAAGCGCTCGCATAAAGATCGGGTTTCGTCTGCGCGTAAGGCTGTGGATCCCAAGTCTCCCTGTTCCATCATGAGAGCTTGTGGCGGATGCACGGCGCTCAATCGTCCTTATAAAAAGCAGTTGGCAGCTAAGCAGGCTGCTATGGAGGAGCTTTTTGCTTCGCTTTGTGAGCGTGAGGGCATTGCTGTAGATCCTATTCGTGGCATGGGTGTCACCCTGGGCGACCCGGGCAAATATCCTGCACCGCGTGGCTTTCGTCATAAGGCTGCCACTCCCTTTGCTCCCGGTAAGGAGGGCGCCGTCCGTTGCGGTTTCTTCGAGCGCGGCACGCACAAGATCGTTGCCGTACCCGAATGCCCCGTCGAGGCACCGGGCGCCCGTCAGATTCTCAACGGCATCGCACGCGAAGCTGAGCGGCTGCATATTCCCGCCTTTAATGAGGACAAGCATCTTGGTTTGCTTCGCTATGCCGTCGTCCGCTGCGGTTGGCGTACCGACCAGGTCATGGTCACGCTCGTGACCGCTCAGCGCGACTTGCCGCATGCGCAGGAGTTCTTTGAGGCTGTCGCCGCACTCGATCCGCGCATCGTCACCGTCGCCCAAAACATCAACGGACGTCCCGGCAACGCCATCCTCGGCGAGGAAACCCGCATCGTGTATGGCGCCGAATGCATGCGCGACCAGCTGCTCGGCTGCGAATTCGACATCTCCCCCACCGCGTTTTATCAGACCAACCCGCAACAGACCGAGCTGCTCTATCAGCTCGCTATCGACGGCATGGATTTGCACCAGGGCGATGTGCTCATGGATGCCTACTGTGGCAGCGGTACCATCGGTCTTTGCGCAGCTAAAGATGCCCAGAACAAGGGTATCGGCATTATGCTGCTCGGCGTGGAGCGCAACCCGGCGGGCATTGCCGACGCACGCCGCAATGCCGAGCTCAACGGCCTCACCCGCAGCGCTTGGTTTATGGCCGACGACGCCACCGACTACATCCTAGATGCCGCCGACAACAACGAGCGGGTCGATGTCCTTTCCATCGATCCGCCGCGCGCCGGCTCTACCCCCGAGTTCCTCGAAGCTGCCTGCGCGCTTAAGCCGCGCCGCATCACCTATATCAGCTGCAACCCCGTAACTCAAGAGCGCGACCTTCACCAGCTCCTCGACGGAGGCTATCGCCTGCTCAAGATCACGCCAGTCGACATGTTCCCCCATACCGACCACACCGAAACCGTAGCGGTCCTCGAACGCCGCTAACCAACCTCAGTAGATTTTTGGGACAAGAAAGGGGGCGACCCGCCTGGGCCGCCCCCTTCGCTTGGTTTATAAACTCCGCTACATCCCATTGCGCAGATCGCACACGCCGGCTGCCGCCATCTCGCGCAGCAGCGTCTCGCGGTCGCGCGTCACGATCAGATCCAACGGGAAGTGAATCTCGTCGAGCATCTTGCGCGCGTGATCGAGCTTGCCAATGGCCATGCCAATGTGCGCATCGGTCGAAACGCCAATGCCCACGCCCAGCTCGGCGCAGCGCTCGGCGATCTTGCGGCATACGACCCAATGCTCAGTGTCGATACCGTGTTCAAGACTATGGTTGTTGATCTCGATAATCTTGTGCTTGGCCTTAGCTGCCAACAGCACCTCGTCGATATCGAACGGCACGCCCGAACGCCCCGTGTGGCCCAGCATGAACACCTTGGGGTGCTCCAGGGCATTGATATACATCTCGGTCGTCTGGGCCAGCGTCGCGCCCTCAGCAATCTGCGGATTATGCACGCTTGCAACCAAATAATCCAAATTACGCGTAACCAAATCGAACAGTGAATGCTGACGGCTGTACGAATCGCCGGCGATATCGAGCGTGACAGGAGTGTCCTCGCCAAACAGGCTTCCGTCCAGCGAAACGATATCGGCCTCGGCACCACGCAGCACCAGCACGCCGCTCCAAATGCGCGGCCAGATATCCTGGTTGATAAAGAACTGGTAACTGCGCAGGTCATTGGGGCAAGCCGTAACCATAGAGCTCAAATGGTCGGCAGATCCGAGCACCTGCAGGCCACGCTCTGCCGCCCAGTACACATTCTCCTCAATGGTCGAATATGCATGCGCAGAGAACATCGTATGGGTATGAATGTCACAAGAAAGCAGGTAGGGCATCAGGTCTCCTTATCTGGCACGGCCGTCGCTTATATTCATTGTACGCATAGCCTTCGATAGTCGTAAAACCACTCCATCCCAAAGACACAACGTCCATGACAACGGGGTCCGGCTTAACACCAAACCCCGTTTCACGTAAAACATTGTAGGCAGAGCGCTTTACTTTTAACGATACTCGTCCGCCAACTGTTTCCAAGCGGGTAGCGAATTGACAATCGTTTCGTAACTCACGCAATAGCCCAGGCGGAACCAACCCGGCATACCAAAGCTGTCCGAGGGAACCGCAAGCAACTCATACTTCTTTGCGCGCTCGCAAAACGCATTCGCATCGGGCTCCAACGCTTTCACCCATAGGTAGAACGCGCCATCCGGCTCAACATAGGTGTAGCCATACTCCGCTAGTGCGTCGGTAAGCGCGGTGCGGTTGCGTGCATAGGCTTCAACGTCACTCGGCTCATCGATGCAGTCGATAATTACGCGCTGGAAGAGTGCCGGTGCGCATACAAAACCCAGCGTACGGGCAGCACCCGCAACAGCCGGCATCAGACGGGCAGCCTGCGGATTGGTGTTGGGAACCAAGATCCACCCCACGCGCTCACCCGGCAGCGACAGCGACTTGGAATACGAGTAGCACACGATGGTGTGCTCGTAGATCGAGGGCACCCAAGGAACCTCGGCACCGTACACAATCTCGCGGTACGGCTCATCCGAGATGAGCATAATCGGATTCTCGGGATCGCGCTGATCGTTGGCCTCGCGCAGAACATTGGCCAGTCGCGTCAGCGTGTCGCACGTATATACGGCACCGGTCGGGTTGTTGGGCGAGTCGATAATGACGGCCGCCGTCTTATCGGTAATCGCCTTGAGCACGTGATCTACGCTCAGCTGGAATGTGTCCTCGTTGGCAAGCGCCTCGACACACGTGCAACCAGCCTTCTCAATCCACACGCGATACTCCGGGAAGTACGGAGCGATAACGATGACCTCGTCGCCCGGATTCGTAACGGCGTTAAGCGTACAGGTGAGCGAAGCCGCCGCGCCCACGGTCATAAAGACATCCTTGCCCTCATAGCTCGTACCGAAGCGACGGTTGAGCGATTCGGCGACGGCTGCTCGACATTGCGGCAGGCCCGGAGCGGGGGTGTAGCCGTGCAGCTGGTCACTCGGCAGCTCCAGGGCCTTCTTAATCGACTCAGCCACAGCAGCGGGTGCCGGAACGCTCGGATTGCCCAGCGAAAAATCGAATACGTTTTCCGCACCGATCTGCGCCTTGCGCTCAAGGCCATAGCTAAAAATCTCACGGATGATGGAGCTTTCCGCGCCGCGAGCATACATAGTTTCGTTGATCATCTGTTCCCCTTTCGCATAGGCGCTATTGTACGCTTTAGCCGAGCAAAGTGCCGCAGCAATATTGATTGGGGACAGACTAAATGTTGATTGGGGACAGACTTAAATGCGTGAAAACGCTCATTTAAGTCTGTCCCCAATCAACAGACGGCCCCATATCGCTCAAAAGAAAAGCCTCCGCAGGTTTCCCCGCGGAGGCTTTCACCACAAAGACTATTTGTCGTCGTCGGTGTCGGCACCGGCATTGACGGCACAGTCATCATCGGCATCATCGGATGCGGCTTCGGCATCCTCCTGCATAGCCGCCTGCGCAAATGCCGCGGCATCAGCCGCCAGCTCCTCCTCGCTCATGTGAGGCGCACGCTTCTTGGTCGGCATGCCGGCCGCCTTGGCGTTTCGCTCCTCCTTGGCCGCCAGGATATCGCCCTCGCGCTCAAGGTAGACATTCCACTCGTTGTCGAGCAGGGCGTTCACGGCATCGCCCTCGACGGTCTCGCGCTCAAGCAGCACCTTGGCCATCAGGTCGAGCTGATCGCGACGGGCATCCAGGATCTCGACCGCACGACGATGGGCCTCACGCATAATGCGCTGAACCTCGATATCGATGCGGCGCGCCGTCTCCTCAGAGTAATCCTGATGATCGGCATAATCGCGGCCCAGGAACACCTGATGCTGCGCCTCGCCAAAGACCTGCGTGCCCAGCTCCTCGCTCATGCCCAGACGTGTGACCATCTCGCGCGCCATCTTGGTCGCGCGCTCCAGATCGTTGCTCGCGCCCGACGTGATGTCGTCGCACATGAGCTCCTCGGCAACGCGACCGCCCAAGAACACGGCGAGCTCGTCGAGCATCTCGTTCTTGGTCTTGAGGAAGTGGTCCTCCTGCGGAAGCTGCAGCGTGTAGCCCAGAGCCTGACCGCGGCTGACGATCGAAATCTTGTGGACCGGATCGGAGTGCTCCAGGATGTGGCCCACCAGGGCGTGACCGCTCTCGTGGTAGGCAATCGTGGTGCGCTCGGCCTCGGTCATCACGCGACCCTTGCGCTGCGGTCCGGCAATCACGCGCTCCATCGATTCCTCGACCTCGTCCATCGAGATCACGGAACGATGACGGCGGGCGGCCAGCAGCGCAGACTCGTTGAGCAGGTTCGCCAAATCGGCACCAGTAAAGCCAACGGTCATCTGGGCGAGCTTCTCAAACTTAACGTCCTCGTCCATCGGCTTGTTCTCGGCATGCACGCGCAAGATCTGCTCGCGGCCCTTCACATCCGGACGGTCGACCGTAACCTGACGGTCAAAACGGCCGGGACGCAGCAATGCCGGATCCAGGATGTCAGGACGGTTGGTCGCAGCGATCAGGATGACCGACTCGCTTTCCTCAAAGCCGTCCATCTCGACCAGCAGCTGGTTGAGCGTCTGCTCGCGCTCGTCGTGACCGCCGCCCAAGCCAGCTCCGCGCTGACGTCCCACGGCATCGATCTCATCGATGAAGATGATCGACGGGGCCTGGGACTTGGCCTCCTTAAAGAGGTCACGCACACGGCTGGCGCCGACACCTACGAACATCTCGACAAAGTCGGAACCCGAGATGCTAAAGAACGGCACGCCCGCCTCGCCGGCAACGGCCTTGGCCAGCAGCGTTTTACCGGTGCCCGGAGGGCCAACCAGCAACACGCCACGTGGGATCTTGGCGCCCAGCTTGCGATAGCGATCCGGATCGCTCAAAAAGTCACGGATCTCCTCGAGCTCCTCGACTGCCTCGTCCACTCCGGCAACGTCTTCAAACTTGACCTTGGGGCGTGTGGCCTCGTTGGTCTTGGCGTTGGTCTTGCCAAACTGCATGTTCCTGTTGTTGGCGCCCATCATCTGGCGCATAAAGTAGAACATGATGGCGATAAGGGCGATCGTCGGAAGCACACTCATCGCCAAGTCGCCCCAAAAATCGGGATCGTTGGTGTTGACGATGTACTTGGTATCGGGGTGCTCCGCCATGAGCTCGGCAAGCGAATCGGAGCCGACATAGGTCGAAGAGAAGCTCTTGAGCTCGCTCGTATCGCCCTTGTCCTTTTTTGTCTTCCAGTAATGACCCGTCACGCTTCCGTCTTGAACCGTATAGGTCAGATCTTCGACGCGATCCTGCTTGATGGCGCTGACCATCTCGCTCGTCGCGAGCTTAACGGTATTGCTGGAGCTGGCAAAGCCGGAACCCATATTAAAGAAGGCATAGCCCAGAAGCGCGCAAGCCAAAAGAAAATACAGCCAGCCCGTACGCGTGGGCTTCTTGCCTCCGGGCATCCCCGGGATCTTTGGGTCCCGGGGAGTCTGGGAATTGTTGTCGTTACGGTCGTCGGGCATCTTACGAATAAACCTCCGGTTTCAAAATGCCCAGATACGGAAGGTTGCGATAGCGCTCGGCATAGTCGAGGCCGTAGCCCACCACAAAGGCATCGGAGCAATGGGTTCCAACATACTTGGGCGTGATGGCCGAGACGCGGTCCTCAACGTCCTTCCACAGGAAGGCGGCGACCTCCAGAGAAGCGGGCTTGCGGCTCTCGAGGTTCTTCATCAGATACTTGAGCGTCAGGCCCGAGTCCAGAATGTCCTCGACGATCAGCACGTCGCGACCGCGGATGTCGATATCCAGGTCCTTAATGATACGCACGATACCCGAGGACTTCACACCGTCGCCGTAGCTCGAAACAGCCATGAAATCGATGTTGGTCGGCAGCTCGATCTTACGCATCAGGTCGCCCATAAAGACCACGGCGCCGCGCAGGACCGCAATCAGCACCAGATCCTTACCCGCGTAGTCGCGCGTAATCTCCTCGCCCAGGCGAGAGACGATACCGTCGATATCCTCCTGCGTGAACAGAACCTTCTCGATATCCGGATGTTGAGAAGTCATGACAACCCTTTCTTGTGCTTATCGCCCACACACCGCCGTATGGACGCGAACTACACATTCTAGCAGCGCACGGGGTAAATTTACCAGCCCGTGCGCCATCAGCGCGGGAATACCGTCAACGTCGCACAGAATAGCAGGCGTGGGACGCTATTCCGCATCGACCACGCGGAGCAGATATGCCACGCGCGTTGCGGCCGTGCACTTAAAACGCTCGTCCGCGCGAACTCCGGCGACCCACACCACGGCACCCCCCGGCGCCGTCCTCACCATGGGCACGCCGGCGCGCTCGGAAACGGGAATGCGAGCCTCACCTAGCAAATCGGATACTTTCTTGCTTCGGCCACTCATCCCTAACGGGCACATCACGTCTCCCGGCGCGGGACCGTCCACCCACAGGCGCGCCAATCGCGCCTCGGCAGGGATCTCGCCACGCGAGCCCGACAGGATCCGCTCACTATCGCTGTCGGCAAAACCCAGGGCAGCCGCGTCTACCAAAGCTGTCACTTCCCCGGCAGCCGCAAGCTCACGGGCGCGGCGCACGATATCGCATCCCGGCTCAACAGCCATCGGTTCTGTGACCAGCATACGTCCCCCGCCCAACGGCAAACGACCGGGTACGGTAACCCAGTCCGCGACCAGGCCCTCGCGAGCCGCCGGCGCCTTAAACGCCAGCATGCCAAACTCAATGCGTGCGTCAATCCCCGCCGGAAGCGTGACCGAGCCGGTGCCCTCGGCAACGCAGGAAAGGACTCGCTCCACATGTCGCATCTCGGGACGAGCGTCCGGATCGATGCGCTTAATCGCCAGTCGCACGATGCGCCGCGCGATTACCACCTCGGCCGCAGCCAGGCGCCTGGCATCGAGCACCAGCGCACCCGCTGCCTCTTTGCGCAAACAGCTTCGAAACGCCTGTGCCGAAAGCTGAGACAAAAACGCGTCCTCATCGCCTAAGATCTCGCAGGCGGCGCCAATCGTCTTGCAGATGCTCGCGTTGCGCTGCGCCACCACTGGCATTACTCGATGGCGCACGTAGTTTCGCAGATACGAGATATCCTCATTGCTCTCGTCTTCACGCCACGGCTGACCATGTACCTGTAGATAGCCCACGAGCTCGCCATGAGTTAGGTCGAGCAAGGGACGTACCACGATATTCCTCCGGCGAGGAATGCTCGATAGGCCAGCGGGCCCCGAACCCTTAATCGCGTTCATCAAAAACGTTTCCGCGCGATCCGAAGACGTGTGCGCGGTGCAGATACGAGCCGCCGTTCGCGGTGCCCCCGTCTGGGCGCAGAGCTCGCGAACATACCTCCGCGCCGCGGCATAGCGCACTTCGCGGGCCGCGGCCTCAATATTGCCCGACTCCCCATCAAAATAAGCGTGCTCCACGCACAGCGGTAAACCATATTTCGCGCAGAGCTCACGCACAAAGGCCTCGTCGCCATCGGACGCCTTGCCGCGCAGATGATGGTTTACATGCAGCACATGCAGGCGCTCGCGAGCAATGGGGGCAACACCGCGCCCGTCTTGGATATCCAGCTTTGATGTGCACGCCATAAGAAGCAGTGCCGTCGAGTCCGCGCCGCCTGATACCATGAGCACGACAGGAGCAGCCTGCTGCCTCGTTCGGGTCTCATCGACTGCCCCGGGCACGGCATGGTGTCCGTAATGCTGTGATACCGTAGGCATTTGCTTCCTCCTCTATTCGTCCGCACCCATTGTATCCTTTGGAATCTTATGTCTCGTCTGCACCTTCATATCCTTGGCAGCGGCTCAAAAGGCAACTGCGCGCTCATCGAAGGCCCCCGGGGGCTCATCATGATTGACGACGGTCTTTCTCGCCGCGAGACATTAAAGCGCATGGCAGAACTGGGACTCTCGGCAGACAACGTCTCGGCTCTTCTCATTACTCATGAGCATAGCGATCACATCAAGGGTCTCGATGTCTGGTGCAAGCACTGGCACGGTCCCCTCTTTGCCAGCAGGGGCACACTTTCGAGCAAAGAAAATCTTTCGCATCTGCCTGTCGAGGAATTCGACCCCGGTGAAACCCTATCCATTGCCGGCATCCACGTGCAAACCTACTCAACATCACACGATGTCATAAATCCAATCGGCTTTCGATTCGACACCCTCGATGATTCCATCGGCTTTGCTACCGACACCGGAGAGCTATCGAGCCAAGCCATGAACACCCTCAAAGATTGTCGAGTCCTCGCGCTCGAAAGCAACCACGATGTGACCATGCTGCGCGAGGGAGAATATCCCCGCTTTCTTCAAGAGCGCATCCTGTCTGCAAGGGGACACCTCTCCAACGGCCAAGCCGCCGAAGCCGCGCGCGAACTTGTTACCGATCGCACCGAACAGCTCATTGCCATGCATATCAGCCAAGACAACAATCGTCCGAGCCTTACCGTCAAAAGCTATGCCAAAGCTCTAGCCGCAACCCTGGATGACGAGCTCGGCAGCTCCGCCACCCTTCTCCAAGGATCGCGAAAACTCTCGATACGCCCCGCAAGCCAGTATCGGCCAGCAACCATTCAATAGACTGTCCTAAACAGCAAAAGGGGCCGGGAATCGCTTCCCAGCCCCTTTTGTTGTCTTTTAATAGCGAAGAACACCAACGAAGTTATTCGATGGAGATCTTCGTAACGTTCTTCTTCTCGACGATCTTGGGAACCGTAACGGTCAGGATGCCGTCAGCGTACTTAGCCGAGAGGCCCTCGCTCGAAGCGTCCTTAAGATACACGCCACGCGTCGCGCTGTACGAGCTGAACTCCTTCTGCAGGAAGTTCTTGCCCTCGTTCTCCTCGTCTTCCTCGACATTCACGCTAATGGACAGACGGCCCTCGTTAAGCTCGACATCGATATCGTCCTTGGCGACGCCGGTCAGATAAGCCTTGACCTCATAGCCATCGCCCTTATCCTCAACGTCAACGGGGAACGCCTTGGAAGCAATCGAGTTGTTTGCAAGGTCGGTCATATCATCAAACAGATCGAACAACGAGCTAGCAGAAGGACGAACGCCAAAAACCGAACGATAAGGAACCATGCTTGCCATGTTTACCACTCCTTTTAGGACTGCCGAGCCATCTTCTAGGTGACTGGGACTTCTTTTGACGCTCTTATATATGCCCACACAGTGCTTATATATACATCGACTATAAAATTTTTTGAGTCCAGTACTATAAGCATATCTAAGTGTGTATGACTCAGGTTTTAATAAGGTTAAGGTTCTTTGAACCAGAGCTTAAATAACAAGTATGTTCGCAGCTACAAATAACAGGGGGCTTACAATGAGCGCGTACACGTTGTTGGTAACGAGCTAAAGGGCATCATGGACGACCAAAACCAGAACAATATGTTTATGCCGACGCAGGGCGAAGATACTTCTACGCAGCCGCCACGGTTCCATCGCCCCCACATCTCGCAAGAGCCCATTAATGATCCGGAGCCCGAATATGTGACGAGAAATCGATATCAAACGCTCGAGGATGCCCAAACGGGACGTAAACATATGGGCGTCGCCTCGGGAGACCCTGTATATCTGAAAGACGCACCATTATCTAAAAACAGCACAGCTAGTGAGGAGCCACTGAAAGCATCCGCCGCTCATCAACAAAGAGGTCCACGACCCAAGCAAACCTTGACGCATTCGGCTCGCTATCTCGAAACGCCAAAACAGGGAAAATCAATCTTCGTTTCATCAAGTAAACGACGCAAGCAGCATCGACTGACAATCCTGCTTTTGATCATTGTGGCCATAGCAGTTGCCCTTGTTATTCGATTTATCTTCTTTAAATAAGGGCTCAATACCAAAAACGATAAGATCGTCTCGTGTAATTGAGTCATTTACGCCCCGTAAACGCAAAAAAGGGGGAGGCCGCGAGGCCTCCCCCTTCTCAGTTCAAGCGTACGGCTCGGTGCCGTCCACCGGTCAGCGGCGCCCTGGCCTCCCACGGGCTGACCCCGCAGT
>CABSMV010000007.1 GCA_902478935.1 uncultured Collinsella sp. | reverse complement strand
CTACACCCTAGAGTTCGTCGGCAGCGTCAGATGTGTATAAGAGACAGGTAATTAAGTGTCTGGGCCCCGCCGGCCAAGGCCATTATCGCGGCACGCTTTCGGGCGAGGATTTTTCGGAGTACCTGCGTCGCGTACCGGGCGTGCTCGCCTTTGTAGGTACGCGCAACCCCAAGATTGGCGCCACGTACGCCCAACATTCCTGCTTCTACAAGATCGACGAGACCGTGCTGGCAAAGGGCTCCATGGTGGCCGCCCAGTATGCTATCGACTTTTTGGCCGAGCCCACGCAAGAGGAGCTCGACGGCCCCGCGATTACCGCGGTCGCCGAAACCAACCCCGATCTGGCCGCCAAGTTGCGCTCTGCCAAGGCGACGACCGCCGAGGCTCGCGACGCCATCCATGATGCCCGAACGGCTCGCCATGCCGCGATCAAGGGCATCCACGACGCACGCGCTGCTGCACGCCGTGAGGAGAAGCACGACGAGTAATCGATTCGCTGGCATCTCGCAGTCATAGCCACATCGCGATGTCAAAGCGGGGGCGGACGTTTCGACACGTCCGCCCCCGCTCATTCTTCAAGCGCTATTTCTACTATTTCTACCCCGTCCCCAAATGGCAGACGGCATGACTATTCGTCCTGAGGTTCCTCGTCGGAGCTTGGCTCGGACGCCGACTCAGGTGCAGGTGCCGGCTCAGGCTCAGGCGCAGGCTCAAGCTCAGATGCCGTCTCAGACTCGGGCGCCGGTTCAGGCTCGGGCGCCGGCTCAGGCTCGGTCGCGGGAGCGGGTGCAGGTGCCGGCGAAGCATCCGGAGCACCGTAACCCGAAGGGGTGGACTTCTTCTCGAAGGGCAACACAAAAGTCAGGACGTCGTCCTTATCCTCATCGGCCCACTCGCTTGCATAGCGTGCGGCCCAATAGCCAACGGCACGGTGCTTGAGCATCTTGCCAAAGACCGTAAGAAATACGGTGACGAAAGCGACCAGCACCAGGAACAGCGCGAGCGTGACGCCACCGCCGGTAACAATTGCCTCAATACCCGTAGGACGATAGTAGTAGCTATACATACCGACAGAGGCAATGGCGCCAAAGACGACCGTCAAGATCCATGTGACAACGTTGGCGACCAGGCCCGTCAAAAACTCGGGAAGGAACGAAGCACAGAACAGCTTGGTCTTGTTGTGCTTAAACGCCGCCCAGACCTTATCGAGCGAAAACGCGCTCTCGACACGCCCGGTCACCGCAAAGTGCATCACGGCGATGTCGGCGAACATCTTAAAGAAGACACCCAGAATCGCCGAGGCAATTAGCGCCAGGACAAGCAGGCCAAGCGAGCCAAACAGCGCAGCCTCGAGCGCATAAGAGCCGTAATAAGAATACGAGCCCGCAGCGCCAATTACCACGCCCTCCACCAGCGAAAGCACTACACCGATAACGGGAATGGCAGCGATAACCTCGAGCACGACCGAAATAACGTTCGAAAAGACTCCGAGACCAAACGACGTGGAACGCATCAGCGGACGATCCATGCCGTCATCGATCTTAAGCGACAGATCGCGACCCCACTCGATGCCAAAGCCGGAACCGCACACGCTCGCAATGCAAGCTGCCAAAAAGCCGATGGCAGCTGCAATACCGCCGATAACGGGGATGAACAGAACGAGTACCGACACGACACAGATAAGCGCCGGCAAAAAAGCGATCTGGCACACGCGCTGCAGCACGCCCGGAGTCTTGGTCATATCCTCAAACGCCTGAGCCACACAGCCCTTTGGCGCATTCGCCACGGGCGGTTGCGGAACAAACTGCTGGGGCTGAGGCTGTCCCTGGGGAGCGGGGCCAGCGGCACCGGCATTAGGAGCACCACACACGCCGCAGAACTTGTCGTTATCGCCCATGGGGGCGCCACACTGCGAGCAGAACATCGAAATCATCCCTTCGTATCTTAAGCGAATCACCTGGATCGCAAACGATGTCTTTGGCATCATTATTGCCCAATGTGGGGTCAAATACTCAAAGATGACCGATTTGCAAGATACACGGCGCCAGCAGGCGGTTCGTTGAATACGTCTGTGCTAGTTCGTTCCGCGGAAGCCCTTGCCGACAATCTCGGAGCTGTCGACGATCGTAATAAAGGCACCCGGATCGACCTCGCGCGCATAACGGCGCAGCTGCACGGCCTCGCGACGGCTCAGCACGCTCATGATCACCGTCACGCACTTGCCCGAGAAGGCACCGTAGCCGCGACTGATGGTCGCCGTACGGTTGAGATGCTTGACGATAAACTCCTCGACCTTAAGGGGCTCGGAGCAAATGACCGTGCAGACTTTGCGCAGGTGAATGCTCTCAATGGCTTTGTCGACCACAAGCGTCTTGGCAAACAGGCCGAGCACACAATACAGACCGACACGCGGGCCATACAAAAAGGCCGCGATGGCCACGATGCCGATATCAACCAACAGCAGCGCGCGGCCAATCTCGAGTGTCGTGCGGCGCTTGAGGATCATGGCAAGAATGTCCGTGCCGCCCGTCGAGGCGCCAATATCAAAGACAATAGCGCTGCCGAGCGCCGGCAAGATGACGGCAAAGCACAGGTCGAGCCACATATCACCCGTCAGAGAGACATCGGTCGGAATAAAAAGCTCAAACAGCGAAACATAGGCCGAAAGCGCAAACGAGGCGAAGACGCTCCACAGGATTGCCTTGCGCTCCAAAAAGATAAAGCCCAAGACGACGAGAACCGCGTTGATAATCCACATAAAAACGCCGACGGGCAGGGTCGGGAACAGCGTGGACAGAATGACCGACACGCCCGAGGTGCCGCCAAAAGCAAAGTGATTAGGGGTTTTAAACGCAACGATGGCGAAGGCCGTAAGAATCAGGCCCAGATTGAGCTCGGCAAAAAAGCGCGGGAAGCCCGGCTCCTGGCTGCGCTTTTGACCGACACGCTCGCCGCGCTCGATATCGGTGCGATCAACCACGCGCTCCATCGGCACCACGGGAGGACGATGCACCTCCTCGGCAGCACGCGATGCCGCCTCTGCCGCGGCGGCCTCAATCGCCCATGCCTTGCTTTCTGTTTCGTGCTCGTCGGCCATTACGGCAACCCTCGTTAACAATTTGGAAACAATGCGCCCATTAGGGTAACGCGGAACGCGACGATTGCAACCCCTAGTTAGACGAGCGGTATGCCCACATCGGGGGGCATACAAATAACGGCCGGCCACGCTTTTGCTTGCTCGGTCGGCCGTTTAACGTTTTCGCAGATAAAGCCTGCCAAAACAAACCTGTCCCTTTTTGGAAGGTTACTCGTGCTGGCTGGTGCGGTGCTCGTACTCCTCGGGGGTGATGACGTCCTCGATGCGCAGGTTGACGCCCGCCACCTCAAGGCCGGTCATCGCGGCAAGGCGCTCGGTGACACGTGCCTTGACATCGTCGAAGATCGCAGGCGCATAGGCGCCGTACTCGATAATGACGGAGATGTTGACGACCACGCGATTATCGTCGGTGACCTCGACCGTCACGCCCTTGGTCAGATTCTCGGCACCAAACTGCTCCTGCACAAAGTGCATGAGGTTACCCTTCATGCCCAGAACGTGCGGAACCTCGCGGGTGGCCATAGCAACGATCTTCTCGATCACGCCGTTGGAATAGGTCAGCGAGTCCTCGGACTCGTCCGCCTCCTCGTCATCCTCATCCACATCGGACTCGGCCTCGACGAGCGCCTCATCCTCGAGCGTCACATCCTCGGCTTCGGCGACGGCCGCCTCGTTCTCCTCGAGCTCGGTATCGGCCACATCGACCTTCGTATTAAAAGCCATGGTTCCTCCTTATGCCTGCCGCGGATGCGACAGTCGAATACATATTAGCGGCCGCTAAACAGACGGCCGAAGAAGTTGACGATCCCGTTCTCGCCGTCGCGAATTTGGCCGATCACGGCGCCGATCAGCACGAAGAATGCAATGACGAGCGTGTCCCACAGGCCGAGCGTGAGCACCAACACGGCAAGGATAAAGCCAGCGACGGCGCCGAGCGTGGTGTTGGGATGACGCACAGCATAGCTCCAGATGGCAGCGCCCGTACCCTTGATGAGACCCATAGCCTCGTCAAAATCCGCGGCTGCCGCGTCTTGTAACTCGGTTGCTTCTGCTTTGGAATCAACAGGTTCGTTCGCCGGCGTGGCGCTCTGGTCAATCGTCAGGCGCGGCGTACGAGCGGTCTTATCTTGATTGGTATCACTCACCGGAAACCTCCACGGTCTGGACGGTAGTCTTGGACGGCAAAAAACGGACGCGCGTGGTCGTACCCGGCGTGCCGAGCATGGTGTCGCAAGCTTCCTCGATGCGCCGCTGCATCGCAGTAGCCAGAGACGCCACGTCCTTATCGTCAAGCGCGATGGCGTCGACCTTAAAACAGACGCGCGATTCGTCGGAGCCCTGTACGCGCGCCTCGACGCGCTCGATCATCACGCGGTCGTCGCGCTCGGCAGCAACCCTGGCGCACGAAGAAAGCGCCGCGAGCGTGACCTCGATATTGCGCTCCCCCGCCGGATGCACGCAGGACGGCTCGCGACGAGCAAACATCAGGCGGAAGAAGCTTACCAGCACGCCAATCGCCACAACTCCGCCGCATGCCGTCACGACAATGCGCGGCATGGGGTCGCGCATCAGCAGCATAAAGCGATACGTATACGGCCCCCAAAACTGGCAGACAAGCGTACCCAGCGCCACGATGGTGGCGGCAAGATACACGATCGCTAGGGCTCGTTTGAGTACGCGCACGCGGCGCTCCCTTCAAATCTCGGCTCTCGAAATGCAAAACGGTTCGCATCATTATAAAAGAGCCGGGTCCGGTGCTCTACGCACGCGGATCCGGCTCATCTATTCCACGAGGCTTGCATGCTCGCTTCATTATGCCCAGATATGCACGGCTTAACCCGTGCGGGCGCTACTCCTCCTCGAGGGCAGCGATGACCTCGTCGGTCATGTCCATGGTGCTGTAAACATCCTGGACGTCGTCGAGCTCCTCAAGACGGTCGATGAGGCGCTGAACCTTCTTGGCGTCGGCGCCGGAGACCTCGGTCGGGGTGGTCGGGACCATGGTGGTCTCGGAGCCCTTGACCTGGACGCCCTGCTCCTCGAGCGCCTTGGAGACAGCCATGACCTCGTTGGCAGTAGTCCAGACGATCCACTCCTCGCCGGCGTCCTCGTAGTCCTCGCCGCCGGCCTCGGCGATGGCCATCATGAACTCATCCTCGTCACCGGCAGCACCGTTGGCGATCATGGTCTCCTTCTTGGCGTTCTCGTCCAGGATCTCCTTGGCGACGACGATCTGGCCCTTGCGCTCAAACTGGAAGGCGACGGAGCCGGAGGTACCCAGGTTACCACCAGCGTGGGAGAAGGCGGAGCGGACATCAGCGGCGGTACGGTTGCGGTTGTCGGTCAGGCAGTCGACGTAGACGGCGACACCGGCAGGACCGTAGCCCTCGTACACGATGTTCTCGTAGACGGCGGCATCGGCACCCGAACCAAAAGCCTTGTCGATAGCGGACTTGATCTTGTCCTTAGGCATGGACTGAGCCTTGGCCTTGGCAACGGCAGCGGCGAGGCTGGCGTTGTTCTCGGGCAGCGGGTCACCGCCGAGACGGGCAGCAACGGTGATGTTGCGGCTGAGCTTGGAGAAGAGGGCGGAACGCTTGGCGTCCTGCGCGCCCTTACGATGCTTGGTTGTGGCCCACTTAGAGTGTCCGGACATACGTGTCTCCTATCGGTTTCGACCTAAAGCCCAGCGCAGATGCTCGGGCAATATAAACAAACGTCGTTATGATATACCTACTGGCCTGCGAGATAAACCCCAAAATGAAGGCGTCGTGATGATGGCCCCTTTGGTGCAAAGAAACCTGACCTCAATGCACCAAGTTAGAACCAGAGGAAGTCGCTGCGGGTGACGGTGGCGCCGATGGCGAAGGGCATGCAGGCGATGACCGGATACAGGTAGCGCATGTAAGTCGAGCCGTTGCACGGACCAATCAGGCACACGGCGAGCACGCCCAACAGCGGCACCCAGATCGCCAGCGCACGCCATGAATGACGACGCAGCAGGTAGACCACCACGGCGATCATGATCCACACATAGGTGGCCGAGCTCATGGTGAGCGAAATAAACGGGATGCGCTGCACCGCCACACGGTACAGATTGATCAGGTGGTCGCACCAGCGCACCACGTTGCTGTCAATCGGATGGAAGTCGAAGTACTTGAGGTTATCGGGCTTCGCCATAATCTCGGCACTGCGCGCCGTGCTGTAGACCCACGCATCGCGCGCGCTCGGATAAAAATAACCATAGTAGTTATTGATAAGCGCCGAAATATAGCACTCGGGATCCTTCTTAAACATCTGAGCCCACACCTCAAAATAGGCATCGATGTCCTCCTGCAAGGCGTACTCGTTAAAGCAGTTCTTGACGGCATCGGACTTGTCGGGGTTGTAGCGGCGGCCCAGGTTCTCGTACTTGAGTACACGATCGATCACGGTGCGCTCCTCATCGGTCACCAAGCCGTCGCAAGGAGCCTCCACGATGGTGCCGTCCTCCTTAACCGCGGGGTTGACGCCCGAGTTGAGGCCGTCGTGCTTTTGGACGAAACGAGCCGTCTGCTGGAACGGAATCGAGAGGATTTCGCGCTTGGAACCAGGCGTGATGTCGTGCGCCGGCATAAAGACCTTGGTGAAGTACATATTAGAGGCAAGGCAGAGCGCGAGCACCGCGAGAACGCCAACCCAGCGGAAACGCGGGATGGCGCCCGAAGGCGCAGCACCAGTCTGCTTGGCTGCACGACGAGCCACATGCACGTCCCATACGCAAAACGCCGCCGCGATTACGCATGCCGCCAGGGGAAACACCAGACCTCCATTGCGCAGAAACGTGGAACCCATGGCACCCAGAGCGAGCAGCAGCCAGTCGTGGCGCGCAAAGAGCACGGGGGCTTTCTCGCCCGCTCGCTCGACATTGGCATCACGACGGGGCAAGCCACACGCAACGAGCTTGACGGTCTGTACCAGCAGCACCAAGAACGCGTCGGCAAACAGCACGTCTTTGGTGAGCAGCGCCGCGTAGTTAGAGAACATCGGCATAAACGCAAAGAACAGCAGGATCGCACCGCGAACCGGCAGGCTCACGCCCAGTTTGCGCAGCGACGAAATGGAATAGGCCATGCAGGCAGCCGTGATGACGAACTGAGCACAGGTATAGATGGCAAGACCCGCGTTAGCGCTGTTGAACAGCGAAAGCCCCAGCTGAACGCACGAGCCGATAATGGCCGTGTGCACTACGGGATGATGCCCGTTGAGCAGCACGTTGGGGTTGAGTAGGCGCAGGTAGTCGCTCGTGCCGTTGGGATAGTTGAACCACTGGCGAATCTGCGCGCCCGTATCTCCCATAAAAAGGCCAGGCAGCGAAGCGATAAGCGTGGGCGCCCAGGCGATCATAAGCACCAGGAAGGGCCCAGCAAAGGGATGGACCGAGAGCACGGCGTGAGTCACACGCCATATGCGGCCAAAGTGCGCTTCGGAAAACGGAATGCGCCGGGAGCTCAGCCAATCTAGACACTCAAAGGCAAGGTAGAAGGCAACGACCGCCAAGAGCATCCAGCCCGCGCCGCCAATCCAGGCGCAGATGATGCGGGCTTTGTCGCCAAGGACAATCTCGGCCGAGTCGGTGAGATCGTAGCTGCGGCCGAACACCATGCAGATGGCGAAGAACAGCGACGGCAGAATGATCGATGGACGCCAGGTGTCGCCACGGCCAAAGAACACGTAGCGAAACGGCAAGGTGAGCAGGCAGGCAAGTGCAAGCAGCATGACCGCGTCGGTATGGCCGGCAAACGAGAGGAGCACCTCGTAGCACACGTACAGCATGCCCGAGGCTTTGGGGTCAATCGCCAAGACTGCGTTGCTCGACACCGGGGAGGGATCGATGGAAAACGCCGTGGTCGCCAACAGCGCGAGCAAAAATGCGATGAGCGTCTGCTTGGCGGGGTAGCGCTTAAACCAGACGATGCGGGCAGCGTCGCGCGCAGCCGTTGTGGAGAGATCGGAATCCTTCACAGTCCAAAGAGCCTTTCTAGAAACCTGCCAAAAAGGGACAGGTTTATTTTGGCAGGTTTTATCTGGGGAAACGTTACGGTTCTGTCATCGTTGCCCAGCGAATCACTACAAAGGTGCCTGTCCCCTTTGTGGTAGTTAGGCGTCGAGGTAGATGCGCTGGGGCTGGTTGCGGCGACGAGCAAAGATGACGAGCGCCAGACCCGCGATTACGAGCGGCAGGCTCAGCAGCTGACCCATGGTGATGACGCCACCCAGCAGATAGCCCAGCTGCGCATCGGGCACGCGCACAAACTCAATCAAAAAGCGAACGATGCCGTAGCCCATCACAAAGACGCCCATAAACGTGCCTTGGGGCGGTAGCGGCTTTTTGCGGCTGAGCACCTGCAGAATGCAAAAGAGCACAATGCCCTCGAGAAATGCCTCGTAGAGCTGGGAGGGGTGACGCGGCATATCGCCCGCGGTGCCACCGAAGACCACGCCCCAGGGCAGATCGGTCGGCTTGCCCCACAGCTCACCGTTGACAAAGTTGGCACAACGGCCCAGGCACAAGGCCAGCGGCGCGCCGATGACGGCAAGGTCTGCCAAAGTCCAGGCATCGAGCTTATACATGCGGCACACGATGATGCCGCCGATGATGCCGCCCACCAGGCCGCCATGGAAGCTCATGCCGCCCTCGTTGGTGGCAAAGATCTCGAGCGGATGCGCCCAGTAGTAGCCGCCGCCGTAAAAGATGACGTAGAACAGGCGGGCGCCAATGATAAGGCCAAAGACCACGCCGACCACGACACTCGTCAGGTCGTCGACCGTAATGTCAAAACCCCAACGGCGCTGCGTGCGGTACATGACGACCGCCGTGAGCAGAGCTCCGACCACATAGGCCAAGCCGTACCAGTAGATGGTGATGGGCCCCGCCGAGATGGCGACGGGATCAAGCATATGGTAGAGGTCGTTGAGCATATCGGTCCCCCTGCTCCCTACATACAAATGCGGCCGCGGGCCTTGCGCTCGCAGCCGCATATTCGGGCGTGACGTCTATGCGGAGCATATCGCCCGCAGCTTTCACTTCTTAGAACGGCGCATACTCGTCGTACAGATCGTTGGTCTCGCCGGAGGCATTGACCTGCTCAACGCGGGTAACGCCGGGCACGTGCTCCTTGAGGATACGCTCGATGCCCATGGAAAGCGTCAGGGCGCTCATGGGACAACCGGCACAGGCGCCCTGAAGCTCCAGCTTGACGACGCCCTCGTCGTCGACGCCCACATACTCCATATCGCCGCCGTCGGCCTGTAGGTTGGGGCGAATCTCTTCAAGAACCTTCTTAAGCAGCTCTTCGTTAACAGCCACAGGGGCTCCTTTCTCACAATAACGCGGGCGCGCCCGCGGACAGAGCTATGTTACTACAGCCGTGTACCCGCTCACGAGCCGTCCATGCGCGCAGACGCGACTTTCACGAGTAGTCAATTTGGGATGGGGCTCTTTTGGCTGCCTTTTGTTGCCAGCTGGCGTTGCCACGCGCTACTGCTGAGCCCGTCCCCCGGTACCAATATGAACATCGACGATAACCTGGCGGTAGCTGATGCCACAGGAGTCGAGGATGCGGCGGCTGATGCGCCCATCATCGGTGTCGGCGTACTTGTTGTCCAGGTAGACAACCTCGCCCACGCCCACCTGCGCCAAAATCTTGGCGCAGTCGTGGCACGGGAACAGCGTGACGTAGACCGTGGAACCCTCGAGGTCCTTGAGCGAGCCACGGTAGTTGAGCACGGCGTTGGCCTCGGCATGGACCACGTAGTTGTGCTTGTCCTGCAGCGGGTCGTCGCTCGTACCCCACGGGAAAAAGTCGTCGTTGAGCGCCGAGGGTGTACCGTTGTAGCCCACCGAAAGGATGCGGTGGTTGGTGTTGGCGATGCACGCACCCACCTGCGTGTTGGGGTCCTTGCTGCGGCGCTGCGCGGCGATGGCCACGCTCATAAAGAACTCGTCCCAGCTAATGACGTCCAGGCGCTTGCCTGACGAAGTTTGATGAAGATCGTCCGACATGGCAGACACCTCCGTAATCGCAATAGTTTGACCCATTGTAGCAGGTGAAAGGTGGAGGCGTTTGTCCCGCCGGCGCCCTCACTTTTACACGCGGCGGGGCTTTTGGTTGATGCGATACAGCTCGGCGAGACCCCGCAGCGTCAGTGCGTCGTCTACCGTCAGGCTGTGGCCGACCAACGCCGCGAGCGCCTCGGAATCGTCGCCGGTGATGACAATGGGCACGCTGCCCTCCCCCGCCGCCTTGGTCGCGCGCATCTCGGCAAGCACCATGTCGAGCATGCCGTCGATGCGGGCTACCTCGCCCAAGACCACGCCCGAGCGCATGGCCTCGCGCGTGTTGCGACCGATCACATGCGTGGGCGCCGAGGGCTCGACCTGCGGCAGGCGCGCCGCAGCGGCCGAAAGCGAGCGGGCGCCAAGTGCCAGACCCGGCGCGATGACGCCGCCCACAAAGGTTCCGTGCGCATCGATGACCTCAATATTGGTCGTAGTACCCAGGTCGATCACGATGCACGGTGAGCCGTAGACGGCACGGGCCGCCACGGCGTCGGCGATGCGGTCGGGGCCAATCTCGGCCGGGTCGTCGTAGTGGACGGGCATGCCGGTCTTGAGGCCCGGCCCCACGGTGAGCACGCGCCCCGTGCAGGTACGGGAAAGCGCCGCCTTCCACGGGCGCTCGAGCGCCGGCACCACGCAGCTCAGCACGGCCGCCGTGGGCACGAGCGCGCCGGGCATGCCCGCATCAGCCGCCAGCGCGGCCATGACTTGAGCGAGACGCATGCGCGCTTCGTCGGCCGTAATGCTCGGCGGCGTCGTGATCTCGCACGTCGCAAGCGGGCATTCCTGCGCCGCGGCCGAATCCTCGGCAAACAGGCCAAAGCGAATGAACGTGTTACCCACGTCGATCGTCAATATATATGCGCACCCATTAAGCATCGTCGGCGCTCCTTTCGTCTGCCCAGCAGTATATCGCCTACCTAAACCAGCCATCCCAAAATGACTAGCTTGCCGCTATACTGGTGCGCGGTCGCGCGCGAGCTCACGCGGCGGCCCTTGGTAACCCGACTTCCCGCGCCGTATCCGTAGCGGCGCTCCCGGGGGAAGCGGATATACGCAAAGGAGTTCTATATGAGCAATCCCTCGAACCGCGCCTCGATGCGCGGGCAACTCACGCTGCGCGGCGTCGTCATCGGCGTCCTTGGCTGCGTGATCATCACGGCAAGCTCGGCCTACACCGCCCTCAAGATGGGCGCACTCCCCTGGCCGATCGTCTTCGCTGCCGTCATCTCGCTGTTCTTCCTTAAGCTCATGGGCAACGCCAGCCTCAACGAGGCCAACGTCACCCACACCATCATGTCCGCGGGCGCCATGGTCGCCGGCGGCTTGGCGTTTACCATCCCGGGCGCCTGGATGCTGGGCTATGCCGACCAGATCAGCTGGCTCGACATGTTTATCGTGGCACTCGCCGGCACCATCCTGGGCCTGCTGGCCACCGCACTCATCCACCGTCACTTTATCGTGGACGCCGCGCTTGAGTTCCCCACCGGCAACGCCGCAGCTCAGACCTTGCGCGCGACCGAGGCTGGCGGCAAAACCGGCAAGCAGCTCTTTGGTTCCATGGCCATCGCCGGCATCTACAGCGTGCTGCGCGATGCTCTGGGCATTGTGCCTAGTATGCTGTGCACGCTCAACATCCCTGGCGTGACCTTTGCCATCTACAACTCGCCCATGCTGCTCTCCGTCGGCTTCCTTGTGGGCTTCGCCCCGGTCGCGTTCTGGTTTGCCGGCGCGCTGCTGGGCAATTTTGGCATCATTGTCGGCGGCACCGCTGCCGGTCTGTTTGACGTTATGACCGCACAGGGCATTGTTAAGTCCCTGGGTATGGGCCTCATGATGGGCTTTGGCGTTGCCGTTGTCCTCAAGGACATCTTGCCGCAGGTCGCCGGTATCGTCCGCGGCCTCGCCGCCGACAGCTCCACCGACACCGACGAGCAGTCGCTCATCTCGGGCTCCCTTAAGCTCGACGCCGGCATCATCGGCCTGGGCGCTGCCGCCATCGCCGTGATCGTAGCCATCGCGCTCGACCTTGGTCCCGTCCCGGCTGTCATCGTCACGCTGTTCACCTTTGTCACCACCATCATGAGCGCACAGAGCTGCGGCCAGACGGGCATCGACCCCATGGAGATCTTTGGCCTCATCGTTATGCTCATCGTGGCTGCCTTCGCACAGATCGCTCAGGTCAAGCTGTTCTTTATCGCCGGCATCGTAGCCGTGGCGTGCGGCCTTGCGGGCGACGTCATGAACGACTTTAAGGCCGGCGCCGTGCTGGGCACCAACCCGCGTGCGCAGTGGATCGGCCAAGCCATCGGCGGCATCGTGGGCGCCCTGGTCGCCGCAGCCGTCATGGTCGCGCTCGTCACCGCCTATGGCCCGGACGCCTTTGGCCCCGACAAGAGCTTTGTTGCCGCGCAGGCAAGCGTTGTCGCCACCATGGTCTCGGGCATCCCGAGCGTGCCGTGGTTCGTTGGCGGCTTTATCGCCGGCATCGTCATGTACTGGCTCGGCATTCCGGCCATGATGATCGGCCTGGGCGTGTACCTGCCGTTCTACATGTCACTCACGGCATTCCTGGGCTCCTGCGTCAAGCTCGCCTACGACAAGTGGTCCGCCCACCGCGACGCCACCGCTGGTCTTTCTGACGAGGAGAGGGCTGCCAAGGACGCCGCCTTCCAGGAACAGGGCCTAGTTGTCGCCAGCGGCCTGCTCGGCGGCGAGTCCATCGTCGGCGTTATCCTGGCGTTTGTCTCCGTGGGCTTAAGCCTGCTGGGCTAAGCTGAGCAGCTGCTCGACAGCAACCATATTGCCTACGGCTTGCCCGGTCGGTAGCTTTTGCGGCTGCTGACCGGGCTTTTTGATATCGAAACAAAGAAAGGCCGGCGCGCTGCGTTTAACAGCGCGCCGGCCTTATCGTTTGGCTAACGAGACGGTCCCGTTATGAATTGAAGTTCGTTGCAGAAACTACGCTCGAAACGCTACATCTGCTTGCGACGACGATCGCTCAGCGTCACACCAGCGGCCACGAGGGTGATACCGCCGATGACGAACACCTCGCCCGCAAGAGCGGAATTGTCGCCAGTCTGGGCGAGCGCGGCCGACGTTGCCTTCTTCTTGGCGACAGGAGCCTTTGCAGCAGCCTGCGCAACCTGAGGCTTGGCCTGCGGCTCAGCCTTGGGATGATACTTGTCGTACTCGGCCTGCGCGGCAGCCAGGGCATCCTTAGCATCGTTAAGCTCGGCAAGCGCGGCGGCATAGGCGTCGTTGGCATCGGACAGCTTGGCATCGGCATCGCTCAGAGCAGCCTTGAGACCAGCAGCGGCATCGACGGCGGCCTTATAGCGAGCGTAGGCAGCGTTCAGCCTGACCAGCTTCTCGTTACCCGTCGTGCCCGCGGCAAGAGAGGCCTTGTGGTCGACAGCCTCAAGATCGGCCTTGAGTGCCTCATCGCTGGCAAGCTCGGCCTTGGCCTTGACGATCTCGAAGTTCGCATCGACGACGGCTTCGTTGGCGGCCTCGAGCTGCTTCTGGGCATCGGCGACACTGGCCACGGCAGCGTCATAGGCGGTCTTGGCGTCGTCGACCGCCTTCTGAGCGCCGGCGAAGCGCTCGAAGGCCTTGTTTGCACCGGCCAGCTCGCCCTCGGCAGCCTTGACCTTCGCCTGTGCGTCGGACAGGGCCTGCGTCTTGGCGGCAACTGCCTGCTTGGCGTCCGAAAGAGCGGTCGCGGCCTGGACATCTGCGGCCTGGGCCTTGTCTACACCAGCCTGGGCGGCATCGTCGGCCTTCTTTGCCTCGTCAAGCGAGCCCTGCTTATTCGCAAGGTCCGCCTGGGCGGCATCGCGCTTGGCGGCAAGGTCCTTGACCGAAGCAGTAGCGTTGCCATACGCCTCGTTGGCCTGTTCGGACTTTGCCTTGGCGGCATCGCGGGCGCTGCGAGCCTTCGCCTTGTGAGCAGCGGCCTCGGCTGCCTTCGTCTTGCTGTCAGCAAGCGTGGCGTTTGCCTTATCGAGAGCTGCCTGGGCAGTGGCAGCCTCGGCCTTGGCGGCATCGAGGTTCTGCTTGAGGGACTCGATGTCGATTCCGCCGAGCGCGTCCTTCGCTGCGTCGTATGCCGTCTTCGCGGCGGCGGTGCCGGACTTGGCCTTCTCGTACTCGCCCTTGGCGGTGTTCACGTTCGTGTCGGCCGCGGTATAGGCATCATGTGCCGCATCCTGCTTATTTACCGCTGCGAAGTAAGCTTCCTTGGTAGTACCGAAGGTCTTCTGCGCTTCCGCCAGCTTGTTCTGAAGCTGCTTCAGCTGCTCCTTCTGCTCCTGAGTGCCGCCTGCATTGTAGGCGGAATCGATGTAGTCGGTGACGAGCTTCTTGAACTCGGAGACAGTGAAATCAGCCTGAGTTTCATCGGCACTGTAATCGAAGATGGTTACCTCGGAATCGGTGTTCTTACCGCTACCGGTTGCGATGCCGATAGCCTTCGCACCGGCATCGATGATGTTGAGATAGTGTCCGCACTCATGGTAGATGCTGTTGTAGTGCTGGTAGATATAGTAGGAATCATATCGGTGGCTGCCGAGTTCGTCGCCATACTGCGCGACGTACTTATCGAATGCCTCTTTCTCTTGGGTGTAGAGGCCAGTATAGGGCCATCCGAGGGTATCCTCGGTCTCGCCGCCGGTATATGCGCCGCCTCCGCCGGCAAGGTTTTCGCCGTTGTCGAAGTAGCAGTTCGAGTGTCCCCAGATATTCGATGAATACGATGTATTAAGGGCGGCTGCCACAGTCATGCGGAGGCTGACGCTGAGTGCCGACTGGCCGTTCGCCTTGCGGAGGTTGTTCTGGGTGTCGAGATATGTCAGGGCGTTGCGCATCTGCTCCAAGGAGAGCGGGTTGGTGTCGCGAGACATGTCCTGATCGACGTACTGGTCATACCATTCGGCCTTGTCATCGGCACCTGTCAGCATCGATACGGCGTCCTGGGCGTTCTTTTTCTGCGTGGCCGTGAACTGGCTGCCGCCGATGATGTAGTTCATGAAGCCGAACATACCCTGGTTGATGACATCCTGGTCTACGGTCATGTGCGACTTGAGGTCGGCAATCTGCTGGTTGAGCTTATCGATCTCGGCGTTTGCGGCATCGTAAGCGTTTTCGGCGGTAGTGGATTCAGCACATGCCGTCTCCCACTCGCTACGCTTCTGCTGGCAAACCTCGACGAGACGGTCGTACTCCGCCTTCTTGTCAGCCTCGGTCTGCTGGGCCTGCTCGTATGCCGTCTTCGCGGCGTCACGCTTACTGGCCGCGTCCTTGTACTCCTTGTTTGCCGCATCGTATGCAGACTGGGCAGATGCTACAGCAGCGTTGGCGGCGTTGGCCTTCTCCTGCGCGGCAGCGACGGCAGCCTGGGCGGCCTGCAGATTTGTCTGTGCGGTGGCGTCGGCATCCGTCGCGGCATTGAGCTCCGCCTGCGCGGTCTTGAGCTCACCAGCAGCAGCTTTCTTGGCGGCCTCAAGCGCACTCAGGTCAACACCCGTACCCGAGACGGCAGCATCGAGCGCGGCCTGCGCCTGGTTGAACTTCTGCTGGGCGTTATCGCGCGCGGTGGTTGCGGCTGCGAGAGCAGCGGCAGTCTCCTGCTTCTTGGCCTGGGCAGTCGTCAAAGCTGCCTCGGTATTCTGCTTTTCCTGCTGGGCGCTGGCCTCGGCAGCCTTGGCCTGGTCCAGATTGTCCTGTGCAGTAGTAACGGCCTTATTGGCGTCATCGAGCTTTGCCCGCGCGTCCTCGACGGCCTTCTTGGCGGCCTCGTACTCGTCCATACCCATGGCCTCGAGCTTGGCCTGGGCATCATCGAGGGCCTTCTTGGCCTCATCCTGCTTTGCCTTGGCGTCCTTGAGCGCCTGGGTCTTATCCTCGACACTCTTGTTGGCCTGTTCGAGCTGATCGTTCAGGTCGCCCAGCTTCTTCTGCTGCTGCTCGGTCTTTTCGACGGCTGCCTTAAGCTCGTCGATCTTCTCCTGAAGCGCGGCTACCTCGGCCTCGTTCTGCTCGGCGGCGTTATCGGTCACGGCCTGCGAGGCCTGATTCTTTTGCTGCTGCGCCTGCTTTTGAGACTGGCCCGCCGCGTCGGCCTTCTTCTGGGCGGCATCGTAGGCGGCCTGAGCGTCCTTGAGCTGCTTTGCCGACTCCTCGGCCAGCTGGGCAGCCGTCTTTACGACCGCTTGGTTACCGGCGGCAACGGTATTCTCTACAGAACTACCCCCCCCCTGAACAGAATCGCCGTTACCGGTTGACGGTACGGCGATTGCCGCCAGCGGCGACATGAGCGGCTGAGCGATGAGGCCCGCCGTCAAAACGGTTGCGACGGCGCGGTTGGCAACGCCCTTGACGTTGACGGCCTTGGCCCGAGGCTCAAAGTGCTGTGGACTATAGTTTGCCATGGCTTTCTCCCTTTGACACGGATGTATCCATACGTATCAAACGGTAGCTGTCGATTTTTGAATTCTGTTGCGCAACATTGGCGACCAGCGTATTTTTTGAAATTCGTGCTCCTGTGCTTCACAATTTCGTCACATTTGAAGGAGCTGGTGCATCATATTTTCGCGGGATGGAATTAAGCCTGTGATTTGCATTTGCTCCCGCGTCATCCGCCCTATCGGATTCCGCATCCAACAGACGCCCCGCCCGCCACGGTGTAGAGTTAGGACAACGGGCGCGTTGCGCGGACCGCGCTGAAACGAGGTGGACATGGAACTCGATAAGCAACAGATCGAACGACTGCGCGAGCGTCATCATCGGCGTCACGGCATCCGCCCTGCTCATAGCGAAGCCATGGAAAACGTCACCCGCTTCCTCAAGCGCGCGTTCAACATTCGCGAGGGACGCGCGCCCTATCACGTGATCCGCAAGCGTTTTGTAAACGGAGCGCGTCTGACTGGCTCCCACCTATGCATCCTCATCATCGCCATGCTCATCGCGAGCATCGGCCTCGATATCGATTCGGACATCGCCATCGTGGGCTCCATGCTCATCTGCCCGCTCATGGGCTCGGTCCTTGCCATGGCATACGGCATCGCCACGCTCGACCGCGAGATTACCGTCGAAGCCGTCGCGGGCTTGGCTCTACAGATGGCCTTTTGCCTGGTCACGTCCACGCTGTATTTTAAGCTCTCGCCCCTTGGCACCGCCACGGCCGCCATCGTCGACAACTCGACGCCCACCGTGTGGGACCTTGCCGTCGCGCTCGCGGGCGGCTTTGCGGGCGGCCTGGGCAACTCGCGCGACCAGGAACCCGCCACGCTCATCGCCGGCGTGGCCGTGGCGACCGCGCTCATGCCGCCTCTGTGTGCGGCGGGCTATGGCATCGCCATCGCAAGCGGGTCGCTGTTTCTCTCGGCGCTTTACGAGTTTGGCATCAACGTGGTCTTTATCGCACTCGCGGCCGAAGCCGTATTACTTATCTTGCGCGTGCCGCTCAAGCGCGACCTCAACGGCGACGGCATTGTAACCGCCGAAGAAGATGCCGAGGTCGACGAGCTATCGCGCAAGGTGCGCCGCCGCATCATTGTGGGTACGGTAGTCTTTGCCATCCCCTGCATCGTTATGACGGCGGGGTCTATTGGCTCGGCGCAGACCGGCGTGCAGGACGGCTACGGTGTCACCGAAACTACGCGCGAACTTGCCGCGGTGCTGCCGGGCTTTAAGGATTACACCGTCGCCGTCGAGACCTCGGCTACCGAAGGCGAGGAGGAGGGCGTCGTCGAGCGTGAGATTGTCGCCCATGTGACGACAGGCGAGGCGCTTGGGGCACACGACCGCCACGTCGCCCGCAAGCTCATAGACCTCAACGTACCCGAACTCGATCGCGTGGAGTTCGATGTGAAGTGATGCAGAGCGCGGGATGAATGCTCGCACGGACGCAAGTTACGACGAGGCGCAGGTGCGATACGGACACGAGCAAATAGCGGGGTGCAGTTCACACCCGCGCCCCGCTCGCTTTTTTATTGCCGTGAATCAACTGTCCGAATCGACCTCGCCAGACTCCACCGTAAACGCCGGATCGGTGCTCACAAGATAAAATCGGGTCACCTTAGTATTTCTAATTAGGTAAATCTGCCCTTGATTGCGTCGGCGCGATATATATGCAACGTGAACCGTGCCGAACTCTTCGCCGTTTTCCTTCTTTAATACCAGGATATTGGGATCGTCCGTACGCTTAAACTGCCCGTCAACGCAGCTGCCGTCTTTGTCGACCAGTTGCCACCGATGGTTATCCTCTTCAAGAAAGGCCAGGGCTTCCAGACTCGTCTTGTCGTCCCGATAGTAACCGTCAATGGCAAACCCTTCGGAAGCGCACTCCTGCATATAGGACGTTTCTCGGCTTATAGCAAACAGCCCTGTAGCGCCCAGGAGCACAGCCAGGCAGACCACTGCAAGGGTTATCGAAATAGCACGGCGGCCCATGTTAGCCCAACCGATAGTTGTTTAACGGAGCGTGAAACATACCTGGAACCTCCGATATCAGGGGGAACGTCGCCAGCAGGCTGGCGACAACTATATGTTTCTGACATCAAACCATATGGCTGCCACTCGCGGAGGGGGCATCGGCGAACGGCGTATTTTCATACTCCATTGGTCAAACCTAAGCGCGGCCCTACAGCTCGTACTTGTACACGCGGTAGATGTACTTTTCGGCTTCCATCTCGTAGGCGGCGATGGGCAGTCCATAGCGATCGTACTCGGCAAAGGTCTTGGCCATGCCCGATGCCACGAGCGTGCTATTCGAACCGCCGACGCGCTGCGCACTGCTCACATAACCCGAGAACGGCACTGCGATCTGGTCCACAAGCTCGTAGGTGCGCGCGGCCTCGTCCACCGTAAAGATGCGCCCAAACGAATGCGTTCCCTTGCTGTAGTCGGTCACCACCGCGGCGCCCAGCTGGCCCCAATCGAACTTGGGATAGCGCTCGGCCGCACCAAAGTTGTTGTCGTACAGCAGCACTTGGTAGCGACCGGTCGTGGTCGTCTCATCGTTTGGCAGATAGGTCACACTGTGCTGGCCCGCGTTGAGCGAAAAATCGCCTTGGGCCTGCAGTAACTTGTCCTCAAAGCCCGAACCGGCCCATTGCCACTCCTTTCTATTTCTGGGTCCATCTTCTCACTGCTGGCGGCCGAAAATGATCCGTTTTCCTCCGACCCCGAGGAATCATTTTTAGTACTTGAAGAAGCCCTCGCCCGAGCTTTCGCCCAGCTTGCCTTCGTCGAGCATTTTCTTGAGGACGGAGGCCATGGCCTTAAAGTTGTAGGGCATCATCATCTTCTTGAGCAGCGGGCTCACCAGGCCCGGGACCTTCTGATACTGCATAACGATGTTGTACGCCGTCTGGATGCCCACGGTGTCGAATACGCGGAACGGGCCCTTGGGAGCGCCGGTGCCGCGCGTCCACGCGAGGTCGATGCTCTTGGGGTCACTCACACCCGAGACATACAGGTCAAGGCCCGAAAGCAGCCATGGCACCAGCATGGAATTGAGCAGATAGCCGTTCTTTTCCTTGTTGACGGGCAGGGCAAGCATACGAATATCGTTGGCAAAGTCGACAAGCTCATCGAAATAGCGCTTGTCGGTTTGGTCCTGTGCCATGACCTCGGTCATGTTGTTCTTCCAGATGGAGTTGGCAAAGTGCAGCGACAGGTACTTCTCGGGGCGGCCAGTGTACTTGGCAAAGGTGCTCGGCAGTAACGTGGAGGAGTTGGTCACGACGACGGTCTTTTGCGGAAGGACCGGGGCGAGCTTCTTGTAGAAGTCAATCTTTGCCTGGGTATCCTCAGCCATAGACTCGATGACCACCAGGTCGGCGTCGGCCACGGCTTTGGCAAGATCAAGCTCTAGCTTGAGCGTAGAGTAGGCACGTTCGACGGCGGAGAGTGCCGCCTCCTTGTCGAAGGGCTGGCCGCTATCGGCGATACCGGCGCACCACTCGCCCGTGCCGTCCGCCATGCCCTCGATGGCAGCGATGTACTCCTCGCGCACATGGTCAATCTTGGGCTGGGTGCGGCCGATGCTGCCCTCGCTGCGCAGCCAAATCGTCACATCGAAGCCACAGTAGGCAGCCTGAAAGGCAATCTGGCTTCCCAGCACGCCACCGCCGGCGACGCAAACGGTCTTGTAGCTCATGGGACGGTCCTCTCTTACGTAATTCCATAGATGTGTATTTATTCAACCGTAAGGAGGACGCGCGCTGGGGGTGGGTTCTATAAACGGACGGTAATTTGCGGCGAACGGCTACGCCTGTTCATTAACTCAGGGCTTTACAGGCCGTTTTTTGGCGCTGCTGAACCGCTGTTTTCGGAAGTGCGGGGAAAAATCGGATTTCGCCGACCAGACCGGTTTTTTTGACAACAAAACCGCAGGTCGCGGGAGTCTAAAAAGGCGGTGTGCTCAGGAGGTTCGCGTTTTTCACCGCACTTCTGAAATACGAGCCCACGGAAGGCTGCAGCGAGATCATTTGCGCAACATATGTCCAGCAAAAACGGGTGGTAGCCGGTACGACTACCACCCGTTTGTCTTATATCCGGCTCGAAGTAGGCCAACTACTTCTTAATGCCGCGTCCCAGACGATTGGCGACCGATGCAACGGCCTCCTCGCTGGCCGGCCCACAGCTCACGCAGCCATCATGGGCACGCATCTGGCCGGTGACCTCATCCATCGCGAGCGGCGCCACCTTCTCAAGCTTAAAGCCCTTGCCGGCGCGCATGTTTTCCTTAGCCACGCTGATCATGAGCTTAATACGGTTGAGCTGGTTGACCTCGGACGCGCCGGGGTCGTAGTCCACCGCGACGATATTGCTCTCGGGATGCTGGCGGCGCAGCTCCTTGATCACGGCCTTGCCCACCACGTGGTTGGGCAGGCACGCGAAGGGCTGCGTGCAGATGATGTTGGGCGCACCGTGATCGATCAGGTCGAGCATCTCGGCCGTGAGCAACCAGCCCTCGCCCATGTTGTTGCACACCGAAAGTACCGTGCGGGCCTTGTCGGCCATGGTGCCGATGCGCTCGGGAGCCTCAAAGCGGCGGGACTTTTCGAGCATCTCCTCCACCGGCGTACGCATCCAGTCCACGAGTTTGATGAGCGCCTGCATACCAGCGCGCGTGGTAGCAGAGCTACCCAGCTCATCCTTCTGCAGCTCGGCGTTGCTCATGGAGTACAGGAAGAAGTCGAGCAGGCCCGGCACCACGGCCTCGCAGCCCTCGCGCTCGATAACGTCGACCACGTGGTTGTTTGCCGTGGGGTGGAACTTGACCAGGATCTCGCCAACCACGCCCACGCGCGGCTTGGTACCCTCGCCCACGAGCGGCATGGTGTCGAACGCGCGGATGGCCTCGCGGCACAGCTTGGTGTAGTTGTGACGGTTGAACTTGGGCGCCAGCTTGCGGGCGCGCGCCATGTACTCCTCGTAGAGCGCATTGGCGGCACCGGACGTTGCCTCGTACGGGCGACAGCGGTAGAGCATCTGCATCATCACGTCGCCAAAGAGCACCGCGTAGACCGCCTGCTTGAGCAGAGCCGGCGTAATCTTAAAGCCAGGGTTGTCCTCGCCGAGCGCCACGGCCGAAAGCGAGATCACCGGAATCTCGGGGTGGCCGCTCTCGCGCAGGGCCTTGCGGATGAGTGCGATGTAGTTGGTGGCACGGCAGCCGCCGCCGGTCTGGCTGATAACCACGGCCGTCTTGGACAGGTCGTATCGACCGCTCTCGATGGCCTCCATGATCTGGCCCGTCACCAGGATCGACGGATAGCAGATGTCGTTGTTCACGTAGCGCAGGCCGGCCTCGACAGCGTCGTGATCGGTCGAGGGCAGCAGCTCCAAGTTGTAGCCAGCACCACGGAACACCTCTTTGACCAGGTCAAAGTGGATCGGCGCCATCTGCGGACACAGGATGGTGTAGCCCTCCTCGCGCATCTGCTCGGTAAAGGGCACCTTTGGCCACGCGGTCGATGCGCTCTCACGCTGCGCTTCGAACGTGTACTTGCGGCTCGCGAACGCGGGGGCATCCGTGGAGGGCGCCACCGGCGCGGCGTCACCCTGCTCGTAGGCCTCGCCCGCGGCCGTGGCCTCGGCCAAGCGCTCGGCCTCCTGGTCCTTAAGCGCGGCCATAAGCGAGCGGATGCGGATGCGCGCGGCGCCCAGGTTGGACACCTCGTCGATCTTGAGCACGGTGTAGATCTTGCCGCTGGCCTCCAGGATTTCCTGCACCTGATCGGTAGTCAGGGCGTCGAGACCGCAGCCGAAGGAGTTGAGCTGGATCAGGTCCAGATCGTTGCGCATCGTCACAAAACGGGCGACGGCGTACAGGCGGCTGTGATACATCCACTGATCGACGACGCGAATCGGACGCTCGGGCTTCACCAGATGCGCGAGCGAATCCTCGGTAAAGACCGCAAAGCCAAAGCTCGAGATAAGCTCGGGCAGGGCATGGTTGATCTCGGGGTCGTTATGGTAGGGACGGCCGGCGAGCACGATGCCGTGGCCGCCGTGGTCCTCGACCCACTTAAGAGCCTCCTCGCCCATGGTCTGGATATCCTCGTGGAAGCGCGCATCGGCCTCAAAGGCAGCGTTGACGGCGGCATCGACCTCGGAGCGCGTGATCTTGGGTCCGCGCACGCGACCGCGACCGGCTTGCGCATCGGCCACACGGTCGACGGCGAGCACCTGGTACAGACGGCGCTTGAGCTCGGTCTTGTCGTGATAGGGCACAAACGGATACAGGAACTCGATGTTCTGCTCGCGGATCTCGTCGATGTTGAGTGCCAACGCCGTGGGGTAGCTCATGACGATGGGGCAGTTATAGCAGTTACCGGCAGTCGGATCCTCCTTGCGCTCCCAACGCACGCACGGCATCCAGATAAAGTCGACGTCACGGTCGATGAGGTTCATCACGTGGCCATGGCTCATCTTGGCCGGATAGCATACGCTCTCGGACGGCATGGACTCGATGCCCGCCTGGTAGGTCTTCTTGCTCGACTGGTCGGACAGCTGCACGCTAAAGCCCAGGCGCGTAAAGAACGCGTGCCAGAAGGGGTAGTTCTCGTACATGTTGAGCGCGCGCGGGATGCCGACGGTGCCGCGCGGGGCCTCGTCGGGGCTCAGGACCTCGCGGTTAAAGAGCAGCTCGTTTTTCTTTTTGAAGAGGTTGGGGGCCTCGGTCTTCTGCTTTTTGTGGCCGGCGCCCTTCTCGCAGCGGTTGCCGGTAATGAAGCGCCTGCCACCGCCAAAGTCGTTGACGGTAAGCTGGCAGTTGTTGGAGCAACGGCCGCAGCGGACATGCTTTTGCGTCACGGTGAGGTGCGCGATGTCCTCAGCCGAAAGAATGGTCGAAGTGCCGTCGGCGCCGGCGCGATCGCGGGCGAGCAGGGCCGCACCGTAGGCGCCCATGCAGCCGGCGATGTCGGGACGCACGGCATGAACGCCGGTGAGCTGCTCAAACGCGCGCAGCGTGGCATCGGACATAAAGGTGCCGCCCTGGACGATTACCTGGCTGCCGATCTCCTTGGGATCGCGCAGCTTAATGACCTTGAACAGGGCATTCTTGATGACGGAATAAGACAGACCTGCCGCGATATCGCCCACCGTGGCGCCTTCCTTTTGCGCCTGCTTGACGCGCGAGTTCATAAAGACCGTGCAGCGACTTCCCAGGTCGACCGGGGCTTTGGCATGGATGGCGGCGTTGGCGAACGCGCGCACGTCCATGTTCATAGAGACGGCGAAGCTCTCGATAAAGCTACCGCAACCCGACGAGCAGGCCTCGTTGAGCATGATGTGCTCGATGACGCCGTCCTTGACGCGCAGGCACTTCATGTCCTGGCCGCCAATGTCCAGAATGAACTCGACGCCGGGCAGGAACGCCTTGGCGCCGCGCAGGTGCGCGACGGTCTCGATCTCGCCGGAATCGGCCTTGAGGGCCTCGATAAGCAGCGCCTCGCCGTAGCCCGTGGTGGTCACGTGGCCGATAGTGCAGCCCGCGGGAATGTGGTTGTAGAAATCGGCCATGATGACCTTGGCCGTGCCCAGGATGTCGCCGTTGTTGTTGCCGTACCAGGTGTGCAACAGCTGGCCGTCCTCGCCCACAAGCGCAGCCTTCATGGTGGTGGAACCGGCGTCGATGCCGATGAACACGCGGCCGGTGTAGCCTTCGAGTTTGCCCTTGGGGACGACTTCCTGGTCGTGGCGGGTCTTGAACTCGGCGAAGTCCTCGTCGGTGGCAAAGAGCGGATCCAGGCGCTCGACCTCGGCACCCTGTGTGTCACCCAGGGCATCGATGGCCTCGATGAGCTGCGGGAACGTGCTGAGCTTGTTGGACTCGTGCGCCATGGCGGCGCCGCTCGCCACAAACAGGTGGGCGTTTTGGGGCACAATGCGGTGCTCCTCGTCCAGGTTGAGCGTGAGGTAGAAGCGGTGGCGCAGCTCGGAGAGGTACTGCAGCGGGCCGCCCAGGAAGGCAACGTTGCCGCGGATGGGACGGCCACACGCCAGGCCCGAAATGGTCTGGGTCACGACAGCCTGGAAGATGGAGGCGGCCACGTCCTCGGGGCGGGCGCCCTCGTTGAGCAGCGGTTGGACGTCGGTCTTGGCAAAGACGCCGCAGCGGCTGGCGATGGGATAGATGGTGGTGGCGTTGGCCGCGAGTTCGTTAAGGCCGCTGGCATCGGTGTGCAGCAGGGTTGCCATCTGGTCGATGAACGCGCCCGTACCGCCGGCGCAGGTGCCGTTCATGCGCTGCTCGATGCCGTTGTCAAAGTAGATGATCTTGGCGTCCTCGCCGCCCAGCTCGATGGCGACGTCGGTGGCCGGGATGAGGGTCTCGACAGCGCGCTTGCTGGCGATGACCTCCTGGACAAACTCCAGGTCGAGCCACTGGGACAGCAGCAGGCCGCCCGAACCGGTAATGGCGCAGGTCATTTGGGCCGTCGGCAGCACGGTCGCGGCACCCTCGAACAAGTCGCGGGCGCAAGCGCGGACGTCGGTGTGGTGACGCTGGTACTTGGCGTAGACAATCTGGTTGTCGTCGTTGAGCACAGCGAGCTTAACGGTGGTGGAGCCCACGTCGATGCCCAGGTGCAGGTTGCCGCGGGCGGCCTCGGGGTTGAAGATCGCGCCTTCGGGGGCCTGGGCGGCGGTGGCGACTAGGGGCTCAGCGTCGGTGGCGGGCTCGCTAGCGACGGACGTCTCCCCTGCCGCGTTCTTGGCATCGGCAACTGCCTCGGCAACTTTCTCGGCAGCCGCGGTCGCGGCCTTCTGCGCGGCGTCCACCACGGCGGGCGCGGCCTCGCGTGCAGCAGCGACCACGCGGTCTTTAATGCCCTCGACGAGTTTGCTCATTGTCTCTCCTCTTAGTTGTTGGACTCGACGGTTGCGGTGGTGTCGACCGCGTCCTCGAGCTGCAGGTTCAATAGCTTCATGCCGTATTCCGGCACGTTGATATCGATGGGTTGGCCATACAGGTCGCCGGGGCGCACAAAGGCGATAACCGTCATAATGCGCGCCATGGTCTCGGGCGATTCAGAAAGGTCACGCTCAAACCAACGCTGGATCATGCCGACCTCGGCACTCACGACATAGGTGACGTAGTAGTCAAAGAAGGTGCCCAGCGCCAAGCCCAAAATGCCCGTCTGTGCGCGCGGCACCACGGCCTCGCGTGCGGTATCGATGATCTTTTTAATAAAGGCGGGGTCGCCGCCCGGGCCCAGCAGCGATCCGATTAAATCGCGGTTGGCCGCAAGGTAGCGCAGCAACTCAACCGAACCGGGTGCCGGCTCGAGCTCATCGATGTTGTGATAGAGATCGGGCAGCTGAGCTGCGGTGATGAGCTCAATGCGCTCACGGATCTCGGCCAGCAAGCCGTCCTCGATTTGATTGATAAAGTCGGGGATATCGCGGTAGTGCGAATAGAACGTGCGGCGCGTAAGGCCAGCGCGCTCGGTGAGCGACGCGACATTAATGCGCGAAAGGTCGCCGCTTTCGGCAAGCTCGCTGGCAAGTGCCTGGCGAAGGGCACGCTGCGAGCGAAGGGACCGGCGATCGCATTTCTCGAGCTGGGACAAACGTCCTCCTTGTTACTCAGCCTGTGCGCTATTGCACAGTGCGAGTATTATTGCACACCGTGTGCATCAACACGTAAAGGCAATATTTGGGATGTGACGAAGGGGCAGCCTCTTTGTCACATTCAGCGACCGCCTAGGTTGTGCCAGTTGTGCCTGGCTTTTGGAGCGGCATTGCTGATTGTTCAAAATGTCATTCGTGGGTAGAATAGTGTCGACGGCAGCCCAAGTTCTGGAAAGCTGGGCAGCGCCGTTGTTTGCATTAGGGGGTCAACGCCTTAGCGGCGGCGACCCCTTCTGTTGCGCTTCGAACGCTGCTTGAGTGCCTCGGAAAGGCCGACGAGCGCCGTGAAGAACGAGACCAAAGCGGTCAGAAGTCTCACGAAATCAATCAAATCGGTCATGGGCATCACCTCCCATCAGGTGGAGGGCGCTGCCCGGCACATGGAACTGCCGCCAACGATACCGATTCTATCAAAGCGTAGTTGTATATGCGAATATATGTTCGTATTCCAAGAACACAGACCCCTGTGACAAAGGGGCTGCCCCTTTGTCACATTATTCGATGATGGTGCGGGGGTTTTGCTTGCGCATGGTGGCGAGCATGTGTTTGGGGACGGCGTGGACCATGCAGCTGCCGATAGTCGCGCTCGCGGCGGCCTTGGCCGCGTCACTGCCATTCTTGGTGGCATAGCTGTGACGGAAACGCTTGAGCATGGCGATGTCGTTGCCGCCGTCTCCGTAAACCGCGACCTCGTCCTCGGCAATACCGTAGTAGCCCGCCAGCCAGGCCACACTCTCGCCCTTGTTGCACGCCACGTCCGTGATCTCGAACATCACCGGATCGAACGGCGCGTTGACCACGCGGTCCGATCGCTCGGCCAAATATGCTTTAAGGTCGCGCTCCAGCTCGGGCGAGGTCACGCGGCAGTTGATCTTGCACACATCGTGGCGCAGGATGTCACCGATCGACTGGTCGAAATACTGCTCCTCGTGATACCCGCCGCGTGCACGCATACCGCGCATCACGACGCGCTTGATAGGGCTGTCCTTTTTAAAGCCCGCCTGGTGCATCTCGAACGATCCGCTCGAAAACATGCCATCGGGTGTGGAGCAGTCAAAACAGATATCCGGAAACTCCTTGAGCAGCTCCTCGGTAATCTGCGGGTCGATGGTCCAGGTCTTGAGTACCTCGCCATGGCTGTCGCGCACGATGGAGCCGTTAGAGCAGCAGGCATCGAGCGCCAGCCCCGTAAAACCATGCTCGCCGATTGGTAACGTCGAGCGTCCGGTCGCGGGAACCACATGCAGACCAGCCTCGGTCAGCTCACGAATGGCACGGCGGATGGTCCCGTCTGCCTCGTGCAGGGCGTTCAGCAGCGTTCCGTCTAAGTCACTCGCAAACATCTTGATCATGGGCATGCCCCTCCTTCGTCTGCACGATATTGTAGACGAGAATGAGCGCGCCCCAAGAGAGGCGCACCCGTCAGGCGAAAGATTGTCCTACACCGCAGAAGGGCCGTGTTCGCCGGTACGGATGCGGATAGCTTCCTCGACCGGCTCGACCCAGATCTTGCCGTCGCCGACGGCACCGGTGCGAGCGGCGTTGCAGATAATCTCGACAATACCGTCGACGTGCTCGTCGGCGCAGATGAGGGTGAACTGCACCTTAGGGATCGTGTTGACAAGCAACTCGTTGCCGCGCACATATTCCTTCCAGCCATGCTGTGCGCCGCAACCCTGCACCTGGTTGATAGTCATACCGCGAACATCGGCAGCAAACAGCGCGTCCTTAAGAACCTCAAGCTTCTCGGCACGAACGATCGCCGTAATTTTCTTCATAGTGAATTCCTCTCTTTAATAAAGAAATGAATTGCTCATTCATGTGGCACGGGTTTTCCAAATGCCGCAAACCAACCTCAGAGATCAAAAAGTTCAACTGACTGGTCTTAGCAGGTTTCCCAAGTGCCGCAGATTGCCGTGAAAGAGGAGCGAAGCGTACTTAAGTACGTGAGCGACGATTGAACGGCAAGGTGCGGTGCTTGGGGAAGCTGCTAATCGAGTCCGGAGAACGAGGGATACGCGCTTTCGCCGTGTTGACTCGCATCCAGGCCCAGCGCCTCGTCGGCCTCGTCCACGCGCAGGCTGCCGTGGAACAGCGCCTTGACCACCGTGGCGATCACCAAGTCGAGCACCAGCACAATAGCAACCGTCACCACAATGCCCAAGATCTGCGAGATGAGCAGCGACACGTCACCCGTGTAGAACAGGCCACCTTTACCGGTCCACGAGAGCTCCGGCACGCAGAACAGGCCCGTGAGCACGCCGCCCAAGATGCCGCCGATACCGTGGCAACCGAACGCGTCGAGCGCATCGTCGTAGCCGAACTTGGTCTTTAGATGGCTGATGGCCAAGTAGCAGACGGGCGACACGATCAGGCCCATGACCAGCGCTGCCCACGGCTCGACAAAGCCCGCACCCGGCGTGACCACCACAAGGCCTGCAACCAGACCGGTGCTGGCGCCCACCAGCGTGGGTCGACCGGTGTGCACGCGCTCGACGGCAAGCCACGAGACCATGCCCGCCGCGCTGGCCGTCACCTGTCTCTTATACACA
>CABSMV010000006.1 GCA_902478935.1 uncultured Collinsella sp. | reverse complement strand
CAGGAGTCTCGTGGGCTCGGAGATGTGTATAAGAGACAGGTACACCGCTCAGGACGACGCCTTCGTACTCGATTTCTACGCCGCCCACGCCGGTGCCGACGATGCCCAGCTGGTGCACGACGTGCTCACCAACGAGCAGATGTGGGGCGAGGACCTTACGCAGATCGCCGGTCTTGAGGAGTTTGTCGTCAGTGCGCTCGCCGTCGTGCGCACCGAGGGTGCCAAGCAGGCCTTCGCCAACGCTCAGGCGTAAATTTCCGGCGCAGGCGCGGGCGCGGGACGGCGTGCCCGCGTCTCGACTTCTGCTCAACCTGTAGGGTTAGGACCATTTGCAATGAACACTATCCAGATCAATCCGGCCGACAACGTGATCGTCGCGCTGTCGCCGCTTGCCAAGGGCACCGCCGTCGCGGTTCCCGGGGTGGGCGAGGTCGTGGCCGCGGAGGATATTCCGCAGGGCCATAAGATGGCGGTGCGCTCGATTGCCGCCGGCGAGGACGTCATTAAGTACGGCCTTCCTATCGGACACGTGACGGGCGATGTCCAGCCCGGTCAGTGGCTCCACACGCACAATGTGAAGACCAACCTTTCGGGCGAGGTCGAGTACACCTACAACCCCACGCATCCGGTCGTGGATCCCGTTGAGCCTGAGACCTTTATGGGCTTCCGCCGCGCCGACGGTCGTGCCGCGACGCGTAATGAGCTGTGGATCATCCCCACGGTCGGCTGTGTCAACGAAGTCGCCCGTGCCATGTGTGAGCAGGCCCAGGATCTGGTCGATGGCTCGCTGGAGGGTGTTTACTACTTCCCGCATCCCTTTGGCTGCTCGCAGACCGGCGCCGACCATGCCCAGACGCGTCGTCTGCTGGTGGCACTGTCGCGTCACGCAAACGCCGCGGGCGTGCTGTTCTTGTCGCTCGGTTGCGAGAACTGCACGCATCAGCAGGTGCTCGACGAGCTCGGTGACTTCGATCACGAGCGCGTTCGTTTTCTCACCTGCCAGGATGTAGCCGACGAGCAGATCGAGGGCCACAAGATTCTGGCCGAGCTGGCAGACCTCGCCAAGCAGGCCAAGCGCGAGCCCATCCCGGCTTCCGAGCTGGTTATTGGACTTAAGTGCGGCGGCTCCGACGGCCTTTCGGGCATTACCGCCAATCCCACGATCGGTCGCGTGAGTGATATGGTTGTCGCCCGCGGCGGCACGTCGGTGCTTACCGAGGTGCCCGAGATGTTTGGCGCCGAGAGTATCCTGCTCGATCGCTGTGAGAACGAGCAGGTCTTTAACGCCGCTTCCGACATGCTCAATGGCTTTAAGGACTACTTTATTAGCCACGGCGAGGTCGTCTACGAGAACCCGAGCCCCGGCAACAAGGACGGCGGTATTACCACGCTCGAGGACAAGAGCTGCGGCTGCGTGCAAAAGGGCGGATCTGCCCCCATCGTCGACGTGCTGCCGTATGCCGGCCAGGCAAATAAACACGGCCTGAACATGCTGTGTGGTCCGGGCAACGACATGGTATCCACCACGGCGTTGACGGCTGCCGGCTGCCACGTGATTCTGTTCTCGACCGGCCGCGGCACACCGTTTGGCGCGCCGGCGCCTACCCTCAAGGTGTTCACCAATCAGCGTTTGTGCGACCACAAGGCAAACTGGATGGACTTTAACGCCGGCGTGATTGCCACGGGTGAGCGCACGCTCGACGAGGCTGCCTACGATCTGTACCAGCTGGTGCTGGAGACGGCGAGCGGTAAGCTCACGAGTGCCGAGCGCCGTGGCTGTCACGAGATCAGTATCTGGAAGGACGGCGTCTGCCTGTAGTGGCAAATGCACCCAAGCGTAGCGCTATGTCGTCGGCCCCGTCGGGAGTGTTCCCGGCGGGGCTTTTTCGTTTCGTGGTTAAGTGAATATGTTGGAAAATCTGATAAACGTTCACCTATCTCATGGCTGTCCAGCATGGCACCCTTACCAGCAGAAAATAGGTGTGAGGATCTCAATTGTGTCCGTTCAGCGGTAAAAATCGACCGTTCGGGGATAATATGCAAGTGAACGTTCACCTCTCGTAAGGAATCGCGCATAATCTAGCTAAACGTTCACCCTGAACGCTGGGCAGACAGATGTCAGTGTGGACTCAACTGTCTTGTTACAAGACAATCGAGAAAAGAGAGGGAGCTCGATGACTAATAAGATCGGAAAAAAGCGTAAGATCACATTCTGGACGCGCTTGGGCTTTGGTATGGGCGGTATGCTCAATTCCGGTGCCCTGACCTTTACGCACAGCTACATGGTGCTGTTCCTGTCCACGGAGTGTGGCCTGTCCGCAGGCGAGGCTGCACTGATCAGCTCGTTTGCCATCTATGTCAACGCCATTCTTTGCCCGCTGATGGGCTTTGTGGCCGATAACTTCTATGCCACCAAGATTGGCCGCATCTTTGGTCGTCGTCGTTTCTGGATCTTGCTGGCCATCCCGATGATGATCGCCGAGCCGCTCATCTTCGTGGCTACGCCGTTTGGCTTCCCGTACTACTTTGTGCTGTACCTGATCTACAACGTCGCGTACACGTTCTGCACCGCCAACCTGTCGCCGCTTACCATCGAGATGACCGACGACTTTAAGGAGCGTACGTACCTCACCGGCTACAAGCATCTCTTTGGTAACGCCGCCGGCTTCCTGATGGCTGCACTTGTGGGCTTCGGCTTTGGCACCTTCGGCGAGACCAACCCGTTCAGCTACTTCATCATCGCTACGGTCAACGCTTCGGTCATGGCAATCTCGCTGCTTTGTGTGTACCTGTCCACGTGGGAGCACACCCCCGAGGAGGTCGCTCAGGAGAAGATCGAGAGCGTCGGCGAGGGTATCAAGAAGTTCTTCATCGACGTTATCTCCACCTTCCGCAACAAGTCCTTCCGCAAGGTCCTGTACGCACAGGTCTCCACGAAGCTCGCTGCTGCCTGCTGGTCTGCCTGCCTGTCCTTCTTCATCGTCTACTGCCTGCAGATTCCTAAGTCCTACGAGTCCGTGATGGAGATGCCTGGCAAGGTCGTCGCTATCGTCTGCACCGCCATCTGGGTCGCCCTCATGGCCAAGAAGGGCTTCCACAAGTCTTGGTACCTCGCAAATGTCGGTTGCGCTGCATGCATCATTGCCTACAACTACTTCGCCTTTGGTCAGATCAACGGCACCTCCACGGTCGCCATCGCCATGATCGCCTACCCCATCATCTTCGCCATCTGGAAGTTCTTCTACGTCGGCTTCCAGTACCTGCCCGATGTTCTGCTCAACTACATCCCCGATGTCGATGAGCTCATCACCCTGCGTCGTCGCGAGGGCATCTAAAGCTCCGCGCAGCAGCTCTGCCAGCAGATCGCCCAGGCTATCGCCGTCAACGTGTGGGCTATCGTCCTTGCTGCCTCCGGCTTCATTCAGACCGCCGGCAATAGCGACGCCGTGACCCAGCCCGCTACCGTGCCTCTGTATATCTGCGGCTACATGATCATCGGCTGCGCCGGCTTCTTCCTGCTTGCGGCCGTCCTTGCCCGCGGCATCAAGATCGACAAGGAGCAGTGCGACGTCCTTTGCGACGAGATTCACCGAGTCAAGGAGGGTGGCAAGATGGCCGACGTCAAGCCCGAGGTCAAGGCGCTTTGCGAGGAGCTCTCCGGCTTTAAGTACGAGGACTGCTTTGCCCACAACAACGTTGGCTTCCAGGACGGTAGCGTAACTCCCGCCGAGTAAGGCCGACATATCGTCCAAATCACAGGGCCGTGCCACCGGAATTCCGCCGGCAGGCACGGCCCTTTTTCAACAGCGTACAATTTGCCTTTAGAGCATCTTTTTGAGGGAGAAACCCATGGAGACGAACGTTATCTGGCGCAACGCGCGCGCGGCGGTTATCGAGCTTGACGACGGCGGTTACTTTACCTGCGCCGATACGTGGGAGATCTTTGTCAACGACGAGCCCGCCGGTACCACGAATACGGTCGAGACCTATGTCGACGGCCTGACCCCCGGCAAGCGCAACCTGGTTCGTTTTGTTTGTGGCGAGCGTGAGCTGAGCGTAGGTGTCACCACGCCGGCTGAGCCCTTTACCATCAACGTTCGCGACTGTGGCGCCAAGGGCGATGCCGAGCATGATGACACCACCAACATCCAGGCTGCCATCATGGCCTGCCCCAAGGGTGGCCGCGTGCTGATTCCCGCCGGCAGCTATCGTATCAAGTCCCTCTTCCTTAAGAGCAATATCAACATCGAGCTCGCCGAGGGAGCGGTGCTGCTGGCTCGCCACGATCGTGCGGCGCTTGCCTACATCCCCGGTACGGTCACGGGCAACGAGGGTGCCGGGTATGTCGGCACCGATATGCTGCCCCTGGGCCGCTGGGAGGGCGAGAGCTTCTCGACCTACTGCTCTACCTTTACGGGTCTGGGCGTGCACGACGTGTGCATCTATGGTCGCGGCGCGATTGACGGTCAGACCGATTTTGCCGAGGACAACTGGTGGAACAAGGACTTTAAGAACATCTTCCGTCCCGAGGAGGGCCGCGAGGTCGCCCGTCCGCGCATGATCTTCCTGTCCGAGTGCCAAAACGTGAGCCTTGCCGGCTTTACCGTGCGCAACAGCCCGGCGTGGAATATCCATCCCGTCCTGTGCGAGCATGTCGACGCGCTTTGCCTGTCGATCGAGGGTCCCAAGAACTCCCACAACACCGACGGTTTCGATCCCGAGAGCTGCGGCTTTGTCCGCATCCTTGGCTGTCAGTTCTCGGTGGGCGATGACTGCATCGCCATCAAGAGCGGCAAGCTGGGCATTGAGCCCGAGCTTCGTCCCGCTACGCACGACGTGCTGATCTCTCACTGCTACATGCACGATGGTCACGGCGCCGTGGTCCTGGGTTCAGAGGCCGCCGGCGGCATCAAGGACCTTACCGTGAGCAAGTGCCTCTTTGAGCGCACCGACCGCGGCCTGCGCGTCAAGACCCGCCGCGGGCGCGGCAAGGATGCCGTCAACGAGGGCATTACCTTTGAGCACATTCGCATGGACGAGGTGCTCACGCCCTTCGTGGTCAACTCCTTCTACTTCTGTGACAAGGACGGCAAGACCGATTACGTGCAGTCTCGCGAGGCGCTGCCTGTCGACGACCGCACGCCCGGCTTTGGTGCCACGACGTTTTGCGATATCGAGGCCACCAACTGCCATGCTGCCGCGGCCTATATCACGGGTCTGCCCGAGAGTAAAGTAACGCGTCTGACGTTCCAGGATGTCCACGTGACCTTCGCGCCGGATGCCGAGCCCTTTGTTCCGGCCATGGCCTGTGGCGTTGAGCCCATGGTGCGTCAGGGCATCATCGCGCAAAACGTCAAGGTACTCGACCTGCAAAATGTGGTGATCGAGGGCCAGGACGGCGAGGAACTGCAGCTCCAGAACGTCGACAAGGTTATCCGTGCGTAGGCGTTTGCTCCTAAACAATTACATTCGGTATGTCGCGGCGCGCGATGGGCAGGGCCTTCCCGACCCATTGCGCGAACTTTTTATATGCCGAAACTGCAACGTAGACGGTCTACGACGAAAGGACGCGGTGACTGATGATGAGTGAGAGACGATTTTTTGAGGTTTCGCTCGAGCGTGCGGGGACATATCACAGTATCTCTAAGGTCTTGGAGGCAATTGACGAATCCTGTCCGAATGACGGACGGCCGGTGACAATCCATATCGAGCCGGGTGAGTACCGCGAACGGGTCGAGATTCGTCGCTCGCATGTGACGATTGAGGGAGAGACGGCCGACAGCGTGCGTATCGTGGGCAGCCTGGGTGCCAAGATGCCTTCGGAGGACGGCTCGGGCGTCGACGGCACGCTCGGCACGTTTAGGACCTATACCGTTTTGGTCGATGCCGACGACGTACGGCTCGAGAACCTCACGATCGAAAACGATGCGGGCGATGGGCGCGAGGTCGGTCAGGCGATTGCCCTGTATGCTGATGGCGACCGTCTGGTTGTCGATGCCTGCTGCATTAAGGGACACCAAGACACGCTGTTTTTGGGTCCGCTGCCGCCGTATGAGGCCAAACCGGGCGGGTTTATAGGACCCAAACAGTATGCGCCGCGCCGGGTGGGGCGCCAGTATTTTCGACGTTGCCGGATCGAGGGCGATGTCGACTTTATCTTTGGCGGCGCGCGTGCCTACTTTGAGGGGTGCGAGATTCGCTCGCTCAACCGCGATATGGACGTGAACGGCTACGTGACGGCGGCGTCGACGCCCGAAGGCGAGCCGCACGGCTTTGTGTTCCACGGCTGTTCGTTTACAGCTCCGGATGGCGTGGCGCCGGATTCGGTCTACCTGGGTCGTCCTTGGCGCGAATGGGCGCAAACTGTGCTGATCGATTGCTGGCTGGGGCGACATGTCAAGCGCGAAGGCTGGTGGGATTGGAATAAGCCGGCGGCACACAACTGCGTGCAGTATGCTGGCGCGATTCTGCATGGGCCGGCGGGTGATACTACCGGCTGGGTGCCGTGGGCGAATGAACTCGATGTGATGGCTGCCGCCGGGTACGCTCGCGAGCAGGTGCTTGCCGGTGGGGATGGCTGGGATCCCGAGGGCGGCGACGGTGATGCGGTTGAGACGGCTGAACTGTCTGCCAACGGCCGCACCGTGCACATCGAGACGTACTGCGAAGACGAACCTGCGCTGCGTGCCCGGCTGAAGCGCGAGGGGCGTTCGGCTGCTTTTACGGGCAAGACTCCTGCAGATTTTGAGGCATGGAAGATTGCGACCAGGACTCGTCTGTACGATGTTTTGGGCCTTTCGCTTATGGACCGCGTCCCGATTGAGATTCGTGAGCTCAGCCGCGTGCGGGTTGCCGGCGGCATCGTGCGCACCCATGCGATGTTGCAGGTCGAGCGCGATGTTTGGATGCCGTTCTACCTGTTGGAACCGTCTCATCCTAAGCTTGATGAGCGGGGACTCAAACGCTGTTATATCTGCCCGCATGGCCATCAGGGAGCGGGTGCTGCAAGCGTAGCCGGTGTTGCGGGCGTGCCGGCTGTCGATGATGCCGTGCGTAAGTTCAATTACGACTACGGTCTGCGTTTGGCACGCATGGGATACGTGACCGTCTGCCCTGATGCGCGCGGTTGGGGATACCGTCGGGACTGGAAGGGTCAGGGCGATGACGAGAACAGCTACCTGCGCGGTACGTGTCTGAATCAAGCACGTATGGCCGAGCCACTGGGTCTTACGGTCGCGGGCCTCAACGTCTGGGACAACATGCGCTTGATCGATTACTTGGAGGCGCGCGGCGACATTGCCATGGATGACCTGGGTTGCTTTGGTTTTTCGGGTGGCGGCTACATGACGTTGTACCTGGCCGCACTCGACCCGCGTGTGCGCAAGGCGTTTGTCTCGGGCTATCTGTACGGTGTCGATGATTCGCTGCTACATCTCAATGGCAATTGCAGCTGCAACTACACGCCCGGACTTTGGCGCTTACTCGACATGGGCGATATTGCCTCGCTCATCGCGCCGCATCCGCTGCTGGTGCAAAGCTGCGAAGAGGATCATCTGAACGGTTCGCGCGGGCTGAAAAATGTTGACGAGCAGCTCGAGATCGTGCGCGATGCCTACAAGTTGCTGGGTCGCAGAGATGGCCTGCGGCACGAGGTGTGTCCGGGTGAACACCATCTGGGCGTGGCACATCTTGCCGAGGATATCGAATGGCTCGATTCGCACGTTGCGGAATGCGCCCGTTCATAGCCCCTCGGCATGCTGCGAATAAACGGTACGTTCCTGTATGACCGCCGATGGGCGGATGAGGAGAAGATTATGGAAACGAAGAGCTTGAGTGAATCGACCATTTGCTGCTTTGGCGATTCGACCACATGGGGCGATAACGGATGCGGCGCAGGCGGTAACGACATCTCCTGGACTTCGCATCTGGGCGCGTTGCTGGGAGGCGCGGTCGTCGAGAACTTTGGCATCAAGGGTTCGCGCATCGCCATCAAGGCCGACCGTACCGATTCGTTTGTCGAGCGCCTGGACGGTATCGACGATGCGGCCGATATCTACATCGTCTTTGGCGGCGTCAACGACTTTAGCCGCAACGTGCCGCTTGGAGAGCTGGGCAGCACGGACGTGCATGAGTTCTACGGTGCACTCGACTACCTGATTCGCACCATAACGGCGCGCTCGCCTCGGGCAAAGCTCGTGTTTATGACGCCGTGCAAGACGAGCGGCAAGCACGAGAAGGATATCCCGGCAAGCGACGAGGCGAACCATTTGGGGTTGACGCAGGTCGCCTACGTGCGAGCGATGCTCGAGGTCTGCGACCGCTACTCCGTGCCGGTGATTGACCTGTATGCGCAAAGCGGTATCAGCCCGTTTTTGCCGGAGCACCGCGAGCTCTATATGCCGGACGGTCTGCACTACAGCCCTGCCGGCTATGAGCGCCTGGCGCATCGCATCGCCGCGGGTCTCACCGCCGTTTGCCGCTAAAAGTCTGCCGTTCGCGAGGAATATAGGGTTAACGTTCACCCTATATTCCTCGTTCGCGTTACACTAGGGGTAACGTTCACCTATCGTTTATGTCAGAGGGGACAGCAATGGGTTGCAATCAAATCCTGGACCGTTATATCGAGCAGTTGATCGAAACCTCTACGCCGCAGGCGCCGGCTTGGAATATCGAAAAGATTCGCGCCGGCAAGGAGAACACCTGGAACTATATTGACGGCTGCATGATCAAGGCGCTCATCGAACTGTATGAGATCACGGGTGAGCAGCGCTACCTGACTTTCGCCGACGACTACATCGATTTTTTTGTCCAGGACGATGGCACCATCAAGCATTACAACCCGCAGGAGTACAACCTCGATAACGTCAATGCGGGCAAGACCCTCTACAAGCTCTATGACCTGGTGGGCAAGCCCAAGTACCGTGCCGCCATGGACACCATCTACCGCCAGCTCGAGACCCAGCCGCGCACCAAAGAAGGCGTGTTTTGGCACAAGGCCGTCTATCCCAACCAGATCTGGCTCGATGGCATGTATATGGCCCAGCCGTTCTACATGCAGTACGAGCTGAGCTTCCACAACCGTCGTGCCTGCTCGGACAGCTTCCATATGTTCCAGGTCGTGCATGACCTGATGCGCAACCCCCTCAACGGTCTGTACTATCACGCTTACGACGCGAGCCGCAAACAGTTCTGGTGCGACCCGGTCACCGGCCTTTCGGCTAACTTCTGGCTGCGCGCCGAGGGCTGGTTTGCCATGGCACTCATCGATACCTGGGAGCTCATGCCGCCTTCGATGTCAGCCGAGAAGGACGAGATTCGCAAGATGTTCCACGACCTGATCGATGCCATGCTGCCGTATCAGGACGAGAAGACCGGCATGTGGCATCAGGTCATCAACCTGCCCAATATCGCCCCCAACTACCTGGAGGAGTCTGGTAGCGCGATTTTTGCCAATGCCATCATGAAGGGCGTGCGTCTAGGCGTGCTGGGCGAGCGTTACTACCAGTACGGCCGTCGCGCCTTCGACGGCATCTGCGAGACCTGCCTGTCCGAGCATGATGGACAGCTGGCGCTCGACAACATCTGCCTGGTCGCGGGCTTGGGAAACACCGCGCACCGCGAGGGCACGTTTGGTTACTACATGAGCGAGCCTATCGTCAAAAACGATGCGAAGGGCGTGGCGCCGCTGGTGCTTGCCTATATCGAGACCATGCATCACGACAAACTGGCCGGCAGGCATGACCCGCTTGCTCCCTCGGGCGTGTGCTCTATCGAGGACCCGTTTGGCGGATACACCCCGGGCATCAACGCTCATAAGGGATGTGAATAACGTGGGGGCTATTACTCCGGGCGTACGTTTGCACGACCTTCCGCAGGGGACCGTCGAGGAACGCATTCGCATGGCGGGAGAGCTGGGCTTTTCGTGCATTCAACTGCCGAGCAAGGTGCTCTACGCATCGATGGGGATCGATCGAGGCGGCCTGACCCACGAGCTTGCCGACCATTTGCGTGCGGTGCTCGACGAGGCGGGCGTTTCGGTCGCCGTGCTCGGCTGTTATAAGAATCTGGCGACGCCCGATCGCCAACAGCTCATGGATAACTTTGCCGAGTACGAGGCATGCTTGAACTTTGCCCAGATGCTCGGCGGATGCCCGGTGGGTACCGAGACCGGTCGCCCCAATGCACAGAACCGCGTTGCTGACGACCGCATGACCGATGAGGCACTCGATGCGTTTGCAGACGGGCTTGCACGCGTCTGCGATCGGGCCGAGGCCGTGGGTGGGCAAATTTTGATCGAGCCTGGTTGGAACGAAACGGTCAACACGCCGGATCGCTGCCGTGAGGTGCTAGAGCGCGTCTCGAGTCCGTCGCTCGGCGTGATCTATGACCCGGTATCACTGCTGCACCTCAGTGTTGTTGACGAAGCGCAGGAAATCACCGCGCGCATGCTCTACTTATGCGGCAGTAAGATCCGCGCGCTGCACGCCAAGGATTTTGAGGTCGTTGATAACGAGGACGAAGCCGGTTGGTGCGACGGTACGGGTTCGCGCCTGGTGTGTCATGGCGTGGGCGAGACGGGACGATATGACTTTGAGCCCGTGGTGGCCTGGGCGGCTGCCGCCTGCCCTGGGATTCCCTGCGTGGTCGAGAACAGCGTGCCGGCGACGGCGGCTGACTGCCTGGCAACACTCGAGCACATGTCCGCTCGCTGCGGGGCTTCGCATCGCGAGTTATAGCATTGGCTTTTGCCGTGTCGGCAGATTGAGATTACCTGTATGGGGCGGCGGTGAAGGGTCTTTATCGTCGCCCCATTGGATTGCATTAAAAAGGGGAGTTGCGTGGCTATCCACATTGTCGAAGAGGCGAATCGTTGCCTAGGTTGTAAAAGGGCGTTCTGTCAGATTAAGGGCTGCCCGGTTCAGACGCCTATTCCGCGGGTCATCGACCTGTTCAAACAGCGTCGTCTAGAAGAGGCGGGCGAGCTGCTGTTCCAGAATAATCCCATGAGCGCGGTCTGCTCCATGGTGTGCAACCATTCGGGCCAGTGCGAGGGTGCTTGCATCCAGGGCCGCAAGGGCACACCCGTGCATTTCTCGAGCATCGAGAACTATATCTCGACAGCGTATTTGGACCGTAAGGAGTGGACGCCCGCGCCGTCGTGTGGCAAACAGGTTGCCGTGGTCGGTTCCGGTCCCGCCGGTATTACCGTGGCCATTAAGATGGCCCAGCTGGGCTGTGCCGTCACGGTATTTGAACAGCGCCCCGAGATCGGCGGTGTGCTGGAATACGGTATCCCAGAGTTCCGCCTGCCCCGTGCGCTCGTGCAAAAGTACCGTCACGTGATGTGCTCGCTTGGCGTGCGCGTGCGCCCCTCGACCACCATCGGTGGCGCGCTGCATATCGACGACCTGCTGCGCGACGGCTACGATGCGGTCTTTGTCGGTACCGGTACCTGGCGAGCTCGCAAGTTGGGTATTCCCGGCGAGTCGCGCGGCAACGTGCTGTTTGGTATCGATTACCTGGTCGATCCCTCGAGCGTGGCGATCGGGCAGAACGTGGCGGTCATCGGTGCCGGCAATGTGGCCATGGACGTTGCCCGCACGGCCCTGCGCTCGGGCGCTCGCAAGGTCACCGTGTATGCCCGATCGCGCCATATCTCTGCCATCGATGACGAGGTAGAGCTGACCGAGCTCGATGGTGCCGAGATTGTGTGCGGCAAGGCGATCTATGCCATCGACGATAACGGTCCGGTCTTCGAGACGGCTATCTTCGACGAGGACAACAATGTGGTGGGCTACGAGGAAGAGCTTGACCATGTGTCTGCCGACACAGTTGTGATTGCGGCTTCGCAGGTGCCCAAGGACAAGCTTGTGCTTACGACGGGTGGCTTGGAGACCGACTATCGCGGCCTTCTTTCGGTCGATGAGCGCGGCATGACCACCGTACCTGGCGTCTTTGCCGCCGGCGACGTGGTTAACGGCCCGCTCACCGTGGTTCATGCCGTGGCAGGTGCTAAGCTCGCCGTCGAAGGCATGACCAGCTACCTGGGCCTCTAACACATCCCATCCATCAGTTGCGGTGAAATACGGACTGTTTTGGCTGTCAAAAGCCTTATCTACTCCGTATTCCACCGCAACTTTTTGGGGGTTGAGCAGAGACTGGGGGAGCGCGTGCGGTCGGGTGCTGCACGGTTTCTGGTACGATAGGTACGTCAGCAACTGCCGCCGAGCGGCTCAAATGAAAGGAACCCTGTATGGAGTCCTCTGCCTATCCAATGCTCTTTAGCCCGATCAAGGTCGGTACGACCGAGGTCAAGAACCGCGTCTTTATGCCGCCGGTGTCCACCAACCTGGCCGATCATGGCTATGTGACCGACGACTTGGTCGATCATTACCGTGCCCGCGCCAAGGGCGGCGTGGGCCTCATCATCACCGAGGTCGTGACGGTCGAGCCTACCTATACCTATCTGCCGGGTGACATGTGCTGCTACGACGACACGTTTATCCCTGGCTGGGAAAAGCTCGCCGCGGCCGTCCACGAGTATGGCTGCAAGATCATGCCGCAGCTCTTCCACCCCGCCTATATGGCCTTTAACATTCCGGGCACGCCGCGCCTGATCGCTCCGTCCTTTGTGGGCCCGTCTTACGCCCGCGAGGCACCGCGTCCCATCACGGTCGATGAGATCCACGAGCTCACGCATCAGTTCGGTGACGCCGCCGTGCGTATGCAGAAGGCCGGTGTCGATGGCGTCGAGGTCCATGCGGCACACGCCCACGGCATGCTCGGCGGCTTTTTGACTCCGCTCTACAACAAGCGCACCGACGAGTACGGTGGCTCGCTCGACGCCCGCATGCGTTTCCTGCTCGAAGTCATCGCCGAGATTCGCGAGCGCTGCGGCAAGGACTTTATCATCGACGTTCGTATCTCGGGCGACGAGTACACCGATGGCGGCCTGACCCTCAACGACATGATCTACGTCTCGCGTCGCCTGGAGAAGGCCGGCGTCGACATGATTCATGTGTCGGGTGGTACCACCATCAAGCGCGGCTCCGCAATTCCCGCCGCCGGTACCCAGCAGGCCTCGCATGCCGCCTGCTCGCGCGAGATCAAAAAGCACGTCAACATTCCCGTCGCCACCGTTGGACGCATCAACGAGGCCTGGATCGCCGAGGAGCTGATTGAGGACGGCGCTGCCGACATCTGCATGATGGGCCGCGCCAATCTGTGCGATGCCGAGTTCTGCAACAAAGCCGCTGCCGGCAACGCCGACGACATCCGCCCCTGCATTGGCTGCCTGCGCTGCCTGAACGGCATTATGTTTGGCAAGCGCATCTCCTGCACCGTCAACCCCGATGTTGAGCGCGACGAGGCCGGTTACGAGCCTGCCGCCGAGGCCAAGAACGTACTGGTTGTGGGCGCTGGTCCTGCGGGCATGGAGGCAGCCTACATTGCCGCCAAGCGCGGCCATAACGTGGTGCTCGTGGACAAGCAGGACGAACCGGGCGGTGAGATGCGCATCGCAGCCGTTCCGCCAGCAAAGCAGGAACTCACCCGCGTGATCAAGTATCAGTACCGTCGCCTGGCCGAGGCGGGCGTGAAGTGCGTCTTTGGTACCGAGCTCTCGGCCGAGGACATTCAGCGCGACTACGCCGGCTACGAGGTCGTCCTGGCTTATGGCGCCGAGCCCATCGCTCCGGCCTTCATGCAGGGCTTTAAGCAGGTTATGACGTCTGACGACCTGTTGGGCGGCAAGGCTTTCCCGGGCAAGAAGATTGTCATCGTGGGCGGTGGCACCGTCGGTTGCGAGACGGCCGACTACCTGGCCCCGTTGGTCAACGATCTGTCGCCGGCCAATCGCGACGTCACCGTCATCGAGATGACCAAGACGCTCGCCGCCAACGAGGGCGGCGCCGGTCGCGCGGTGCTCATCACGCGCATGCTCTCCAAGGGCGTTCACGTGCTGACCGAGGCCAAGGTGACCGAGATTACCGAGGATGCCATCAGCTACGAAAAGGACGGCGAGATCCACACCATCGCCGATGCCGATACGCTGGTACTTGCCATGGGCTATCGTCCCAATACCAAGTTGGCCGACGACCTTGCTGCAGCCGGCGTTACCACCCACGTGTTGGGCGATGCCAACAAGTGCGGCAACATCCGCGACGCCATCGGCGATGGCTACAAGGTTGCTTGCGAGCTCTAGTCAACCCCTTGGTGCATGTGAGGCCTATCCCCGCGGCGTCAGTCGGTAGATAGCAAAAAGCGGCGGTCGTCCCGTACATGGGACGACCGCCGCTTGCGTTAGCTGCAATGAGTCGTGCGATTAGAGGCCCAGGATCTCCTTGACCTTGGCGATGATGGCCTCGTCGGTTGCGTTGGCAAAGAAGTACTCCTGGAAGTGTTCGCCGGCAAGTGCGCCCTTCACCAGGTCCTGATCGATCTCGCCCAGAACGTCGACGAGCGGACGCATAGTCACAGCGCGGACGCCGTCGAGGATCTTCTTGTTGCGCTGCTCGGGCTCAACACGCTCGGCAGGATAGCCGTTGCCCGAACCAAAGCCAAAGAGCTTCTCAAAGGTGTACTCGAGGTTGAGCTCCTGGCCCCAGCCGTTCTTGAGGGCGAAGGGCATGGCGACAGCGTTACCGTCGTTGACCTGGGCAAAGGTGTAGGCATCGAGCTGGTCGGCAACATGGCCGCACAGCACGCCGGGGAAGGAGTTGCAGGCGAGCATGGCGCCCTCGCCGGTGCCACAGCCGGTCACGACGTAGTCGGCAGCGCCGGAGTTGAGCAGCACGGCGGCCAGGATGCCGTTCTGCACATAGGTGAGGGGCTTGGAGTCGGCGTCGGCATACATGCCATAGTTAAAGACAGTGTGGCCCATGGGCTCGACAACCTTCTTAAGGGCAGCCTCGATCATGGGGTTCTTGGAGTTCTGAGAGTTCTCATTGATCAGAGCGATTTTCATTGCGAATTACCTTCCTATTTCTAACTTGCGGTGGAATACGGACTGTTTTGCCTGATAGAAGCCAAAACCAATCCTTATCTCACCGCAACTCAAATGAAAAACGAGTGGATGAAACCTGATGTGAGCAGTTGCGGTGACGCTTATTGAGGCTGCTTTCCAATGTATGCGAGGATGCCGCCGTCGACGTAGAGGATGTGGCCGTTGACGAAGTTCGACGCGTCGGAAGCCAAGAACACGGCGGGGCCCTTCAGATCCTCGGGCGTGCCCCAACGGGCGGCCGGCGTCTTGGCAATGATGAACTGGTCAAACGGGTGGCGGCTGCCGTCGGGCTGCGTCTCGCGCAGCGGTGCGGTCTGCGGCGTGGCGATGTAGCCGGGTCCAATGCCGTTGCACTGGATATTGGCCTCGCCAAACTCCGAGCAGATGTTCTTGGTGAGCATCTTGAGTCCGCCCTTGGCCGCGGCATAGCCGGCGATGGTCTCGCGGCCCAGCTCGCTCATCATCGAGCAGATGTTGATGATCTTGCCGTGGCCCTTGGCGATCATGCCGGGCAGGCAGGCCTTGGACACGATAAACGGTGCGTTGAGGTCAATATCGACGACGCGGCGGAAGTCCTCGGCGCTCATGTCGAGCATCGGGGTACGCTGGATGACGCCGGCGTTGTTGACCAGGATGTCGGGCGTGGTGCCAAAGTCGGCCTCGATCTTGGCGATGAGCTCGGCGACGACAGTCTCGTCGGTGACGTCGGCAACATAGCCGTGAGCGTCAAAGCCCAGCTCACGGTAGTGCTTCTCGGCTTCGGCGACTTTGTCGGCGTGACGGGCGTTAAAGGCGATCTTGGCGCCGGCCTCTCCGAGCGCCTCGGCAATGGCCATGCCAATGCCGTAGGTGGCGCCGGTCACCAGTGCGACCTTGCCGTCCAGACGGAAGCTGTCCATAAGATCAGACATAGCGATCCTTTCAAAAGAAACGTTCATCTATATAAGTCTTGCTTTTCATACAAGGTCAGTATAGGTGAAGAGGGGGAATTAAAAGTCAGATTCTCCTAAAATCAGGTGAACGTTCACTTTTAAAAGGTAAACGGTGAAATCGCCCTTGCCGCGCGGACGTTTATTCGCTCTGTTCCTGCGCGCCCTCCGCAATCATGTTGCGGTTATACACCAGGTGCAGATACATCGCGTCGTGCGCGGCGGTGGGATTGCGCGAGGCGATGGCGTCGGCCACATCGCGGTGCGTGCGGATAGTTTCCTCGACGAGCTTTTTGCCGGTCACGTCGATAAAGAGGGGGACGGATGCCTTGAGCACGCCCATCAGGCGGGGAACGACGAGGTTTCCGGAGCTCTCGGCAATGGCATTGTGGAACGCGGTGTCGGCGGCGGAGTAATCCTCACCGGCCTCGGCCAGGCGCTCGGATTCGTCGCAGAGCTCTTTGATACAGACGACCTGGTCGTTGGTTGCGTGCTCGGCTGCCATGCGTGCAATCTGCGGCTCGATCATAAAGCGCACCTCGAGTAGGTCGCGCGCCAGACGCTGCTTGTCGTCGATAAAGGTAAAGCCCAGCGGGTCGTCGGCAACGCCGGGGTTTGACGCCACATAGGTGCCCGAACCCTGCTTAATGCGCACGATATTGCGCGACTGCAGCAACTTCATGGCCTCGCGCACGGTGCTCCTGCCGGCGCCCAAGCGCTCGACCAGCACGGTTTCCTTGGGCAGGCGATCGCCTTGCTCAAGGTGTTCATCCAGAATTAATTGAATGATTTTCTCCGATATTTGCTCGGGGAGTCCCGATTCGGCGCGGGCCATAGCTATACCTTTCATTACAAAATTCATCTGAGCTATTTTAGCGCACCACGGATACGATATTGGCCGCTGGATTTGAGTCGGGCGGCTTAGATGTACCGTTCGCAGCGCAAATACGACCGTTTACCAAATACATCAGATGTATTTCGAACAAATTCCAAAATGAAACATCAGACCTTTCCAAAACACGCTATAGTCATCAGGCGAATTCAAAAGGTCTGATGAATTGGAGGAAAGATGTCAGACCCAACGTTTATGGCCGACCCCACCAGGCTGGTCATCGCCGCTATCGTGGGCATCGCGCTGCTGCTTGCGCTCATCATTAAGTTCAAGCTGCATCCCGTGCTTTCGATGATGGTCTCGGCGCTCGCGATCGGCATCGGCGCCGGTATGCCGCTCGACCTGGTGGCGGACACTGTCACCAAGGGCGTGGGAACCACGCTGCAAAACATCGCCCTGCTCATTGGCCTCGGCTCGATGTTTGGCCAGATTCTTGAGGAGAGCGGCGGCGCCAAGAAGATCGCCCAGACCTTCATCGATACCTTTGGGCAGGGTCATTCCAGCTGGGCGCTGGGCATTACCGGTCTGGTTATCGGCACTACGGTGTTCTTTGAGGCGGGCGTAGTCGTTTTGATTCCGCTTGCGTTTAGCGTGGCATCGCAGACCAAAAAGTCGACGCTCTACTACGGCATCGCGCTGCTCGCAGGACTTGCCGCTGGCTATGCGTTTGTGCCGCCATCGGCCGGTTCGGTTCTGGTCGCCGGCACGCTCGGTGTCGACCTGGGCACCATGATTCTTGTCGGTATCCCTACCGCCTTCATCGCCATGGCGATCGCCGGCGTCATCTGGGGTCGCAACGTGGGCGGTCGCATTTTTACCGATGTTCCGGAGCACTTTACCTCTGCCGAGGGTGCGAGCGACGAAAAGGAGCTTCCCTCCTTTGGCATGGTGCTTGCCATCGTGCTCACGCCGCTTTGTCTGATTTTGCTGGGCACGCTGTCTTCTTATATCCCCATGCCCGCCGAGCTCGCCTCGATTCTCGCCTTCCTGGGCAAGCCGTTCGTCGCTTTGACGCTCGCCACGCTCGTCGCGATGTATCTGCTGGGCGCGCGGCGCGGCTACTCCGGCGCCGAGCTCAAGGCCCTGCTCGACCGCTCTCTTAAGCCCGTCGGCATGATCTTGCTGGTTATCGCCTGTGGCGGCGTCATTCGCTGGATGCTGCAAGACTGCGGCTTGGGCCAGGTTATCGGCCCTATGCTCGAGGCCTCACCGCTGCCTTTGGTGGTCGTTGCCTTTTTGATTGCCGTCATGGTGCGTGCCTCTGTCGGCAGCTCCATCGTCGCTATGACCATGGCGTCGGGCATTATGGCCGCCATGCCCGCGGTTGCCGGTGCTTCGGTGCTCATGCGTGCCGCTATCTGTCTTGCCATCTGCGGCGGTGCCACGGCCCTCTCGCACGTCAACGATGCCGGTTTTTGGATGTGCTCCTCGTTCCTGGAGATTGACGAGAAAACCACCCTCAAGTCCTGGACCATTATGGAGACGCTCATCGGCCTTTCGGGTCTTGCCTGCGCCCTGGTGATTTCGTTCTTCGACTAGTTCGCGTAGCTAAGCATCTTTTGCCGAGTGCATCGCTCGGTACCCATTTACACCTGATTCATTAACCAACGATTGGTACAACCGTTCAAATCAAAAGAGGAGAGCATCATGGACGAGAAGACCAAGGCACAGATTCAGCAGGAGGCAGCCGACCTGGTTGCCAAGCTGCAGCCGCGTTCCGGCAAGTTTCGCACCATCAGCCCCGAGATGGACCCGCTGCGTCTGGGCTCTGGCTGGTCCATCGAGGATCTGGACAAGCCGCAGGTCATTATCGAGTCGACGTTCGGCGACTCGCACCCGGGTTCTGCCGGCCTGTTTGAGCTGGTCGAGGAGGTCCGTGCTGGCGTTGCCGAGGCTGGCGGTCACGGTGCCCGTTACTTCTGCACCGATATCTGCGATGGCGAGGCACAGGGCCACGACGGCATCAACTACTCGCTGCCCAGCCGCGACATGATCGCCAACATGATCGAGATCCATGCCAAGGCCACCCCGTTCGACGCCGGTGTCTTTGTCGCCAGCTGCGATAAGGGCCTGCCTGCGAACCTCATGGCCATGGGCCGCATCAACATCCCCTCCATCGTCGTTACCGGCGGTGTCATGGATGCCGGTCCCGATTTGTTGACCCTGGAACAGCTCGGCGCGATTTCTGCCCGCTACGAGCGCGGCGAGATCTCCCGCGAGGAGCTTGAGTTTGCCAAGCACAACGCATGCCCCAGCTGCGGTGCCTGCTCGTTTATGGGCACCGCGTCGACCATGCAGGTTACCGCCGAGTCCCTGGGCCTTATGCTCCCCGGCACGGCCCTGCTGCCCGCAACCAGCTCCGATCTGCGTGAGTTTGCGCGCGAGGCCGGCCGTCAGTCCGTGTGGCTCTCCGAACACAACCTGTGCCCGCGCGACATCGTGACCAAGGAGTCCTTCGAGAACCTCATTATGGTCCACGGTGCCATTTCGGGCTCCACCAACTCGCTGCTGCATATCCCCGCGATTGCCCGCGAGTTTGGCATCGAGATGTCCGCCGACGACTTCGATCGCCTGCACCGTGGCGCCCACTACCTGCTCAACGTTCGCCCCGCAGGTGAGTGGCCGGCGCAGTTCTTCTACTATGCGGGCGGCGTGCCGCGCATCATGGAGGAGATCAAGTCGATGCTCCACCTCGATGTCATGACCGTCACCGGCAAGACCCTCGGCGAAAACCTCGAGGACCTTAAGAACAACGGTTACTACGAGAAGTGCGGCCGCTACCTGGAGAAGTGGAACCTCAAGCGCGAGGACATCATTCGCCCGTTTGACCAGGCCTTTGGTACCGACGGCTCCATCGCCATCCTCCACGGCAACCTTGCTCCCGAGGGCGCCGTCGTCAAGCACACGGTTGTTCCGCGCGAGATGTTCCAGGCCACGCTTAAGGCGCGTCCGTTCGACTGCGAGGAGGACGCTATCCACGCCGTCCTGACGCACGAGGTCAAGCCCGGCGACGCCGTCATCATTCGTTATGAGGGCCCCAAGGGCTCCGGCATGCCCGAGATGTTCTACACCACCGAGGCTATCGCCAGCGACCCCGAGCTGGGCGCGAGCATTGCCCTGATCACTGACGGCCGCTTCTCTGGCGCCTCCAAGGGTCCGGCTATCGGTCACGTTTCGCCCGAGGCTGCCGTGGGCGGCCCGATTGCCCTGATCGAGGAGGGTGACCTTATCCGGATCAACATCCCCGAGCGCTTGCTGTCCATCGTGGGCATCGCCGGTAAGGAGATGGAGCCGGCCGAGGTCGACGCCGTCCTGGCCGAGCGCCGAGCCGCTTGGAAGCCCAAGGCTAATCGCTATACCTCCGGCACGCTCAAGTTCTTTACCGAGCATGCAGTTTCCGCCATTCAGGGTGGCTACATGGAGTAGCGCCCGGGCGCAACAAATTTCTCCTCTCATAGATGTGCGGCGCGAAAGGCCCCGAGCTCACGTGAGCTCGGGGTTCTTTTCGTCTGGATTGCAGACGTATCGTCGGACGAAAGCACGTTGCGTCTAGGGAAAAAACGTACGAAAGCGCAATTTACGTCTTAATTCCGTACGCAAATCAAGACGAAAACCGTTTGCGTCTGCTATAAATCCGCACGAAAACGGTTTTCGTCTTGCAGGGCAGTTGCCGTTTCTACAGTTCAACTTCCAGTTCGGCTTTGTGCTCGTAGAGGTAGTCGCGCATGTAGGGGATGGCAAATGAGACCTTGCCGTACGAGGGAGCCTCGATAATCGATTCTCTTAACAGGCGGCTGCGGACGGAACTCACCTGTTGAGGCGTTTTGTTTAGGGCATCGGCAACCATGCTGGTCGAGCTCGTCTGCCCCAAAGACGCCATGCTCAGCAGATAAGCGATGCACGTGGGCGGAATGCGCCGCAGCGCGGGCTCAATCACCATGGCGCAGAAGCGTTCGCGTGCCGTTGCAATGCCACGCTCGGCTTCTTCTTCTCCAATAATCGGTGTATGTGCGCGTCTTGCCAACTGCCATGCGTAGTATCCAACGAGTTGGATCATGAAAGGATAACCTTGCGTTGCCTCGGCAAGTTGGCCGGCGATACCTGGCTGCAACTCCATGCCAGACGCTTCAATGGTTTCCTCGAGGGAGTACGACACTTCGGTTACTGCCACAGCCTTCAGGTCAAAGGGGAGGGCACGGCGCAAAAACGTAAGTGTCTTTCCGTTGATGATGCTTTCAATCATCGAAGGCAGCCCCGCAAAAACAAAGGCGATATCAAGGTCTTCGTCGATAACCTGCTGAATCGCAATGGAGAGCGTTCGGACCTCATCGAGCTCTGCGTCTTGAACCTCGTCGAGAGTGATGAGCAGGCCATTTTCATTCTTGGATATTGTCTGTCTCATGGCGTCGCGTAGCGATGGACCGATTCGCTCAATGTCTATGCTGCCGATGGATATGCCAGCTACGGTGGGCTCAAATCTGGCGTGTTTGGCCTGGAATTTGGGCTGCAGCTGTTCGAGAATGCGTTGGCAAAGTCCCTCGGTTGCGACCTCTTTTATGACCGTCCAGCCACGGCTTTGCGCCAAACGTGAGCACTCGTCAAGGAGGACCGTCTTGCCTGTTCCACGGACGCCGGCTATGCGCATTAGGCGCCCCGGGGCACCAGGCCCGTTGACGAGGCCTTCATTGAATTCTTCGAGTACATCTTCGCGGCCGATAATCGTGGGAGGTGTTTTACCTGCTGTGGGCTTAAAAGGGTTTGTTTGCATGTGAGCCACCTTTGCTCAAGATATAGCAAGATATAGCAAAGTATAGCAAGATATAGCAAAGTATAGTGAGATATAGCAACGTATAGCGCTGTTCGCGGGTTCTTACGGTGGTGCTATTTTCCGAATGCCGCGCGGATAAAGCGCTGGGCGAACAGCTTGTTGGCGACGTTGATGACATGGCCCAGGAACAGTGCCGAGATGGCGGTCGTGACGCCAAAGCCGCCCAGGTTGTACATAAAGATCAGCGACAACGCGAGCGAGGCGGCGACATGTGAGCAGTCAAACACGACTTTTACGTCACCAAAGCGGCGTTTAAGCTTTTCGGCAATGACTTGCACCAAGCCGTCGGGCGCGTTGGGGACAACGCCCATGTTGACGACGAGACTTACGCCAAATGCGGTGACAGCGAGGGAGAGCAGCATGGTCGCAATCTGTGTGGGGAGTGCCGTGGGATGCAGTGGGTTGACCGCCATGAAGAGGTCGGTCAAGCCGCCAATCAGCGTTGAGAAGAACAACTCGAGCAGGATGCGCGGCTGGAACTCGCTTCGCAAGATGGCTAATTGCGCCACGATGTAGGCGACGTAGGTTGCGGTGATCCAAAAGCCGAGCGTCTTGCCAGTGAGCATGGATAGGGTTGTGGCAAAGCACGTGAGCGCGGCGACGCCCAGGCCGGATGCCGTCTGGAGACTCATACCGAGTGCCAGTACTGCAACGCCCACCAGATACATCAGCATTCTGATGACGGTATGGCACCAGTCGATGTTCTCGCCATGCATGATGATGAGCGGTCGCATGTTGCTACCCGTCCTTTCGGTTGTGTGAAAAAGCTGACCCGGGCCGGCAAAAGAGGGTTATCGGAGGCACTGCTGCAAAAGCAGAAAAGCCGGCCCCACGGTCAGTCGTCTAGGAAGTGTCTCGCTGTGCCGGAATGGGACTAAAGGTCCAACGAGACGGGAAGAAAGCAAATGGCATTGCGTGGGCGATAAGATGCCAAGATGGTAGGGTGTGTCTTAGCATCCTATTGCCCACGCTCAACGAAATCGGTTTCGTTTGAGCCTAAGTATACGCACGGGATTTTATTTGCGAAGAGAAAAACAATAAAAAGGTGAACGTTCACCTAATCGCAACAACTCGTTGGCTGTAGTTGCGGTGGAATAGTTCCTGTTTTTGCTGCTGAAGGCCTTGAACAGGAACTATTCCACCGCAACTTATGAGGGGGCTGGGGATGCGATAGTATTGCATGGTGGTATTCGACTAACCGAGGACTTATCCGAGGGCTTTATGGAACAGCACCAGCATTATCAGAGCCTGCAAGACCAGGCGTACAACGCATTGCGCTCCAAGATCATCTATGCCGAGCTCAGGCCCGGCACGCGTCTTTCGGCGATTGGTCTGGAAAAGGAGACGGGAATCGGGCGCACGCCCATTCGCGAGTCCTTTGTGCGCCTGCGCGAGCAGGAGCTGGTGGAAACGCGTCCCAAAAGCGGCACCTACGTTTCTAAGATCAGCATGGAACGCGCCGAGAATGCTTGTTTCTTGCGCGAGAAACTCGAGAGAAGCGTGCTTATTAAATGCTGTTCGGCCGCCTCGCCCGAGCAAAAGCATCGGCTTGAGCAGATTCTTGCCGAGTCCGAGTCGCTCGACCATAGCGAAACGCGTCGCTTTTTCGACCTGGATAACCTGTTCCATGAGACGTGTTTCGTGATTGCCGGCCGTCACATGTTGTGGGATTGGATGAAGAGCGTCAACACGCATTTTGAGCGATACAACTGGTTGCGTATGGTGTCGCAGGATCTGGATTGGGAGCCGATTCGTCGGCAGCATCGCCGGATTCTCGAGGCCATTAAGAGGGGCGATACCGATGCGGCGAGTTATCTGGCAGAGACGCACTTGCACCTGATGCCCGAGGAGCAGGGTCCGGTTATCGCCTTGCATCCCGACTATTTTGAGCTGTCCAAAGACTCGTTCATCTAATCAATCCCCATATAAGTTGCGGTGAAATAGGGACTGTTTTGCGGCCTAGGTGGCGCAAACAGTCCCTATTTCACCGCAACTGCGTTGGGGCGTAACCGGGGCACAAAGCTGCGGCACCGCCTGGAGGAAAAGACCAGAAGCAAGGGTCCATTCCTCCAGACGGCGCCGCAGCTGTTTTGATGACTCGGCTTTTACCGAAGTGGCTCAGTTGAGCGCGACTGCCAGCCGATTATGCAAAGCGGCTCGGGGGCGTGTCGCTTCCGTCACGTTCTATCAGCATACAAGACGGTTTTGGTTCTTGTTCGTGACGGAAACGGCGCGCTTCCGAGCCGCTTTAAAAGAAAGGGGGCGAGGTTTAGGGCACGCCCCCTTTCACGATAGAGAGCTAAACCTAGCCGCGGACCTTCTTGACGACGTCCATGGCCTCGTGGGCGATCTGCTCGACCTTGGAGAAGTCGCCGTCGGCAAACAGGGCCGGCTTGACCATCCAGGTGCCACCGCAGGCGATGATGGCGGAGGAGCTCAGGTACTCCTCGACGTTGGCGGTGCTCACGCCGCCGGTAGGCATAAAGCGGTGACCGACAAACGGAGCGGCGAGGGCCTTGATGGTGTTCAGGCCGCCATACTGGGACGCGGGGAAGAACTTGGTGACCTTGAGGCCCAGGTTCTCGACTGCGGTGACCTCGGAGGGGGTCACGGTGCCGGGAAGGACGGGCAGGTCGATGTCGATGCAGTGCTTCACGACGTCCTCGTTGTAACCCGGGGAGACGATGAACTTGGCACCGGCTGCGCGGGCCTGCTCAACCTGCTCGACGGTCAGGACAGTGCCGGCGCCAACGCACATCTCGGGCTCGGCCTCGGCCATAGCGGCGATGCACTCGGCGGCGCAGGCGGTGCGGAAGGTGACCTCGGCGGACTTCATGCCAGCTGCCATAAGAGCGTGGGCGAGCGGGGCGGCGTCCTCGACCTTGTCGAGCACAACGACCGGCACGATGCCCAGGGACTCAAGCGTGGTGTAGAACTGATCGAACATGATGTTCCTTTCGATGCGTGGCGCGCATGGGCGCGTGATTACCAAATGTGCTGGTCAGGAGCCGATTTTGGATTGGTTATCGGAGGCACTGCTTGGGGTCACAAGCAATTCCAAAACCGGCTGCACGACCAGTCATGTAGGAAATGCCAGACAAAACCGGAATGGGACTGGTGGTTTTGCCCGACCGGAGGAATCGGGGAGCGGGCCGCAGGGGTATGGGATTGGAAAGCTGCGGCCCGCGGAATGGAGACGGACTAGCGCGCGACGCGGGTGCCACCGTCGGCGGCTGATGCTACGGCTGCGATCTCGTCTGCGGTCACCAAGTTGGAGTCGCCCTTGATGGTGAGCTTGAGGATCGAAGCCGCAATCGCGTAGTTGACGGCAGCCTGCGGATCGAAGTCGTTGATGAGGGCGTGGACCAGGCCGGCGTTGAAAGCGTCGCCGGCGGCAACACCCTCAAGCACGTGCACATCGTGAGCAGGGGAGAACCAGTGCTCGCCGCTCTCGGCGTCATAGAGCATGCCCATCCAGATGGAGCGCTCGACGCAGGAGATGTTGCGGACGACCGAAGCGACCTTCTTGCAGCCGTACTCGGCGCAAATCTGACGGGCCATCTCGACGTAGGTGTCGCGCTCCTCGATGCCGTGGGCAAGGGAGCCGGAGACGCAGGTCATGCCGAGGCCGGCGGGTGCGTCCTCGTCGTTGGCGATGCAGATGTCGACGAGCGGCAGGAGCTCCTTCATGGTGGCCTGCGACTTCTCGGGCGACCACATCTTGCCGCGATAGTTCACGTCGCACACGGTCGTGATGCCCTTGGCGCGGCAGGCGGCGAGGGCATCCTTGCAGGCGGCAGCCATCTCATCGGAGACGGCGGGGGTCACGCCGGAGAAATAGAAGACATCGATGCCCTTGAGGATCTCGTCCCAGTTAAAGACGTCGCGCTTGGCCATGTTGATGGCAGAGTACTTGCGGTCGTAGACGCAACCGTTACCGCGCTGCGAGGCGCCGACCTCAAACACATAGGAGCCAAGACGGTCGCCCTGGCGCACGACGCGCGTGGTGTCGACGCCGTAGGCCTTCAGCGAACGCAGGGCGCACTCGCCCAGACGGTTGGCCGGGACAACGGAGACGTAAGCGGCCTTGTCGCCCTGGTAGGCCAGGGAAAGCGCAGTGTTGGCCTCGGCGCCGCCGTAGCGGACGTCAAACTCGGTTGCCTGCTCAATACGCAGGTGGTCTTTGGGTGAGAGTCTCATCATGATCTCGCCGAAGGTAAGAACCGTTTTACCCATGGTCGCGCAGCTCCTTTTACTCGTGCGTACACCTTTGATATGGCGTTGGCACGCAGGTGCCAAGACGGTAGGGTGCGTCTTTGCACCTGCGTGCCAACGCTCGCCGAAATCGGTTTACGAAATCGGTTTCGTTTCGAGTTGTAGTATACTCACCTACAGCGTTTTGCAACCGAGATTTTTAAAAAATGCCTAAAATGGCTCAGACTGCCGACATTGGGAAACGGGGTGCGCTATGGCGCAGATGAGAATCAAGGACATTGCCGCCGAGGCGGGCGTGAGCCCGGCCACGGTCTCGCGCTATCTCAACAACCGCCCCGGGCAAATGACCGAGGAGACCCGTGCTCGCATCGCGGCAGTTATCGAGCGCACCGGCTATCGCCCACGTGCCGCCGCGCGCAATCTGCGCAGCTCGCGTACGAACCTCATCGGTGTGATTCTGGCTGATATCGCCAACCCGTTCTCGAGCGCCATGCTCGAGGGCCTTTCCGCCAGCGCCGCGGCGCGCGGCTGCTCGCTCATGACGGCCATTAGCGGCAACGACCCCGCTAAGGAAGCGGAGTCGCTCACCAGACTTATCGATGCCGGCGTGGACGGCCTGGTCGTCAACACCTGCGGAGGCAATGACGAGGCGATCGCCGCGGCAGCGGGACGTCTGCCCGTCGTGCTGCTCGACCGCGACGTTGCCGACGGCGGTGTTGACCTGGTGACATCTAACAACCGTGAGCTGGTCGCCGGCTTGGTAGACGCCTTGGCAGCTGCGGGCAGCGAGCGTCTGTGCCTGCTCACCGAGGCAAGCGACGATAGCCCCGTGCGTCGAGAGCGCGCCGAGGCCTTTGCCGACGAGCTTTCGCGCCGCGGCCTTGCGGGCGAGGTCGTCACCCTGGCCGACGGTGGCGCCACGGGCGTTGGCCGTTTGGACAAGACCATCCGCGACTACGCGGGCAAAAGGCTCGGCCTTATCGCCGTCAACGGCCTGGTTTTCCTGCGTCTGACCGAGGCGCTGGCGCAGCTTGGTCCCTCGCTGCCGGCGGGGCTCAAAATCGCGACGTTTGACGACTACCCCTGGAACCACGTGCTCTTTGGCGGTGTGACAACGGCCGCGCAGGACACCCTTACAATTGCCGAGCGCGTGGTCGAGCGCCTGTCCGAGCGCATCGATGTCGTTACCACCACGGTGGGCGAGGCCGCAAAGCTGGCGCCCAAACGCATCGAGATTCCCGGCCACATCGAACATCGCGCATCAACCTCGCGCTAACCGCTCGTTCGCAACGGCCTGTTCGCACACGTTTTTTGAGCGCTTGATACGCTTTAACCCTGCGGAAACATTTTTCTGCGATAGTATCTGCGATATAGACCAGTCGAAACCCGCCCGAAAGAAAGGGGAGCGACATGAACCAGCAGAACATCGATTACGTACTCCGCTCCGTAGAGCAGCGTGACATCCGCTTTGTGCGTCTGTGGTTTGTCGACATTCTCGGCCGCCTCAAGAACTTTGCCATTAGCCCCGAGGACCTCGAGGTCGCTTTTGAGGAGGGTATTGGCTTTGACGGCTCCGCCATCGAGGGCTTTGCCACGCCCGAGGAAGCCGACATGCTCGCATTCCCCGATGCTTCGACCTTCCAGATTCTGCCATGGCGTCCGAGCCATAACGGCGTCGCCCGCGTGTTCTGCGACGTGTGCACTCCCGATCGCAAGCCGTTTGCCGGCGACCCGCGCGATGCCCTGCGCCGCATGTTCTATAAGGCCGAGAAGGCTGGCTATCTGCTTAACGTGGGTGCCGAGCTGGAGTATTACTACTTCCCCGACGAGCACACGCCCGAGCCGCTCGACAACGTGGGCTACTTCGATCTTTCGGTGAGCGATGCCGCCCGCGACCTGCGCCGCAACACGGTCCTCACGCTCGAGAAGATGTCCGTGCCCGTGGAGTACACCTTCCATGCCGCCGGCCGCTCGCAGCACGGCATGAGCCTGCGCCACGCCGAGGCCTTGAGCATGTCCGACGCCATCACCACGGCCAAACTCATCATTAAGCAGCAGGCCTACGAGAGCGGTTGCCACGCCTCTTTTATGCCCAAGCCGTTGGCGGGCGAGGACGGCAGCGCCATGTTTTTGCATCAGTCGCTGTTCGACCACGACGGCAACAACGTCTTTTGGGGCGAGGACGACGAGAGGTACCACCTCTCCGATATCGCCAAGCACTACATGGCCGGCATCCTGGCACACGCGCGCGAGATCAGCGCCATCACCAACCCCACGGTCAACTCGTACAAACGCATCACCACGGGTGGCGACTCCGTGCCGCAGTATGCCACGTGGGGCCTGCGCAATCGTGCGAGCATGGTCCGCATCCCGGTCTACAAGCCCGGCAAGCAGCTGTCCACGCGCATCGAGCTGCGCAGTCCCGACCCCATGGCCAACCCGTACCTGGTCAACGCCGTCACGCTGGCGGCTGGTCTGGACGGTATCGAGCGCAAGCTGGAGCTCCCGCCCGAGGCCACGGCCGAGACGCTCAAGCTCACCGACCGTCAGATGCTTGAGGCCGGCTACACGCCGCTGCCGCGCTCGCTCAAAGAGGCGCTCGACGTCTTTGAGGACTCGCAGTTTATGAAGGATGCCCTCGGCGAGCACATTCACAGCTTCTTCCTCAAAAAGAAGCGTAACGAGTGGCATAAGTTTGAGTCCACGATCACCGAGTGGGAGATCAAGCATTATCTGGCGAACTCCTAATCGCGCTGGCTTGTTCCAGTACGATTGAGCTCATTTCCTTGGAGGCCGATATGTCCGAAAAGAGTGCCCTGTTCATGGCGCGCACGACGCGCTTCCACGAGTTTGCCCGTAGCCTGACGACCACCCTGGGTGTCGAGGTGAGCCTGGCAACCCCCGATTCGCCGACTGCGGCGCACGACTTTGACCTGCTGATTCTCGACTCCGATGGCATCCGCAGCGACCGCATCGATCAGATTGCCAAGTGGCTTGACGATCGCGGCGGTGTCCCCATGCTGGTGATTGTCGATGACGAGGCGCTCGGCACCCTGCGCCTGCCCAATCACGCGCATGCCGACTTTGTATGCCCCACGGCAACGCCCAACGAACTCAAGGCTCGCGCGCAGCGTCTGATGGGCGAGGAGGAGACCGTCGCCGCCGACGATGTGCTCAACATCGACAACCTCGAGATTAACCTGGCTACCTACCAGGTGACGCTC
>CABSMV010000005.1 GCA_902478935.1 uncultured Collinsella sp. | reverse complement strand
CGCAAAATGGATTCTAAAAAACACCTTGCCAAATAGGAGCGTCAGGACGCAAGAAGCCCTCGCCGCACGAAGTGCGCAGCGAGGGCTTCTTGCATGTCCGAGGACGTGCCTAAAAGCAAACTGATGGCGGGCCCGGACGACTACAGGGCTATCGATTACCCCGTGTTCTGCAATCCTGCCGAGACGCCGGTCACAGTCGAAAGAATCAGGCTCATGTACTCGGCCTTCTTCTCCTCGGCCATCTCGTCCTGGTTCATACGCACCTCGCGAAGGGCGCGGACCTGAGCGATGGACAGGGCGTCGACATAGGGGTTGCGCACGCGAACGGCGCAGCCGAGCACGCGACGGCGCTGCAGCGGCCACTCATCGCCGACGATGGCAAGGACCCACTTACGCGTGAGTTGCATCTCGGTGAAGACCTTCTCGGACAGATCTTGGCGATCGCCCAGGTGCAGATACATCTTGGCGATGCGCTGGTCGGTCTTAGCGATCGACATCTCGATGTTGTCGATAAAGGTGCGGAAGAACGGCCACTCCTGGTAGGCAGCCTTGAGCTGGTCAAGATCGCCCAGCTGCTCGCAGGCGGTGCCCAGGCCATACCAAGCGGCCAGATTGATGCGCGCCTGGCTCCAGCTGAAGATCCACGGAATGGTACGCAGGTCGTCGAGCGACTTGGCGCCCAGACCGCGCTTGGCAGGACGCGAGCCAATCGGCAGCAGACCGACCTCGGTCAGCGGCGTCACAGTCGAGAACCACGGCGTAAAGTCCTCGGTGTTCAGCAGGTCCAGATAGCGCTCGTGGCTTGCGGCGTTGAGCTTCTCGGCCATATCCCAGAACTTCTGAGTGGTCTCGGTGTTGGTCTTCTCGACACTCGGGGCCGACTGCAAAAGCGTTGCGGCGGCAACGGACTCAACATGGCGCTGAGCCAGCGTGCGGTTGCCGTAACGGGCAAAGATGACCTCGCCCTGCTCGGTGAGCTTAAAGAAGCAGTTGACCGAACCCTTGGGCTGCGCCAGCACGGCCTTGTTGGCCGGGCCGCCGCCACGGCCCACGGCACCGCCGCGACCGTGCATAAGCACCAGGTCGATATCGTTCTTCTCGGCCCACTTGGCGATGCGCTCCTGCGCAGAATGCAGCGCGAGCATGGCCGTGGTAGGACCGGCATCCTTAGAGGAGTCGGAATAGCCCAGCATGACCTCCATGCGGCGGTTGGTCTGGGCAAGGCGTTTTTGCACCACGGGCAGCGTAAGCATCTGGTCGAGTACGTCGACGCAGCCCTCGAGGTCCTCGAGCTGCTCGAACAGCGGGATCACGTCGAGCTCGGGAACGTCCTCCTCGTGTGCGAAGGACAGGTGGGCAAGCTCAAAGACGTCGGCCACATGCTGGGCGCTCTTGGTAAACGAGATGATGTAGCGGTGCGCCATCTTCTTGCCGTAGCGCTTTTGGATGGAACCGATAGCACGGAAGGTATCGATGACCTCGCGCGTCATGGGCTGCAGGTCGCCATGGATACCGTTCTCGTGGATATCCTTAAGGGCGCGGGCGTGCACCACGGAGTGCTGACGGAACTCCATCTCGACCATGTGGAAGCCGAAGGACTCGACCTGCCAGATGATGGTCTGGACCGGGCCGTAAGCAGCACGGACGGCTCCGCAGGCGGCCAGCGAGCGCTGGACGACGCGCAGGTCCTCCAGGAACTCATCGGCGCTGTGGTACATGGTGTCGGTGATACGACGCACGGTGGCGTTCAGGCGGTCGGCCATGACGAGCATGACGGCGCGATGAGGCTCGTGCTCGGAGATCAGCTCGGCGCGGGCCGTGTAACGAGGGCTCATCTCGACCTGATGGTTCCACAGGTTAATGAGCTCGGCAGAAGGCTTGCTGTAGGTGGCCTCGAGCGTGAGGTTGCGGCCGATGCGGCGGCACTTGTCCTCGAGCTTGAGCACCATGTGCGTAAAGTACTTGGCGGCGACCTCACGGCTCACCTTGGCAGTGACGTTGGGGTTACCGTCGCGGTCGGAACCGATCCAGCTGCCGGGATGGAAGAACGCCGGGCACAGCGGCGGCACGGTACCGGCCTTGTCGCCCAGCACCCAATCGTCAAAACGACGATAGATAACGGGGATGACGTCGAACAGCGTGTTATCGAAGATGTCGATGATGGTATCGGCTTCCTCGACCGGCGTGGGCTTCTTGAGCGCGATGGGGCTCGTACGCACCAGGGCGTCGATCTCCTGCAGCATATGGCGCTCGTTCTCCACCAGGTCGGAGCCGCCCAGACGCGGACGCTCCTCCAGCAGGTTGGAGATACGGCGAATCTTGCCCTCGACGGCCTTACGACGGGCCTCAGTGGGATGCGCGGTAAAGACGGGGTGGAACTCAAGCTTGCCGAGCAGCTCGTTGGCGCCCTCGACGCCCAGCTCATTCACCAGCTGGTGATAGGCGACGGTGAGCTCGTTGGCGGGATCGACCTCGGTATCGGTCGACGCACCGGCCTCGCGCTCGCGCAGCTGCGCCACGCGGTAGTTCTCCTCCGACAGGTTTGCCAGGTGGAAGAAGCTCGTAAAGGCGCGGACAATGACCTGCTGCTTATCGAGCGGCAGGCTGTCGATCAGATCGACGACCTCACGAAATGCCACGGCAGTGGGCTCGTCGGCGGTGGGCACGCCCTGCTCGTCGACGGCCTCGTCGGCAGCGCGGGTACCGGGGTTACCGGCATTGGCCACAATCTCGGCCGACAGGATCTTGTCGAACAGGTCCGCGATCTCAGGATCATACTCGCTAAGCACACGACGCTCCAGGCGCAGGAACAACGCCAGATTGTCGCGCAGCTCCTCGGGGATCTCGATCTCGGCGAGACGCTCCCTGGACTCGGCATTCGAGCCGATTCGGTTAACGAGGCGGTTGACCACGGCAGCGACGCGCGCCGCGGCTTCGGGTACAGACTGGTTGCTTAGGTTCTCAGCCACGTTTCCTCCCATTCCTCCTTCTATGCACGTAACATGCGGTATTCATTATAGGCGCTTGCGAAATACTTTCGACACTGATTGCGCTTTACCACACAAAAGTATTTTCTGCATTGCAAGGGTTTTTGCCCTAAATGGTCGTATTTCTCGGTGGACGGCATACGTAAACGGGGGCATTCCGCATAAAAGCGAAACACCCCCGTAACAATCGCTCTCCATGAGCAGGGCACGTTAGCAGGCCCGCAGCTCAAAAAGATGCGCTACAGGCGCTCGCGAACCGCCTCGACCACGTTGGCCAGATCGACCAGTACCTCGTCATGGCTCTCCATGTCGCGCACCTTGACCTTGCCAGCGGCAAGCTCGTCGCCGCCCAGGACCAAGATGAGCTTGGCGCCCACCTTATCGGCCTGCTTAAACTGAGCCTTGAGCGAACGGCCCTGATAGTCGGCCTCGGTCACGATACCTGCGGCGCGAAGCTCCTGCGTGATGGCAAAGACGTTCTGGCGCAGCTCCTTGCCGGCGTTGGCGACATAGACGCACGGGGCCTCATCGGCACCCAAATCGCTGCCAAAGGCCTGCAGGGCCAGCAGGGCGCGCTCAAAACCGACGGCAAAACCGACGCCCGCCGTGGGCTTGCCACCCTCGAGCTCGACCAGGCCATCGTAGCGGCCGCCGCCACCGATGGAGCCGACGCCGGCACCGGGGGCCTCGACCTCAAAGACGGTACGGGTGTAGTAGTCCAGACCGCGCACCAGGGTGGGATCCTCGACATACTCGATACCGGCGGCATCCAGATAGCGCTTGACCTGCTCGTAGTGCTCGCGGCACTCGTCGCACAGGTTGTCACCCATCAGCGGAGCCTCGGCCATGATCTCGCGGCAGTGGTCGTTCTTGCAGTCGAAGGCACGCAGCGGGTTGAGCTCGGCGCGCTCGCGGCACTCGTCGCACATCTCGTCGGCGTGATCGAGGATGAACTGCTTGACCTGCTCGCGATAGGCCGGACGGCACTGGGCATCGCCCATCGAGTTGATGAGCAGGCGGAGCTTGGAAAGGTCGAAGCCCAGGCGCTTGTAGAACTCCATGAGCATGATGATGCACTCGGCGTCTGCCGCCGGATCGGGAGCGCCGAGCCACTCAATGCCCACCTGATGGAACTGACGCAAGCGGCCCTTCTGGGGACGCTCGCCGCGGAACATGGCCTCGGCGTAGTAAGCCTTAAACGGCGTGGAGCCCTGGGGCACCAGATTGTTCTCGACGACGGCGCGCACCACGCCGGCCGTGCCCTCGGGGCGAAGTGCCAGGCGCTGCTTGGGCTTGAGCTTGGTGTCGGTGCCCTCAGCAAAGACGCGCTCCAGGTTGGCACCGCTGAACACGCGGAACATTTCCTTGCGCACGACGTCGGTCGACTGGCCGATACCGTGGACAAACACGTCAACCTGCTCGATCGCGGGCGTCTCGATGGGTTTAAAACCAAACGGCTCGAACACGCCGGCCGCAATCTGCTGCATCTTTTGCCAGGCGCGCATCTCGGCGCCGATAAGGTCGCGGGTTCCCTCCGCCTTCTGTGCCTGCATGGGCAAACACCTTTCTTTTGTATCGCGTCATAGGTAATGGTCATTATACGGCACAAACACAAACCGCGGCGGCGCGTCTGACCGAACGAGGGTATGGGGGCTCGTTCGGCCAGACGCGCCGCCGCGGCAGCCGATCCCTTTTCCTCCGTCCCCTTCGGATCACGTGATCCCTTGGGGACGGAGGAAAAGGGATCATTTCGTAGGCCCGTGGCCGCCTTGGAAACCGAATGATGGTACGAGCATCCATTCGGCTTCCAAGGCGGCCACGGGCAGAACGGGGCGAACAGAAAAGAGCGACGGACGTCTACTCCCCCGCCACGCTCGCGCGCAGCTTAGCGGCGATGGGCTCGGATGCCAGCAGAAACACGAGCATGACCACGGAGCACGCCAGGCACACAATCCAGGTGCTCGCAAAGGAGCCCGTGGCATCGAACAGCACGCCCGAGACAATGGCGCCCACGGTGCCGCCGACCATCTCGAGCGAGGTGATGGTGCCCGTGACCTTGCCGAGGTCAGCCATGCCAAACTGCTTGGACGCGGCGATGGTAGGCGTGATGGTGCCCATGCACGTTCCGATACCAAAGCTCACAGCGGCGACAATAGGACCGAGGTCCGTCGTCGGGAAGCACAGCGCCACGCAGGCGATAATGCACGCAACGGAGCCAAGGATATTGCCAAAGCGCAGGCCAAAGCGGTCGTAGATCGCACCGAGCGAAATCTTGGCAATAACGACGGTAACCATATAGACCGAAAGCACGGTACCCGCCCACATGGGATCGTGGCCGCCCGTGACGATCTTGGCACCGTTGACGGTAACACTCGTCATGTTGGTAACCTGGTTGGGCAGGATGGCGCCATTGACCAAGCCCATGAAGAGGAAGGCAACGACGAGCAGCCAAAACGCCGGGCTCTTCTTGATACGAGACCAGCCGACGCTAACCTCGGGCGCCGTGTGCTCGTCCTTGTCGCCAGCCGTCGAGACGGACGGATCGCCCGGGTTCTCGCCGAGCGGCTTAAGGCCGATCTCGGAAGGCTTGGTGCGGAAGGAATAGGCCGTGATGGGCAGCGCCGCCACCATGCAGATAGCCGCGAGCACCAGGAAGGCGGAACGCCAGCCAACGCTCACGATAAGCGAGCTCACGATGGGAGACAGAATAGCGCCGCCAAAGCCCGAGCCCGAAAGTGCGATGGAGATGGCAAGGCCTCGCTTGGCCGTAAACCAGTTGGCGGTCACTAGGCTGATAAGCAGGCGGGTCGAGGCCACAGCGAAGCAGCCCGAAACGGCAAAGAGCACGTAGACCTGCCACAGCTCACCGACAAAGCTCATGCCGGCAAGCACTGCCGAGGTAGCGATAACGGTGAGCGAGCCCAATACGCGGCCACCCACCTTATCGGCAACATGGCCGATAACGAGCGAACCCACGACACTCACCACGGTGGAGATGGCATTGGAGATGTTGTACTGCGCAAGGGAAATGCCCAGGTCGCTGACGATCAGCGGCTGGAACAGGCTCATGCAGTTGACGAAAATCGTGTAGCACGTGGCCATGATCACGAAGCCGGAGGCCACCACGAGCCAGCCGGGGAAGAACTTACGCTGCTGGGGCATACTGCTCCTTATTTAACAAACGAATAGCCGGCGCCGGGCGCCGGTAGTGCCCAAGATTGCCTTGAAAGACAAGGGCATAGGCCTTATGGCCATGCCCGCAGGCTTGAAAGGCAAGGTTGGATGCTACCGGTGGTCGGCGATATAGCCCAAAGCGACGGCGGTATAGGCCGCAGCACCGAGCGGCAGCTCGGCATCGTTAAAACGTGCCTTGGGATGGTGCTGGGCAAAATGCTCGTCCGTATCGGTCACAGCTGCGCCCACGGTAAAGTACGCACTCGGGATCTCGCTCGAGATCAGCGCGAAGTCCTCGCTCGCCATGGCGTGGAACAGCGGCAGGAAGGCGGCCTTGGGCAGCACCACGCCCACGTAGCCAAGCGACGCCTGGGTCATGTCGTCATCGAGTACGAGCGGGGGAACATCCGAAAGCGTCTCGATGGTCGCCGACGTACGATATGTTGCAGCAACGCCGTTTACGACCTCCGCGATGCGGGTCTTTAGGTGAGCCATGAGCTCAACATCAAAGCCGCGCAGCGTTCCCTCGAGCACGCAGGTGTCAGGGATGACGTTGGCCGCCAAGCCGCCAGCAAACTTACCAACGGTAAGCGCGACCTCCTTAGCCGCCGGCACTTCGCGAGCGATAAGCTCCTGAAGCGCCAGATGCACATGCACGCCGGCCGTGATGGGGTCGATGCAAATCTCGGGGCTCGAGCCATGGCCGCCCTTGCCCTGAAGCGTGATACGAAAACCGTACACGCCCGAGAGCGCCGGGCTGCCGTAGAGCACCAGGCCGAGCGGCGACTGGCTATTGACATGCATGGCAAAGGCGACCTGAGGACGCGGGTTCTGCAGCAGACCGTCGGCGATGGCGGCGCGGGCACCCTCAAAGGTTTCCTCGCCCGGCTGGAACAGCAGTTTGACGGTGGCATTGGCGTCGACGAGCTCGGCCTCGCGGGCCTTGAGCAGGCGAGCCGCACCAAGCAGCGCCGTCGCGTGCATATCGTGACCGCAAGCGTGCATGCAGCCGTTGGTGGATGCAAAGGGCTCGCCGGATTCCTCGGCAACGGGCAGGGCGTCCATGTCGCCACGAAGCATGATGACCGTACCGGCCTGCTCATTCGTGCAGATGCCATTGCCTTGGGCCGCGGCGGCACCGGCGCCGACAAGGCCCACAACGCAGGAACCATCGACGAGCGTAGCAAATGGGATGTCCATCTCGGTCAGGCGCGCTTGGATATATGTAGAGGTCTGCGGGAGGCTATTACCCAGCTCGGGCATCTGATGTAAATCGTGTCGCCACGCAGCGAGCTCGTCTGCAAAAGCCTGAGCTTCTGCAACAAGACCGTCACCGATAGCGGTCTGCGCCGCCGCGGTGGCCTTGGGCGCTGATTGCGGTTGAAGATCGGACAGTGCTGGTGCCATAGATGCCCTCCAGTAACGTTTTTGCAGCAAGCACTTTGATAGCGTAAAGTGCAAGGTACTACTTTAAGGGCGACGCATAAAAAATGCCGCCCCGGGAGGCGGCGCAACAAATTGTTTACAATTGCGGACGCGGCTTTCGACGCAAAAAATCGAAATGCGTCTCGCTCAAGATAATCGAAAGAAAGATGAGCGCGAAGCCGGCGAGCAGGCGCGAGGTGAGCGCCTCCCCCATCAGCAGCACCGAGAACAGCACACCCGAAGGCGACTCCATCGAAAGGAGCAGCGAGCCCGTTGAGGCCGGGACATGCGCCAGGCCGACGTTTTGGATGAGCAGAGCCACACACGTACAGCCCACCGATAGAAAGGCCATCACGCCGATAAAGCTCGGCGTCCACACGGACAGCGGCGCTTGGGTCTCGAATAACAGCGACGAGATCAGGCTCAGCACGCCGTTGCCCACAAACATCCAAAACGTGATGACGTTGATGTCCATCTTGCGGCCGTACTTGGCGGTCACCGCCATCTGGATGGCAAAGAAGACCGCGCCGCCCAGTGTGATGACATCGCCGACATTGAACTCGACGCTATCGAGCGCCACCAGGCCAATGCCCGCCAGGCACAGCAACGCGGCGCCCAAGTTGTAACGGGTAAGCTTTTCGCCGCTTAGGACGTAGCTCGCAAACGGCACGAGGATGCAATAGGTACCCGTCAAAAATGCACTCTTGCCTGCCGTGGTCTGTGCCAGGCCAATCGTCTGCAAACCGTAGGCACCCCACATGAGCGCGCCCATGCCAAGCCCGACGATTAGGTTGCGGGCATTGAAATGAGCGATGATGCGTTTGTGGAAGATGACGAACATAACCAGCGAAGCCGGAAGGAAGCGAACGTAGAGCAGCTCGAACACCGGAATGGTATCGAGCGCATCCTTCATGGTGGTGAAGGAATAGCCCCAGATGACCGCTATCGAAAGCAGCAAGACCTTCCAGAACAGCGGCGAGCGTGCGCCGGCACCGCGAGAGGCGCCGCCGGCACCCAAGTCTTCGCGGGCCACAGGGCTGTCGGGCAAGTTTTCGATTTCGTTGGCAGCGTATTGGGCCATGGAACGTCCTCACACTCAATCTGGGCGTGGTGTCCGCACGCGTATGGCTGCGTGCCGCCTCATGGTCAAATACAAACAGGGCGCACCGGACCCCCGGTACGCCCCGCTACTGTAGCAACAACCAGCGTTGCATCGCAATCCAGCATAATAAAGTGTCAAACTGGAAGACCTCGATGTTCCGACGGCGTTTACGTGGCTGAACTAGATCAACTTAGTTGATTCCAGCTTTTCAATAATCCAGTCGTTGGCTTTGATGACCGGACGGCGGAAGACGACGCCCAGGGCCAGCGACGGAATCAGATAGCTCGCCAGAATACCCAGCTCAACCCAGTACTCCATATGGTAGGCGCCAGCCATGGCGGCATGCATAGCGTTGATGCCATGGGTAAACGGCAGGAACGGATATATCGCCTGGAACACGGGGCCGGTCATCTCGATGGGGAACGTGCCGCCCGAACCGCCGACCTGCATGACCAGCAACACTACGGCCAAAGCCTTGCCGATATCGCCAAACGACACCGTAAGCGTGTAGACGATATTGGAGAACACGAGACTCGCGACCCAGCCCGCCAGCACAAACTGCAGCGGGTTGTCGCACTGAATGCCAAAGAACAGGATGTCGCCCGCACACACGAGCGTTGCCTGCAGTAGAGCCAGACCGCCAAAGAACAGGTAACGACCCAGGTAGATCTCGTGCAGGCGCACGGGGATGAGCTCGTTGATAAGCTCATCGTCAACCGAGACCTTCATCATGGCCGCCAGTACGATCGAGCCGACCCAGAGCGACAAAATCGTGTAGAACGGCGCCATGGCCGAACCGTAGTTGCGGATCGGATAGACCGGCTTGCGGTCGAGCGCGACGGGGCCGGAAAGCGACACGGCCAGACCCTCGGGATCATTGCCGATCATCGTCTTGATCGTAGCGAGGTCATCCGACATCAAGGCGCCGTCGAGCTCGTCCTTAAACGCACTGATCTTGTCCGACGCCTCGCCCAGCTGATCGGAAGCTTTGTTGACCAGCTTTGCAGCCTTGGAGAGGCCCTTTGCCAGCGAACCGGATGCGTCGGTCAGGCCGTCTACGGCGCTATCCAGATCGCCCGAGATACCATCGAGCGAGTCTAGAATGCCCGAAACCGTCTTCTTGAGCTCCTTGGCCTTAACCGAGAACGTGGAATCGTAATCGGATTTGGCGCCCGCGATGCCGGCCTTGGCATCGGCGATGGCCTGATCGACCTCGGCACGCGAGTTGTTGACCTCGGCCATGCTATCGGAGAGAGACTTCGCGGTGGCCGCCAGATCCTTGGCATTGTTGCGGTACTCAACGGCGATTCTGCCCAGCGACGTCGCGGCGAACTTGAGGCCGTCCTTCAAATTCTCATCGCTCACCTGGTCGGCAAGGCTGCGGAGCTGATCGGCCATCGCATCGATATCCTTGGCGCGCGCGTTGAGAGCCGCAGCGGCATCGTTGAGTTGGGACACCGTAAGGTCGACATGCTGGTTCGCGGCATCGAACGCCTTCGCGAGCTCGGCGGCCACGCTGTCGAACGAGCCCGCGCTTCCGTCAATCGCCGCGTCAACGGCATCGTTGGCGGCCTTGAGCGCTTCCTTGGAATCATTGATGCCGCCCTTGGCGTGCTCCATCAACTGCTTGGTCGACTCATCGACCGTACCCGTCTGCTTGAGCATGCCGCTCGCCGACGTCAGTGAATCGGACGTAGAGCTCAAAATGCCCGCGAGCGACGTCGCACTCGCCTGAACGTCCTGCAGGTCCTGGACCGAATCGCCGAGCGTCGAGGACAGGTTGGCGATAAAGTTGCTGACCTGGTCGGTGCTCATGTAATCGAGCAGGCTGGACACCGTCTTAAGACCGATGCTCGTAATGGTCTCGGTAAAAGTTTCGTTAACCTGGCTTTGAACGGCGCTCGAGCCCTTCTCGGTCACGATCTGCGCGATGGCGTTGGCCTTCTGATTCTCGTAAAACTCGATATCGGCGTGTTTCACATCGGTCGAGAAAAGCGTCATCATGTCAGCGCTAAACGTTTTGGGGATAACGACGGCAGCATAGTACGCGCCCGACTTAACGCCCTCGATAGCCTTTTCGCGATCGTTAAGCACAACCCAATCGAAGCTCTCGTTGCCGCGTAGGGTGGCGGTCACGTTTTCGCCCACGTTAACCTCGACGGGAATCAGATCGCTCTCGTAACCCTCATCGGTGTTGACCACGGCGATCTTAAGATTGCCGGTGTTGCCGTACGGATCCCAGCTGCCGGCGATGTTAAACCACGCGTACAGACACGGCACGATAATGAGGCCCATCACGACAATCAAGCCGATCACGGAGCGAGACACGTTTTGGACATCGCGCCTAAACAGATGCAGGATGTTCTTCATTTATGCCTCACCTCCTTTGGAGTGCTTGCCAAGCGCGGTGGTATCTCCATCATTTGTGGCTGTGCTGTCGCTGCCCTGAGATTTATGGTGCGAGCCGATATGCGGCAAGCGGCCCGTGGACTGATCGCCGCCCTTGGCACCACGCTCGCTGGCGTTGAGGCCAAACATGTGGCGGGCGGCAGGAATGGCGGCCGTGTGCTCGCGCATCTCGCGACGCAGGTCCTCATCCGAAAGCGCCGAGATGTGCATCTGGGTATTGAGGCTCGCGCGGATATATTCGATATTGATAAGCCAGCCGCAGATGGCAATAACCGAGATGATCCAAATGACAAGCAGGATGATCTTGCCGTTATTGTCGATATCGAGAACCGTCGACAGGACAAAGAGCAGGACCTGAACGCCCACCACGGCGGCAAAACCGCCCTTGATGTAGTACGGGTAGCGATGTTCAAAGGCGACCGCATGATCGAGCAGTTCGCGACGGTACGAATCGGAATCGAGCATGACGCGCATGGCCGTGCGCAGCGAGTAGCGCTGGCGCGGCAGGTCGTTGGACTCGCAAATCATCATACCGGTCGTGGAGAGCTGTTTATCAAAGAGCAGGTTAAGGTTGAGCAGCAGCGGACGCAGCTGCAGGCCGATAAAGAGCGCCACGATCAAGAACACGCCCAGAATGCACAGGTTAAACAGGTAGTTGAACGAATACATGCCGCCGACCGTCTCGCGCAGCAGATTGATGCCGTAGGTAAAGGGCAGCAGCGGGTGCAGCCACTGGAAGAAGCCGGGCATCATCTCGATGGGGTACATGCCCGACGAACCCGGGATCTGCACGATGACGAGAATGACGCCGATAGCCTTGCCGATATGCTTAAACGTGGTGGACAGCGCATAGATGATATTGACGTAGGTGAACGAAATGGCGATGCCGCCCAGCACGAACAGCAGCGGGCTGACGCACTGCACGCCAATCACCAGATCGCCTACCGTAACGATGATGGCCTGCAACGCGCCCAGGATCACCATGAGCAACCAGCGGCCAAAGTAGCCTTGGCGCGCCGTAAAGCTGCCAACACCTTCACGGTCGACCTCGAGCTTGTAAATGGCGATGAGCACATAGCCGCCCACCCAAAGCGCCAGATTGGTGTAGAAGGGAGCGATGCCCGAGCCAAAGCTCTTGACCGGATAGATTGACTTGGACGTCAACTCAACCGGAGACGCCATGAAATCTGCCACGTCATTGACATCGACGCCCATCAGATCGGCCAGCTCGCCCATGGACTCGGAGGTCTGCAGCGCCGCGATGTCATTGGCGGCGGTTGCAAGCTTGTCCTGGACCTTGGCAAGCGAGGAATCGGTCTGGGACAGCGTGGTCTTGGCCTGGCCGAGCGTAGCGCTAAGCTGCGCCAACGTGCCGCGCGCATTTGCAAGTGTAGGTGTCATACCCGAGACGATACCGGTCAGGTCGCCCGAAACGGCAGCAAAAGAGTCGAGCGCGCTCGAGGCCTTCGGCAGCGCGTTTTGGCCCAAGTCCGTCTGGGCTTGGCCAAGGTTGGTCGCACCGGTATGAATTGCGTTATTGATAGCGTCACTGGCACCCGAAACAGCCGCTGCGTCATTCGCCATGGCGCTCGACTGCGCGGACAGACCGTCCTTGATGCTCTGAAGCTTTTCATTCTGCTCTCGAAGCAAATCGATGGTCGATACAATGCGCGCGTCAATTTCCTCGGAACCTGTCGACGTGTCATTGGCGAGAATCTCCAAGTGCCCGATAACGGCCTTATTGTGGTCGATCGTCGCTTGAAGAGACTCGAGCGAGTTGTCGATACGGGTGGTCGTAGATGTGACCGCGCCCGTCAGCTTGCCGATGGCAGCGTTCGCAGAGGCCGACGTCTTGGTGAGCGCAAGGCTGCCTTCCGAGAGCGCCTTGGAGAGCGAGGTGATGGAGTTGCCCGCCGTGGTGCGAGCTTCGCTCAGCAGGTCGTTGCCCTGGGAGATCGCCTGCGTCAGCGACGGTGCCTGGCCTTGCAAGCCGGCAAGTGCCGCATCAGCCGAGGCGATAGCGCCACTCGTCTTATCGATGGCGGCATTCATATCGCCAATCGAATCGCGCACCTCGCCCAAGGTGTCGGACGCCTCGGACACCGAACTTGCCAGCGAGTCCTGAGTCTGGGTTGCCTTGTCCTTTAAATCGACACCGGCATCCTTGGCGATACCGGCAACAGTCTTGCCTACCGTAGAGACAAATTCCGAGTTGATCTGCTCCTCGATGGTGTTTGCACCGGTATCGGTAACCTTGGGCGCAATGGCGCTCTTCTTCTCATTGACGTAGTACGTGAGCTTGGGCTGATGGTAGTTGCCGTCGAGCATCGAAACCAGGTTATCCGAGAAGTTCTTGGGAATCACGATAGCGGCATAGTACTCGCCGCTCTCGACGCCCTCCTTGGCATCGGCCGTCGAGTCGACGAACGTCCAGCCCAACTGATGATTCTCCTTGAGCTGGTCGACCACTTTGTCGCCAGCGTTGAGCTCACCCACCAAGTCGTTTTGGGTGCCTCGATCGTTGTTGGCGATAGCAATCTTGATGCCTTGGGTGTTTCCATACGGATCCCAGTTTGCCACGATGTTATACCAGGCATACAGCGAGGGAATAACGCACACGCCTAGGGTAACCACCAGGGCGACGGGGTTCACAAGCAGTCGCTTAATGTCGCGCTTAAATATCGCAAAGGACACCTTTGCATTGGATAGTTTGCTGCCGAGACTCACGCTTGGACCATCCATCCTGTCGTTAAATCGAATCGTACTATCGACAACCATTGTAGTAGGCGCTTTAACGTCTCAAAGCACAATGGTGTTGAGTTTTGCGGGTAGCAATATACTACGAAGATGAGTTAACGTACAGTTGTACAGTATCCTAAATTTCAGCAGGTCACAAAACCACAACCCGCACAAATTAGCAATTCAAATAGTCATCGGGGACGTTCTTAAATGACTAGTCAAACAAGAACGTCCCCAATGACTACTTAGGACCACGGCAACGTCGATGTTTTGGCAATGCCAGCGAGCGGGCGCCAGAGCGAACAAATTGGCATGAAAAGAGGACGGCATAGACCTTCTGATCATGCCGTCCTCTTTGAATGACAAGTTGTCGCTCTGGCGCCCGTGCAGCGTCGACTGGTCCGCCGTTCGTTAGAACGGCGGAACTGAGGGCAGCGTCGAGCCGTTACGCGGTTCGTAGAACCGCGTAACTACCTAACTACATCAAGTTGCAAACAGCTGCTGCGAAGGCAACGGGGTCCTCGGGCAGAATGCCCTCGACCAGCAGGGCCTGGTCATAGAGCAAACCGGAGTACTGCTTGATCTTGTCGGCGTCGCCCGCCTTCTGAGCGGCGACGAGCTTGGAAAAGACCGGGTGCTTGGCGTTGAGCTCGAGCACGCGCTGGCTCTTGGGCATACCGTCGGGCGCGCCCTCGGGACCCTTCTGGAGCACCTTCTCCATCTCGAGCGAAAGCGGGCCCTCGGTGGTGATGCACGCGGGAGCATCGGTCAGGCGCGCAGAGACGGCAACCTTCTCGACCTTGTCGCCGAGTGCCTCCTTCATGGCGTTAAAGAGGTCCTCGTTCTCCTTGGTGGCGTCCTCGGCCTCCTTTTTCTCGTCCTCGGTCGCCAGGTCAAGATCACCGGTTGCGACGTTCTTGAGCTCCAGGTGACGATCCTCAACCTCGGGCTCGGCACCATCGGCCACGGCCTTCTCGGCAGCCTCGCGGGCGGCATCGTCCTCGTAGACCTTGGGCATATCGGCGGCAACGTACTCACGCATGGCCTGGAAGGTGAACTCATCCACGTCCTGCGTCAGAAGCAGCACATCATAACCGCGGTCGAGCACGCCCTTTACCACGGGCATCTTGGCCAAGCGCTCACGCGAGTCACCGGCGGCGTAGTAGATGGCCTTCTGATCCTCGGGCATGCCCTTGGCATACTCGGCCAGGGTAATCATCTTCTGTTCCTTGGCAGACCAGAACAGCAACAGGTCGGCGAGCTCATCGGCCTTCATGCCATAGCTCGAGTAGATACCATACTTAAGGCCACGGCCAAAGTTCTCAAAGAACTTCTCGTAGGCCTCGCGGTCGTTGTCACGCATATCCTCAAGGTCGGCGGTAATCTTCTTTTCCACGCGCTTGGCGATGGCCTTGAGCTGACGGTTCTGCTGCAGGGTCTCGCGCGAGATGTTGAGCGACACGTCGGCGGAATCCACGACGCCGCGGACAAAGTTGTAGTAGTCGGGCAGCAGGTCGTCGCACTTCTCCATAATCAGCACGTTGGAGCTATAGAGCGCCAGGCCCTTCTCGTAGTCCTTGCTGTACAAATCGAACGGCGCGCGTCCCGGCACAAACAGTAGGGCGTCATACTCGAGCGTGCCCTCGGCGTGGAAGCTGATGGTGCGCGCAGGATCGTCAAAGTCGTGGAACGTGGACTTGTAGAACTCGTCGTAGTCCTTCTGCTCGACATCGGAGCTGCGCTTCTTCCAGATCGGTGTCATGGAATTGACGGTCTCGAGCTCCTGGTAGTCCTCGTACTCGGGCTTGTAATCCTCCGGCGCATCCTCGGGCTTGGGCTTTTGACGGCTCTTGGACACCATCATCTGAATCGGGTAGCGCACATAGTTGCTGTACTGCTGAATCAGGCTCTTGAGGCCCCACTCGGTCAGGAAGCGATCGTAGGTCTCGGCCTCGCCGTCGGCATCGAGCTTCTCGTTCTCGCGCAGCGTCAGGATGACATCGGTACCGTGCTCGGCACGCTCGCCGTCCTCGATGGTGTAGCCCTCAAGACCGTCGGATTCCCACACATGGGCGACATCCTCGCCGTAGGCGCGGCTGACGACCTTCACATGGCTGGCGACCATAAAGGCCGAGTAGAAGCCCACGCCAAACTGGCCGATAATGTCGACATCCGAACCCTGCTGCTCGGCGTTCTCGGTCTTAAACTCCTCGGAGCCGGAATGAGCGATGGTGCCCAGATTGCGCTCGAGCTCCTCGGCGGTCATGCCAATGCCGTTATCCGAAATCGTGATGGTGCGGGCGTCCTTATCAAAGGAGACGCGAATGGCCAGGTCGCCCTGGTCGATCTTGACGCTCGGATCCTGCAGGCTCTTAAAGTTGAGCTTGTCGACAGCGTCGCTCGCGTTAGAGATAAGCTCGCGCAGGAAGATTTCCTTATTGGTGTAGATGGAGTTGATCATGAGGTCGAGCAGTTTTTTGCTCTCGGTCTTAAATTGACGCATGTGCAGTCCTTTCGCGCTACCCCCGCCCGCAAAAACGGCCCGGTCGCCCGAGCCGCATCGCAGACCTGCTATGTTCAGACTTAGATTTTATAACCCATTAGCGCGCATATATACATACGGAATCGAAAAACTGTATGTCTAAGCGCTCCGATGCGCCAATTACCAAGGAGTGTCCCCAACTGCCGGCAGAAAAGGAACGTCCCTATCTGCCATCTACGCGCTTGGCCATCCAGACATGGGGTTGGCCCTCGTCTTCGTAATCTACCGGGGCAATTTGCGTGTAGCCCGCCTTTGCATAGAGCGGCAGCACGTATTCCTGCGCATGCAGCTTAATAAGCTTAGCGCCGGCATCGCACGCAGCAGCTTCGCTGGCTTCGACAATCTTGCTTGCCAGACCGCGACGACGCATAGCCGGCAGCACGGCGACGCGCCCCATAATGTAGGTCTCCCCCGCCGCAACGTCTTCGTCCATGTCGCATGCCGGCAACACAGGGGCCTCTGCGTCAGCCACGCGCTCAAGCTCTTCGGGAAACACGCGCGAGCAACCGGCAAGCTCGTCGTCTACATAGAGCGTCACATGAATGCAGTTCGGATCCTCGTCGATAGCGTCGAACTCATTCTCGTAGCCCTGCTCGTCCATAAAAACGACGCGGCGCACCAACGCCGCGTCATCAAAGCATCCCGTCTTAAGTTGAATATCCATGGCTGCCCCTTCATTCAATGCGAACGTTAGGGACAGATTTTAGCGAAAATGAGCTCCGCGTACGCTAAACTTCGCGCGAGCCTTCGCCAGGCAGTCGTAATGACCCACGTTATGGGCATCGCTCGCGATGAAGCTGTACAGGTTCTGATCGAACAGGCGCTGTGCCGGCTTTTTCTCGCGACCAAAGCGACCGCCGGCAATAAAGTCCGCCGAAGCCTGCAGCTTGCAGCCCATATCGACCAGGCGCTCCGCCACGCTTACATCCTTTTGAACCGCACGATAGCGCTCAGGATGAGCGATGATCACCTGGTAGCCACGACACTGCAAATCGTAAATCGTGTTCTCGTACTCTCTAAACGCATACGCATCGGCATGCGTCGAAAGCTCGAGCAGAAACTCGTTGGTCCCATCGAAATGCAAGTGCTCCGCGGCATCGATACCAAGCTCAACGAGCTTTCGATGGTTGACCTCAAAGCCCATCTGGAGCGGAAAACCGTCAGCGTTATCACGCAGCAGCTCAAAGGCATCCCACATCTTGTCGTAGTCAAAATAGGGATCACGGCAGTGAGGAGTGCAAACGATTCTGGTTACACCGGCCCGCTTGGCAGCCTCGAGCATCGCCAAGCTCTCATCGAGATCGGCGGCGCCGTCGTCTACACCCGGCAAGATATGGCAATGAATGTCACGCATAGGTCAGCCTTAATCAACTAAACGTTTGCTCGGTTGGTGAAGATGCCCTTTTTGGAAGTCCCCTGATCGTCGGAGCCCTTCTTAACCTTCTTACCGTCCTTGGTGTAGTAAGAATAGTAGTACTCGCTGGTCTCGGTCTCACAGTAATTCATGACGGTACCGATGAGCTTGACCTTCTCGGACTTCTTAAGCTGGCCGATAGCGTTGAGCGCCTCCTCGCGCTTGGTGAAATCCTCACGCACGACAAAAAGCGCACCGTCGGTCAGACTTGCGATCTCGGCAGCATCGATGAAGGTGCCGACCGGGGGAGCATCAAAGATGACGTACTGGAACTTGGCGGACAGTGCCTTTACCAGCTTGGCAAAGCGGTGAGAGACGATGATGTCGGCAGGATTGGGAATATGCGGCTCGGCATCGAGGAAGTAGAAGTTCTTCTGACCCGTCTCGACAATCGCCTGGTCAATGGAGATCTGCTCGGAAAGGACCGCATAGAGTCCGCCGCGCGAACGAACGCCGAGCATATCGGAAAGGGACCTGCGGCGCATATCGGCCTCGACCAGGAGCACGGACTTGCCGCTCGTGGCGATAGCCTGGGCAAGGTTGATGGAAACCGTAGACTTGCCCTCGTTGGGAATCGAGGACGTGACGGTAATGGTGCGAATGGGGTCGTCCACGCTCGCAAAGCGGATGTTGGCCAGAAGGGTCTTGGCGGCATTCTGTACAACGAGCTTATCGGTGTTCTTTGCCTTAGCCATGCCTATTTACCACCTTTCATAGCCGGAATTCGGCCAACAACGGGAATGCCCAGGAGCTCTTCCGCCTCTTCGGCACCGCGGATGCGGGTATTGAGCATGTCTGCCAAAACGACATAGGCGACTGCGATAAAGATACCGGCGAGGAACGCGACGGCAATATACAGCGTGCGCTTGGGGCCGCTGGGGGCTTCGGGGGTCTTAGCCTCGTCGATAACGTTGATGCTCTGGGCAGCGCCGACGTTCTGAGCGACCGTACTCACCGAGCTAGCTATGGCCTTTGCGACCTCAGCCGTCTCCTTGGCATCGGTGCCGGTAACCGAAAGCGTAATGACACGCGTGGTGGTCTCGGAGGAAACAGACACCTTGTAGTCATCCAGATCGGTGAGGCCCAGTTCCTTGGCGGCGCCGCTCTTAACGCTATCGCTATCCAGCAGCGTGGCGATATCGTTGGAAAGCATCTGGCTCGCCGAGAGATCGTTGTAGCTCATCTGGCCGCTATCGTCGGTCTTGGCGAGAATGTACATGCTCGTCGTCGCGGTATAGGTGTTGTCCATCGCGGCGAAGGACACGATGCCCATGGCGATCGCGCAGACCACCGGAAGGGTGATGACCAGCTTGAGGTGCTTCTTCAGCAGCTGGAACAGTTCGAGAAGGGTCATGCAGCTTGCCTTTCATTTCCCCAGTTCGGATTGACAAAACTGTCCGTATGTTATCGCATCTTTTTACCGAGACCAAACTCTATACATAAGAAACAGGCTCTCCTGTAAAAATGTCGGAAGCAATCGTAAAATTGCACAACAACGCCGCACCCGAAAGTCAAATGCGGCGTCTACATCAATACCTATGTTGTATCGCTATGCGAATGGCTCGTCCTGCTGTATGGGAAACGTCACCGTAATGGTGGTTCCCACGCCCAACTCGCTCGACAGATCGAGCGTGGCGTGATGATACAGGGCCGCGTGCTTGACAATGGCAAGCCCCAGACCGGTTCCGCCGCGCGCCTTGGACCTACTCTTGTCCACGCGATAGAACCGCTCAAATACCTTGCCCTGTTCTTCAGGCGCGATACCGATTCCCGTGTCGGCGACCGCGAGGAACGGATGGCCTTCGTCGTTGGTGCCGCACTGCAGCGTAACCGTACCGCCGGGTCGATTGTAGCGGATGGCGTTGCTTGCCAGATTATAGATGAGCTCGTCGATCAAGCGCGACACGCCTTCGATGACCACAGGCTTGGTCTCATGACTGATCGTCACATTCGCCTGACGGGCGACCTGTTCAAGACGCTGCTCAACCGCGTAGATGGCACGCGAGAGCTCAATAGGCCCCGTGGACCCAATGGGCACCGCCTCGCCCTCAGTTGCACGCTCGGCCTCGTCCAAGTTAGACAGCGTAAGGATGTCGTTGACAAGCGCCGCCAAACGGCCCGCCTCACGATAGATGCGACCGCCAAAGTTGCGCAGGTCGTCCTCGCCCTCGACCATGCCGTTTGCGATGAGCTCGGCATAGCCCGAAATCGCCGTAAGCGGAGTCTTGAGCTCATGGGTGATATTCGCCGTGAACTCGCGGCGCATACGGTCGTTGTCCGCTAGCACCGCCATTTGGCGCTTGAGTTCCTGGCGCTGCGACTCGATACGCTCAAGCATGGGGACCATCTCGGCATAGGCGTGCTCATAGCTACGGCGTGGGTGGTCCAAATCCACCTCTTGCAACGGAGCGATGATGGCACGGGACTCGCGGCGCGCCATAAAAAACGAGAGCACCGCACCCGCTGCTGCGATAAGCAGCATCGGCGCCACCATCGACAGCAAAATCGCCGCAACGCCAGGCTGGGCCTGCGCCAAGCGGACAACCTGGCCGTTATCAAGGGCGACGGCGCGATACAGCATAATCTCGTCGAGCGTAGAGCTTGCGCGCTCCGCGGAACCCGAACCATTCTCAAAGGCCTCGATGACCTCGGGGCGATCGCCATGGTTGGGCAGTGTGGAAGGCGACGCCTCGTTGTCGTAGGCAACCGATCCATCCTTGTTAATCAGCGTGATGCGCAAGTCCTCGCGATCAAGGCTACGCAAGAACGGGATGGGCTCCTGCTGCTCGTCGAGGGCGGCAGCAATGAGCTCGGTTTCCTGCGCCAGATTGGCACTCGTGGCATCCGCCAAGGTGTTTTGCACAAAGAACGCACCCAGCACCGTAAACGCCACGATAACCGCCATGGCGCAGACAAAGATCGTCACAAAAACGCGGTGCGACAGCGTATGTTTTCCCTGGGGGGCGAAGACCACGGGTTACTCCTCCGATGCGGTGGCCGCGGTGTCGTCACCTTCGGCACCATCACCGGCAGAAGGCTCGGCCAAGCGGTAGCCCACGCCGCGCACGGTCTCGATGGCGCCGGCATGCTCGCCCAGTTTTTGGCGAAGCGTCTGCACGTGCACGTCAACGGTGCGCGAACCGCCGTCGAAGTCCCAGCCCCACACGCTCTGCAGCAACGACTCGCGGGTAAAAACCACGCCGGGCTTGCGCATGAGGTACTCGAGCAGGTCGAACTCGCGCAGGGTGAGCTTAAGCGGCTCGCCGGCAACGGTCACCTCGCGATGGCTGGGCGAGAGCACGATGTCGCCCACGCTGAGCACATCGCTCGCCTGCTTGACCATGCCGCCGCGACGCAGCAGTGCGCGGCAGCGGCTCGCAAGCTCCATGAGCGAAAACGGCTTAGTCAGGTAATCGTCGGCACCGCCATCGAGCGCCATCACCTTGTCGAGCTCGGTATCCTTGGCGGTAAGCATCATAATGGGCACCGTCGCCGTCAGGCGATCGGCACGCAGTCGACGCATAATCGCCAAGCCATCGGTATCGGGCAGCATGATGTCGAGCAGGACGGCATCGGGTACCCGTCGCGCCACGGCAGCCTTAAACTCACCGTCGCACGAAAAGCCTTCGGCCTCAATCCCCTGCTTGCGCAGTGCATAGACCGTCAAATCCCTGATGTTGTCATCGTCCTCGACGTAATAGATCATGTTGAACCCCTTTGCGGCCGACATGACCGCATCTTAACCCTAAAGGTGCCTATACTAGATGGTATCAGCCAAAACGGCCCGTCAAATAATCCGCCGTGCGCGGATCAGTCGGATTCTTGAAGAGTTGCGCGGTAGGCGCGTGCTCCACCAGCTCACCCAGCAAAAAGAACGCGACCGAATCGGAAATACGCGCGGCCTGCTGCATGTTGTGCGTAACGACCACCAGCGTGCAGGTCTCCCTGAGCTCGCAGGCCAGCTGCTCCACCACCAGCGTCGATACGGGGTCGAGCGCCGAGGTCGGCTCGTCCATCAGCAGAATATCGGGCTGCACGGCAAGTGCGCGGGCGATGCACAGGCGCTGCTGCTGTCCACCCGAAAGACCCAGGCCCGACTCCTTGAGCTTGTCCTTGACCTCGTCCCACAGGGCAGCGCGACGCAGGGCGTCTTCGACCAGCTCGTCGAGCACGGCGCGATCGCGCACACCCATACCGCGCGGCCCATAGGCGACGTTGTCGTAGATGCTCATGGGAAACGGGTTGGGGCGCTGGAACACCATGCCCACGCGCTGGCGCAAACGGCAGATGTCGTAATCGCCCAGGATATCTTGACCATCGAGCGCAATCTTGCCCTCGATGCGGCAATCCTTGATGCTGTCGTTCATGCGGTTAAAGCAGCGCAGGAGCGTCGACTTGCCGCAGCCCGAAGGCCCGATAAACGAGGTGATCTGCTTGTCGCGGATCTTGATATTCACGTCCTTGAGCGCATGATGGTCGCCATAGAACAGGTCGAGGCCCTCGACGTCGATGCGCGTCGGCGAGGCGGCAAGATCCTCTGCCGTGGGGCGAGTCGCATCCCCAACCTCGCGCTCGTGCGCGGCCTCGGCCTGCGCTTCCATGAGTTCTTCAAGCTCCGTGGGCTCCACAGCCGCAGCAGCCGTCATACCGCATACCTCCACATCGATATCAATTCAGCAGTATCGATAGTAGAAATCGCGGCTCATATGCACGTGAGCGCATTGTCAAGTGTTTGTAAGGGCACGCTGGCTATACGGCGGGCAGCTCGATGGTGAATATCGTGCGTTCGGGCGTCGATTCACATGCAACGGTACCGCCGTGTGCCGCGATGATCTCCTTGGCAATAGCAAGGCCCAGACCGGCACCACCGCGATTGGTCGCACGCGCCGCATCCAGGCGATAGAACTTCTCAAAGATCACCTTGAGCTTAGCCGCAGGGATAGGATCGCCCTGATTGATAAAGCGCACGCGCACGCCGCCATCGTCTTGGCGCCCGGCCTCAATCGTGATAGTCGAGCCCTCATGGCTATAGGCGACGGCGTTTTTCATGATGTTGTTAAACACGCGGGCCATCTTGTCGCCATCCACGAGCACCGTCAGGTCCTCGCCAATATCAACTTGGACTTCCTTATGCTGCTCGTTGAGGATGGGATAGAACTCGTCAGCCACCTGAGCCAGCAGCAACCCCAGATCAACATAGCCACGCGTGAGCACGAGATCGTGGAAGTCAAAGCGCGTGATATCGAAGAACTCTTCGATGAGCGCATCGAGCCGGTGCGCCTTGTCGAGAGCCACGCCCGTAAAGTGCGCACGTTGCTCAACCGGCAGCTCGGGAGCCTCTTGCAGCAGCGAAAGATAGCCCACCACACTGGCAAGCGGGGTGCGTAGGTCATGTGCCAAGTACGTGACCAGATCGTCCTTGCGATGCGACTCGTCACGCAGAGCTTGCTGCACCTTGCGCTCACGGTCACGCACGCGGTTAAGGGCGCCCTCGACCTCCAAGAAGTCGCCGTCGATGTTGTCCCAGGTGTCGGGGTGATCGATCAGGCGATCTTGAATACGAGCGGCCAGCACACAATCGGCATGCTGCTCGCCCTGTTCGTAGCCCTGGTAGTACAGGGCGCGGCCACACAAGAACAGCACGCACGCGGCAAGCGCCAGCACAAAGCCAAGCATGTTGAATACAAAGCCGGCATCGAACAGCACCGGGCCTTCGATGCCGCCGAGCGCCATGGCGCCAATCGCCAACGTCATGGCCCACGCGGCGCCGCCAATCACCATGCAGCGGCGCACGATCTCAAATCGATCGATCAGCAAAAAGCCGACAAGCAGCACCGCCAAGATTCCAGCGATGTTATCAATGCCAATCAGCAGCAGGGTCAGCAAAAAGAGCAGCACCGTTGCAAGCGCGCGATTGTCGACGACCGACCTCACGTATTCAAAGAGTCGATCGGGCACCTCGAACGCTTGTCTATCGTCTTTTGTCATATCAAGATCCTCACAAGCGAAAAGCGTTATTCGATTATGTAGCCGACGCCCCAGACGTTTTTGATAAAGCGCGGCTTTTGTGCGTCGTCGCCAATCTTTTCGCGCAAGTGGCGAATGTGCACCATCACCGTATTGTTGGAGCCGGGCATAAAATCCTCGTTCCACACCGCACGGAACAGGTCCTCCACGGCCACCACGCTGCCGCGATGCTCGACCAGATACAGCAAGATTGAATACTCGGTGGGTGTGAGGCGTACCGGTGCACCGTCCACCGTCACGGAACGAGCGTCGCGGTTGATCTCCAAGCCGTCGAGCTGAATGGTCGGCGACTCGGCCGCCTGTGCACGGCTACCGTAGCTGGTGTAGCGGCGAAGCTGAGCGTGCACGCGCGCGATGAGCTCCAGCGGACGGAACGGCTTAACCACGTAATCGTCCGCGCCAAGCGAAAGGCCCTCGATCTTGTCTTGCTGGGCATCGCGCGCCGTCAGCATGATCACAGGATAGGTATGGCTGGAACGGATCGTACGCAGCAGCTCAAACCCATCGATATCGGGCAGCATGACATCCAGCAGCGCCAGATCGAACTCCTGCTCCAAGATTGCCTTGGCCGCATCGGCCCCGCTATAGGCAATCTGGACATCAAAGCCCTCTTTTGTAAGGTAGATACCAACCAAGTCGGCGATGGCCTTTTCGTCATCAACTACCAAAATGCGCTCGTTCATGCGTGCTCCTCTCGCGCTCCATTATGCCCGAGGCGACGCATGCCACACACAACAAGCGTGGGTGATTAAGTCGGCCTTAAGCACCCTTGTGCCCGTTCGGGCGCGGATGTGGGCCACGCACGCACGCGATGATCGCCGACGCCGGCAAACGATATACTCTAGTTCCAGAAGAGACCATCCCGTCGAAAGCGAAATCCGTGAAGTCCCTCACCTCTTTTGCAAAGCGCTCAGCCCAGCTTGCCGCCGGCTTTGTCTGCGCTATCGCCCTTGCCGCTGGCGTGCCCACCGTCGCCGGCGCCCAAGTGCTCACGACCGACAATGTTTGCGGCAAAACCGCCGATGCGCGCGGCATCACGGCCGAAAACCTGCCCGATATCGATGCGACCAATGCCCTCGTCATGGGCAAAGACGGCACCGTCTACTATGCCCGCGGCGCCGATGAGCAGGTCAAGATCGCCTCGATCACCAAGGTCATGACCGCGATCCTAACCGTCGAGAATTGCAAGATGGACGAGAAGGTCACGGTAAGCAACGCCGCAGCCACCGTGGGTAATTCGACCGCCGGCTTGCTCGAAGGCGACGAACTTACCGTTGAGCAGGCACTGCGCGGCCTGATGATTCCCTCGGGCAACGACGCCGCCATCGTGCTCGCCGAATATGTGGGCAAGAAGATCGACCCTAAGACCAAAGACGCCGAGGCCGCATTTGTGAAGGCCATGAACGAGCGCGCTAAGAAGCTCGGCTGCACCGGTACGCTTTTTGAAAACCCGCATGGTCTGGACTTTGATGAGTGGGCTGGCGATATGCACTCAACCGCACACGACGTAGCGCTGATGATGCAGGAGGCCATGAAAAACGACACGATCCGCGAGGTCGTAGCGAGCGAGGATTCCTGGATCGAGGTCACGGGCGCCGACGGCACCGACCATTCGCATTCCATGGACACGCATAACTATTTGCTGGGCCAAGATGGCAACATCGGCGGCAAGACCGGCACCACCGACGATGCAGGCTATTGCTTTACGAGCGCCTACAACCGCGACGGCGACGAGATCTACACCGTTATTTTGAACTCCACCACCACCGATCAGCGCTTTACCGATACCGCCACCCTTGCCAACTGGTACTACGACCACAAGGTGACGGTCGCAATCGCCAACACGCAAGAAAAGACCGCCAACGGCAACCCGCTTATGGCGCGCATTAGTCAAACCGACTGGACGGATAAGACAATCGACGCCACGCTCGCCGATCCCACGGCGCAAGCGACCGTGTTTTCTCTTGCCGGCGAGGTGACCGAAAAGGTTAGCTACGACGATCTTTCGGGCACGGTGCATGTGGGCGACAAGGTGGGCAGCGTTACGCTCAAGCAGGACGGCACCAAGATCGCCGTCATGGACCTGGTTGCCGACGAGGAAGGCGCAGGACCGAATCCCATTGAATGGCTGCTCGTGAAGCTCGATCGCTTGGGCCGCCGCATCGACAACCGCCCGCTCACAGCCGAGAGCGAGACCGTAGCCAAGGCACCCGAGGTGTAAGGTCGAAGAACAATACACTCGCTGAAAGGAGGCGTCCAACGGGGCGCCTCCTTTTTTGAGGGTTCGAATCCCCAGTTAACATTCTCCTAATCAAAAAAGGGCCCTGAATGGGACCCTTCTTTCAATTCATACTGGCGGAGAGCTGGGGATGTCCGGGCATGCTACGCATGCCCTCCGGCTTCAAAGCCTGGCGGCTTTTCGCCCACGGGCTACAAACGCTTTCGCGTTTGCTTAACGCCCGTGCCCTCTCGGGTTCGAATCCCCAGCGCCCTTTCTCGATAATAAAAAAGGGCCCCCGATGGGACCCTTCTTCAAATTCGTACTGGCGGAGAGCTGGGGATTCGAACCCCAGATGCCCTTTTGGGGCATACTCGCTTAGCAGGCGAGCACCTTCGGCCTCTCGGTCAGCTCTCCGTAACAGCCGTTCTATAGTAACCAAACAGCCGAAGTTGGGCAAGGGGAAATTTTCTAATTGCCTAGCATCCTTTCCTCCTTGGAAGCTTCGCCTACCCCAGCGAGCGGTTGAGGGAGCCGAGCTCGTCGTTGCCCATGGTGCGCCACATTTGGAAGATGCAACCGCGTGCCAGGAAAAAGAAGCCGTTGTCGACCAGTTGCACAGCGGCATCTGCCAGCTGATTCGTCACGGCGGACACTGGCGGCAACTCAAGTCCAGCCTTGCGGATAGTCTCGACCGCTTCCTCGAACGTCGGAGGCTCGCTAACGCCCATCTCGTTCATAAGGCCCTGCATTTCTTCCAGCGCGCTGCTGCCCGACTCCTCGCCGCGCGGCACCAGACGGTAACAAGCCAGCGCAAGGTCGAGCTGATCGCAATTCCAATAGGCAAACGCCAGGCGATAGAACAGGTAGCCGATTGCAGAGCGATCGCTGGCAATACGTAGGCCGTGGCGCGCCACCTCGATAATCTCGTCAAAGCGCTCCAGACGCGCAAGCACGTTGATGAGCGCAAAGTGCGATTGCATGGACGAGCGCGCCAGATCGTAGAGATGGCGCACCTCGGGCAGCGCTCGTTCAAAGTCCTCTTGCTCGACGTAAAAGCTGCAGATCTCGTGCTGGGCAAAGTACAGCGCATCGGGCGCACGAAGGATTCGCACAGAGCGGTCTTCTTCCAACACCGGTAGCACCATGCGCACCAGCTGGTTATCGCAAAACTGCGTTTGAACCGGACCTGTCGCTAAAAGCTCGGCGACGGCGCACTTAGCCTCCAACTCCTCGACAAGACGGGAAAAGCCTTCAAAGGCACCTGTACGGTCGACTTTTGCCTGCTCGCGCAATTCAACAACGCGGGCCACGTATGGGTCGTCGTCCTCTTCCATGACCTCCAACTCGTCAGCCGTATCGGCAAGCAGCAGATCGCGCAGCGCCGGCGGCAGCGTGCGATGGTCATCACGCGGACGAGCATGAACCTCCGCAGGCTCAATCGTCTCCGGAGCGGTTGACTCATGCGCCTCAAGCACACGCTTGCACGGCATATCGTCCATGTCCATGCTCTCAAGATCCTTGGCGACAGGCACGCAATCGGCCAGATAGGCCGCGCGCTCAAAGAAATACGTTGCGACGACACGCTCGCCCTGCTCAACGTCGGGAGCAGCAATCTGCACGTAGCAGCGCGTGATGCAGGTGCCCGCGGCAAAACACGCTGCCGCAAGCGTGAGTGCCACGCGCGCATCGTGCTCCGCGGCCCAGATCGCGCGCGTATCCTCGTCCAGCTCGCGCCAGGCGTCATCTTGAGCGTCGTATTCACGTTGCGGCATGGCATCAACGACAGACTGCCCAAACCGAACGAGCATAATCCCCTCGGCAACGTTTGCCCGATAGGTATAGTCGAGCCGCGTGACCACGTTGAGCGTCTCAACGATTCGCGCAAAACGGGTGCGCACGTCCCACTCGCCGCCCGGCTGGCAAGCCACCGTACCCGGTTTGCCCCACGGGTTATCGCTCGAGGCCGTATCGAGCAGTCGGGGAACATCGTTGGTCGTCTTGGCGATATGCCACGAATCAAAGAGCGCGCAGCCCTCAAGGCTCGGCGAGGATGCCGCAGGGGGCAATCCGGCCCCGATGCGCTCGAGGATGCCGGAGAGGCGGTTGAGACGGCACTCGATGGCAAGCAGCATGTCAATCTCATCCTGGTCCAGCAGGCTACGATCAAAATTGAGATAGAACAACTTTGACCGGTCGATGCGAGCCAGACTCATTTCGGACTTGGCGGCAATGGTGCGCAGACGGGGCAAGTCGACCTCGCTCATAAGGGCGGCGGCATAGCGCTCGATACCGCTCGGATTCTCGGCATGGTCAACGCGGTAAAGCAGCGTCTCGATAGCATCGGGGAGCGGTGACGTGTTAAAGCCCAAAAACACCTCGACCGGCTCGGGCAACTTTACGAGCTTGATCTTGTCGACAACGTTTTGCATGTCCGCATCGAGACCGTCGACGCCCGCCGTGTTCGCAATAGCGCTTTCGGAGTTGGCAAATATCACGTAGCGCAGGAACATCGACGCCATGAACTCGCCGTAAGGAAGGGAGCGGGCCGAATTCCATGTCTCGTGATCGGACTGCTCGCGCATGGGGCCTTCGGGAGAGCCGACGGTTCGCGCGCACGCGCGCATTGCACCGCTGGCTTCCCTTACCATAATCTCACCAATACTGGAATCCGACTCGTCAAGGACCAGTTCCATGTCGGGATCGTTGGGCAGCGGAGCCTCGCTAACGGGGCGGTCTACCTTGTACACCTCACCCGAAACGCTCACGTAGCCCAAAAGCGACACATGACTTTTGCCAACAAATTCGACGACATAACAAGATTCATGCTGGTCCTCGCCAAAGAGTTTCCAGACCACGCCATATGAGCGTCCCGCAGGCTGCTCGGGCATCGCCGGAAAGCGCTTCTTGGGATCGAGAAACCTGAGCTTGTATGTCGGACGCTCTGCCACGAAGTATCACCCTGATCGGTCGTTTGGAGAAAGAGCACGCCGCGGATTCACCGAGGCGCTTACTCGAAATCTTACACGAGTCGATAACAAAAAAGCCCCCGTTGCCGGAGGCTTCAAGTTCAATTGGTGCGGCGTATAGGATTCCGCGCATCCGCTTCGCGGATCCGCACCGGCTTCGCCCGCCTGCCGGCGGACTCGCCCGCGGGCTAAAAACGCTCCGCGTTTTCTTTACGCCCGCGCCTCGACCGAGGTTCGAATCCATGCGGTGTTGCCATAAAAGAAAAGCCCCCGTTGCCGGAGGCTTTAAGTTCGAGTGGTGCGGCGTATAGGATTCGAACCTATGACGTTCTGATTCGTAGTCAGACCCTCTATCCAGCTGAGGTAACGCCGCGACTTGTTGATTATTATGCACATTGACTGAATAAAGGTCAAGCATTTTTCGAAAAAAGTTATCAAATTTGATTTTTACTCATTTGACGCAGTCGATCGACTCGACACTTTCAAACACGGCAAAAGCAACTTCTCAAGTATATCGACATATAAGAAAAGCCCCCGTTGCCGGAGGCTTAAAACTCAGTTGGTGCGGCGTATAGGATTCGAACCTATGACGTTCTGATTCGTAGTCAGACCCTCTATCCAGCTGAGGTAACGCCGCAACGCACGGATTATTATGCACGTGACCCCTCGATGGGTCAAGCGACAATTTGGAAAAATTTTACGAAGTGATGATTAAGACGCCCGCGCCCCGACCGAGGTTCGAATCCATGCGGTGTTGCCATAAAAGAAAAGCCCCCGTTGCCG
>CABSMV010000004.1 GCA_902478935.1 uncultured Collinsella sp. | reverse complement strand
ACGGCACGACCAACGCCTTCTTGGAAAAATTCGGCCTGCGCTCCACCCGAGACCTGCCCGACCTGGAGCAGTTTGCCCCCGACGAGCAGTCGCGCCAGTTTATCCGCGAGCGCCTGAGCGGCCGCAGTATTCAGTCCACGCTCGAGGAGCAGGCCGAGGACCTGGACGAAGAGCGCGAACTGATCGATACCGATGTTGAAGATGTTGAGGCAGTCGAGGACTTGGAGACTCTGGTCGTCGACGAGACCTCGGAGGATTTGAATGACGAGGACTAACGAAGTAGGGGAGACGCGCGCCATGGGCAACGCAGCACCCGTAACCGACGCCCAGCCCGTTTACCCGCACACCATGCGCCTGCAGCGCTTTTTGGCGCGCGCGGGCGTGGCGAGCCGCCGTGGCTCGGAGGACCTGATGACCGCCGGCCGCGTGACCGTCAACGGCCAGGTCGCGACCGAACTGGGCACCAAGGTCGACGTCGACCGCGACCATATCGAGGTCGACGACATGCCCGTCAAGCTCAACCAGGGCGCCGTATACTTGATGCTCTACAAGCCGACCGGCTACCTCACCACCATGAGCGATCCGCAGGAACGCCCTTGCGTGGCCGATCTGGTCCCGCGCGACCGCTTTCCGGGGCTCTTCCCGGTGGGTCGTCTGGACCGCGACACCACGGGCCTTTTGCTCTTTACCACCGACGGCGACCTGTCACAGGACCTGCTGCACCCGAGTAAGCACGTCTACAAGACCTATCAGGCGCTCGTGGACGGCCACTTGACCGATCGCGACTTGGAACCACTCCGCCGTGGCATCGAGCTCGACGACGGCCTATGCCAGCCGGCGATCTGCCGAATCATTAACGCGCGCGAGGCCGAGGCCGTAGCTCCCCAGGGCGTCAAGCCCGGCACCACCGCCGTGGAGGTCATCATCCGCGAGGGGCGCAAGAACCAGGTCAAGCGCATGCTGAGCAAGATTCACCATCCGGTAATCCGTCTGCATCGCTGCAACTTTGCCGACCTGGAGCTCGAGGGCGTGGCCAAGGGCTCGTGGCGCGAGCTCACCGACCGCGAAGTGCAGATCCTCAAAAGCGGCGGCATCCCGCCCAAGCAGGCGAGCGCCAAGCGCAACGGCGACAAGCCCCAAGACACCCCCGCCAGCCGCACGCGTCACCACGGCAGCCACGGCTCCGCACCTAAGCGCAACACCTACCGCGAGCGCTACGCGGGCTAGGCAACCCGCCGCGCCCCAAAGCCCGCGAACCATACCAGCACGTCACCCATCGAAAGGAAGCATTGCATGATCGTCGCCATCGACGGCCCCGCCGGTTCCGGCAAGTCCACCATCGCCAAGGAGATCGCCCGCCAGCTGGGCTTTAACAAGCTCGACACGGGCGCCATGTATCGCGCCGTCACCTTCGCCGCGCTCGACCGCGGCATCGATCTGGACGACGAGGCGGCAATCGACGCCCTCGCCGAGCAGATCGAAATTCGCTTTACCAACGGCACCGGCGAGGATACGCGCCTGACCATTGACGGCCAGGACGCTTCGGCCGCCATCCGCACCCCGCAGGTCGACGCTAACGTGTCCAAGGTCTCGGCCTATCCGGGCGTGCGCGCCGCCATGCTCATCCACCAGCGCCGCGCCGCCGAGGACCGCGATATCGTCGCCGAGGGTCGCGACATCGGCACCGTCGTGTTCCCCAACGCGCAGGTCAAGATCTTCCTGACTGCCGACCCGCGTGAGCGCGCCCGCCGCCGTGTGCTGCAGCGTCACCAAAACGACGCGCAGCCGCTCACGTCCGAGCAGCTCGAGGCCGAGGTCGACGAGACCCTCGACGCCCTTAAGCAGCGCGACAAGCTCGACAGCAGTCGCGAGGTCGCCCCGCTCGTGCCCGCCGAGGACGCCGTACACGTCGACTCCACCGCCCACACCATCGATGAGGTCGTCCGCATTATCGAAGACCTCATCAACCAAAGGAGGTAGCCCATGCGCCTGTTTAAGCAGACGCCCGAGGATTATTACAACGCTCCTTATGCAGAGTTCCCAGCGCTCATCCGCGGCACCGTTGTCGTGGTCATGGCCATCCTTTGGGCCTTCTCCAAGCTCATGTGGCGCTGGAAGGTCGAGGACGCCGATCTGCTGTTTGAGCGCCAGGAAGGCCGCGGCAGCGTGGTCATCTGCAACCACACCTCGATGGCCGAGCTCTTGGCCGTGGAGACGGCTCTGTTCTTTGGGGGCCGCCGCATTCGACCCATCTTTAAGTCCGAGTTCGCCAAGAGCAAGATTGTGCGCTGGGCCTTTAGCCGCGTGGGCGGCATCCCCGTGGAGCGCGGCACCGCCGATATGAAGTGCCTGCGCGCCGCCCAGCATGCGCTGCAGCGCGGCGAGGACGTCCTGATCTTCCCCGAGGGCACGCGCATCCGCTCGCGCGAGATCAAGCCCGAGGTCCACGGCGGCTTTGCGCTCATCGCCCAGATGGGCAAGGCGCCCGTCAACCCGCTCGCCATCTGCGGCTGGTCCGACATCACGCCCGCGGGCAAAAAACTCATGCGTCCCAAGAAATGCTGGATCCGTGCTGGCAAGGCCGTCTCGCTTTCCGACGCACCGGCTGGGCTTAAGCGCACGGAGCGCCTGGAATGGTTTGAGTCCGAGGCCATGAACCGCGTCTACGCCATGCGCGACGATCTGTGCGCCGAGCATCCGGGCAGGTTCTAGCCATGAGTGAGAACGTGACGAACATTGCCGCGACTGCGTCCGACCAGGACGGCGCGCCCACCATCGAGATTGCAGCCCACGCCGGCACTTGCTACGGCGTACAGCGCGCGCTCGACATGGCGCTGGCCGCCGCGCCGCAGGCAGGGGAGAGCACTCAGGTCCATACCTTGGGACCGCTCATCCATAACCCCATCGTGGTGCGCGAGCTCACTGAGGCAGGCGTCGGTCTGGCCGATGCCCTGGACGACGCCGCAACCGGCACCGTAATCATCCGCGCCCACGGCGTGGTGCCGCAGGTGATCGATGCAGCTCACGATCGCGGTCTGACCGTGGTCGACGCCACCTGTCCCTACGTGAAAAAGGTCCACGTGGCCGCCGAGCGTCTAGTGCGCGAGGGCTATCGCGTACTCGTCGTGGGTGAGCCGGGCCATCCCGAGGTGGAGGGCATCCTAGGCCACGCCGGAAATGATGCGCAGGTCGTGAGCTGCGCTGCCGATGCGGACGCGCTGCCGCTCAAGGGCAAGGTGGGCCTCGTCGTGCAGACCACCCAGACCGCGCAGAACCTCGCCGAGGTCGTGGCTGCCATCACCCCGCGCGTGCAGGAGCTGCGCGTGATCAACACCATCTGCGCCGCCACGAGCGAGCGTCAACAGGCAGCAGCCACACTTGCCAAACGCTGTGATTGCATGGTCGTCGTGGGCGGCAAGAACTCGGGCAACACCCGCCGCCTGGCTCAGATTTGCGCAGACGCCTGCGAGCATACGCATCACATCGAGGAAGCTTCCGAGATCCAGGCCGCGTGGTTTACCGACGCTCACCACATCGGCATCACCGCCGGAGCCTCCACCCCGCAAGAACACATCGAGCGCGCCGTTGCGCACATCAAGGAGCTTTGCCGCTAACCATGGACCAGACCGTACCCGCATACGCCGCCGAGGTGGCCGATTACGGGCGCAGCCGCGACCCCGAGCCGGGTGAGGGCGCGCTCGTAAAGAACGTGCGTCCCGAATCGCCCGCGTGGGATGTGGGTATCGAGCCGGGCATGCGCGTGCTCTCGGTCAACGGTGAGCAGCTTACCGACATGATTGTGTGGCTCTGGGAGGCCGACGATGATACCGTCGACCTCGAGGTTTTCGACCCACGCGACAACACCGTCACCTCCGTCGAGCTCGACCGCTTCCCGGGAGAGGACTGGGGCCTTGAGTTCGATGGCCCCATCTTTGACGGCATGCGTACCTGTGTGAACGCCTGCGTGTTCTGCTTTATGACGATGCTCCCCAAGGGCGGCCGCTCCACGCTCTATATTCGCGACGACGACTACCGCCTGAGCTTTTTGCAGGGCAACTTCGTCACGCTCACGAACCTCACCGACGAGGACGTGCAAAACGTCATCCAACGCAACATGAGCCCTATGAACGTGTCGGTCCATGCCGTGAGCCCCGACGTCCGCCGTCGTATGATGGGCCGCAACGCCCAGCGCGGCATGGACGTACTCGAGGCCATCATGGCCGCCGGCATCGAGATTCACGCGCAGATCGTGTTGTGCCCCGGCATGAACGACGGCGAGGAGCTGGAAAAGACCCTGCGCTACTGCGAGGAACATGAGCAGATCACCAGCCTGGGCATTGTGCCGCTTGGTTTTACCAAGCATCAGAACCGCTTTAGCTGGTCATACAGCGACAAGCCCGAACTGGCGCGCGAGACCATTGCCATGATCCGTCCCTACCAGGACCGCGCCTTCGAGCGTTTTGGCCGCCACACCTTCCAGATGAGCGACGAGTTCTACCTGGACGCAGGCATCGATCCGCCCGAGGCGGACTTTTACGACGGCTATCCGCAGTACTACGACGGTATCGGCATGATCCGCTCGTATCTGGACGAGACCGACGACGTGCTTGCCGCCGACGCCGAGCGACTGGCCCGCGTCCGCGAGGCCATCGCCGCTCGCAGCCAGCACCTGCTGTGCCTCTCGGGCGCCAGCGCGCGCGACACCGTGGCGCGTTTTGTGGAATCGCCGCAGGGCCTTGACGGTACCGTCACGGCCATCAAAAACCGCTACTTTGGCGGCAACGTGGACGTGACCGGCCTCATCGTCGCTTGCGACATCTTGGAGCAGCTGCCGCAGGACCTCTCGGGGGTTATGCTCTTTGTGCCTAAGCTCATGTTCAACGCTGACGGCATGACGCTTGACGAGTATCATCGTGACGATTTACTCGCAAGCCTTACCAATCGCGGCGCCGAGGTTCATGTGGTGTCGACCATGCCGCATGAGCTGCTCGATACCCTGGAGCACATCCTTGGCATTGTGCCTGCCGACTCTAACACTTCCACTGACCCTACCCATTAAAGGAGTGCAGATGAAACCTATCGTCGCCGTCGTCGGACGCCCCAACGTGGGCAAGTCCACGCTCGTTAACCGCCTGGCCCAGACCTCGGACGCCATCGTCCACGAGTCTCGCGGCGTTACGCGCGACCGCTCGTATCACACGGCCGATTGGAACGGCCGCGAGTTCACAATCGTCGACACGGGCGGTATCGAGCCGCTCAAGAGCGATGACGTCTTCGCCACGTCCATTCGCGACCAGGCCCTCGCCGCCGCCGAGGAAGCCGCCGTCATCCTGTTTGTGGTCGACGGCCGCACCGGCGTTACCGAGGAGGACGAGTCGGTCGCCCGCATGCTCAAGCGCTGCGACAAGCCGGTCTTTCTGCTGGTGAACAAGCTCGACAACCCCGATCGCGAGAACGACAGCATCTGGGAGTTCTATTCGCTCGGCATCGGCGAGCCCACGCCGCTCTCGGCCCTGCACGGCCACGGCACGGGCGACCTGCTCGATGACATCGTGGCCCTGCTTCCGGAGGAAGAGGACGAGGTCGCCGATGAGTTCCCCGACGCGCTGAACGTCGCCATCATCGGCCGTCCCAACGCCGGTAAGTCGTCGCTGTTCAACCGCATCCTGGGCGCCGACCGCTCTATCGTGTCCAACATTGCCGGCACGACGCGCGACGCCATCGACACGGTCGTCGAGCGTAACGGCAAGCACTACCGCATGGTCGACACCGCGGGCATTCGCAAGAAGAGCACCGTGTACGAGAACATCGAGTACTACTCCATGGTCCGCGGCCTGCGCGCCATCGACCGCGCCGACGTGGCACTGCTCGTCGTCGACGCCTCCGTGGGCGTTACGGAGCAGGACCAGAAGGTCATGGGTCTTGCTATCGAGCGCGGCTGCGCCATCGTGGTGCTGCTCAACAAGTGGGACCTGCTCGACGATGACCGCAAGCGCGAGGCCTGCATGGAGACCGTCGACCGCCGTCTGGGCGTCATGGCTCCCTGGGCCCAGTACCTGCGCATCTCAGCCCTGACCGGCCGTAGCGTCGAGAAGATCTGGTCGATGGTCGACGCGGCCGAAAAGACGCGCTCGCAAAAGATCAGTACCTCACGCCTCAACACGTTCCTCACCGACCTGCGCGAGTTCGGTCATACCGTGGTGGACGGCAAGCGCCGCCTGCGTATGCACTACGTGACCCAGACGGGCGTCAACCCGCCGACGTTCACGTTCTTCGTCAACCACAGTGACCTGGTCAACGACACCTACCAGCGCTACGTGGAGAACCGCATGCGCTCGACCTTCGACTTTGCCGGCACACCCATTCGACTCTTCTTTAGGAAGAAGGAGCAAAAGGATGCATAATCCGATTCTGCTGACCGCCATCTGCGCCGTGGTCTCGTTCTTTATCGGGGCGATTCCGTTTGGCCTGATCCTGGGCCGCGTGTTCAACCACACCGACATTCGCAAGGCGGGCTCCGGCAACATCGGCACCACCAACGCACTGCGCGTAGCCGGCCCCAAGGTGGCCGCGCTCACGCTGCTGCTCGACTGCCTTAAGGGCGCCATCTGCGTCCTTATCGCGCGTCCGCTCATCGCGAGCGTGGGCTACGGCTTCCCTGTGAGCATCATGGCGCCTGGAGCCCCCGGCGACTGGATGCTTGGCGTCATCTGCCTGGCTGCGGTGTGGGGTCACATCTTCTCGCCCTACCTCAACTTTCACGGAGGCAAAGGTATCGCCGTGGGCTTGGGCGTGATCCTCGCCTGGTACTGGCCAATCGGACTTTCGCTGTTGGGCATGTTTATCGTAGCCGTCGCCATCACCAAGTTTGTGTCGGTAGGCTCGCTTGCCGCGGCCATCGGTCTTCCCATCGCCGCCTGCGCGGTCTTTCCGTACAGCAGCCTGGGACTTAAGTTTTGCATGGCGATGATCGGCATCACCGTGGTGTGGGCCCATCGCGCGAACATCAAAAAGCTCATGGCCGGTAAGGAGTCCAAGCTCTCGTTTACCAAGCGCGTCACCGAGCCCGACGATAAGTAGGAGAGAGTCATGAATGTTGCGCTGATTGGCTCCGGCTCCTGGGGAACCGCCGTCGCCGGCCTTGCTGCCGCGCGAGCCGAGCGCGTGACCATGTGGGCCCATAGTGAGCAGACAGCCGCCGGCATCAATGGCGAGCACCGAAACCCCCGCTACCTTGTGGGCTACGAGCTGCCCGGTAACGTCGTCGCCACGACGGAGCTGGTGCAGGCGCTCGACGGCGCCGAGGCCATTATCTTAGCCGTTCCTTCGACGCACCTTCGCAGCGTGTGTCACCAGGCCGCGCCCTTTATCGCCGCCGATACCCCGGTGCTTTGCCTCACCAAGGGCATTGAGCCCAATTCCGGCCTGCTCATGAGCGAGGTCATCGCCAGCGAGATCGGCAACGAGGCGCGCGTGGCGGCGCTCTCGGGCCCCAACCATGCCGAGGAGATCTGCCGCGGCGGGCTTTCTGCCGCCGTCATCGCCAGCGAAGACCCGCAGGTAGGAGAGACCTTTAAGGACCTGCTCCTATCCACGGCCTTCCGCATCTACCTGTCGCAGGACATGACCGGCGTCGAGGTTTGCGGCGCCATGAAAAATGTCATCGCCATCGTGTGCGGCATCTCCGCCGGCACCGGCGCGGGCGACAACACGCTCGCCCTCATCATGACGCGTGGTCTAGCCGAGATCAGCCGTCTGGTGCACGCCCGCGGCGGTCAAGCTATGACCTGCATGGGACTTGCCGGCATGGGCGACCTTATTGCCACCTGCACCTCGGAGCACTCGCGCAACCGCACCTTTGGCTACGAGTTTGCCAACGGCGTGTCGCTCGACGAGTATCAGACGCGCACGCATATGGTGGTTGAGGGCGCCGTCGCGGCCCGCAGCGTCAGCGAGCTTGCCCGTTCACTGGGCGTAGACATTCCGCTCACCTTTGCCGTGGAGCAAACGCTCTACAACGGTGTTACTTTGGATAGGGCGCTCGAGATTCTTACCGATCGCGTCCCTTCTCAAGAGTTCTACGGACTCACCGACTAGCGCAGAAAGGCTACTACCATGGGTTCCATTAAAATCGCTCCGTCCGTCCTCTCGGCCGATATGGCCAACCTCAAGGGCGAACTCGACAAGATCGCCGGTGCCGACTACGTGCACTTCGACGTTATGGACGGCCACTTTACCGGCAACCTGACCTTTGGCGTTGACATCCTTAAGGCCGTCAAGCGCTCCACCGCTGTACCGGTCGACGCGCACCTCATGGTGTCGAACCCCGACGAGACGGTCGATTGGTATGCCGACGCCGGTGCCGACATGATTACCGTGCACTACGAGGCTTCCACGCACCTGCACCGCACGCTCACGCATCTGCAGCAGCGCGGCGTCAAGGCCGGCGTTGTGCTCAACCCCGCCACGCCCGTTTGTATGCTCGAAAGCATCATCGACGTTGTCGACATGGTACTGCTCATGAGCGTGAACCCCGGCTTTGGCGGCCAGAGCTTTATCCCCGGTACCATCGCCAAGCTCCACGAGCTCAAAGCCATGTGCGAGCGTCACGGCGTTTCACCCCTCATCGAGGTCGACGGCGGTATTTCTTCCAAGAACATCGCCGAGGTCGTCAAGGCTGGCGCCAACGTGCTCGTGGCCGGCTCCGCCGTATTTAAGTCCGAAGATCCCGCTGCCGAGGTTGCGCTGCTGCAGAAGCTGGGCAACGAGGCCGCACAGGAGGCATAAACCCTTATGACCGCAGGTCAAAACCGCATACCCGTGAATCTTGACTACGCCGCCTCGACGCCCATGCGCGCCGAGGCGCGCCTTGCGCAGCGTGAGTACGACGATAGCGAGCTTGCCGGCGTCAACCCCAACTCGCTGCACTCGCTTGGCCGCAAGGCCGCCGCACGCCTGGAAGTCGCCCGTCGCGAGATCGCCCGTAGCTTTGGTGCACGCGTTCGCCCGTCCGAGATCATCCTTACCAACGGCGGCACCGAGGCCAACCAGCTGGCGCTGCTCGGTCTTGCCGAGGGCGCCCGTCAGCGCGATCGCAAACGCGATCGCGTAATCGTTTCGGCCATCGAGCACGATTCGATTCTGGACAACCTGCCGCTGCTGCGTGCCGCCGGCTTTACCGTCGACCTGGTGCAGCCCTGCCGCGCGGGCTACATTGAGCCTCACGCGCTGAAGGACTTACTGGGCGACGACGTCGCGCTCGTGAGCATCATGGTCGCCAATAACGAGACCGGTGTGGTGCAGCCCATCCGCGAGCTTGCCGCGGCCGCACATGCTGCCGGCGCCCTGTTTCATACCGATGCCATCCAAGGGTACTTGCATATTCCGCTCGATGTCACCGAGCTGGGCGTCGATGCTATGACGGTTGCCGCGCACAAGATCGGTGGCCCCGTGGCATCCGGCGCTCTCTACCTTAAAAACCGCACGCCGCTGCGTCCGCGCATCTTTGGCGGTGGACAGGAAGCCGGACGTCGCGCCGGCACGCAGGACCTGCGCACGCAGCTGGCCTTTGCCGCTGCCGCCCGCACGTTGGCGCCCCGCGTGGCCCAGGAGCGTACGACGCTGCAAGCTCTTTCCGACAAGCTCTACGCCACGCTTACGGCTCATCCGCGTATTCATGCCACCATGGGCGACTACGCACAGGCCGTTCGTCTGCCGGGCATGGTTTCCATCTACGTCGACGGCATGGACTCCGAGGAGCTCATCATCAAGCTCGACGCCGCCGGCTTTGAGGTATCGGCCGGTTCTGCCTGCTCGAGCGGCAGCATGGACCCGAGCCATGTTCTCAGCGCCATGGGCATTGGTCGCGAGCAGGCATTGGGCGCTCTGCGTATCTCGTTTGATGACCGTGTGAACCCTGCCGACCTGGACGACTTTGCCCAGACGCTGCTCTCGATCGTGGGTGCCGCATGATCGTCGCCGAGCTTGAACGTGCGCTGCTGGCGCGCTATCCCAAATCGGACGCCGAGGGCTGGGATCATGTTGGTCTATCTGTGGGAGATCCCACTGCTAAGATCACCGGTGTTGCCTGCGCGCTCGACGCGACCGAGGCCAACGTGCACCGTGCCCAGGAGGCCGGCGCCAACGTGCTGCTGACGCATCATCCCATCTATATCAAGTCGCCCGAGGCCTTTTGTCCAGCCGATTCTACGCGTCCCCAGTGCAGCGCTGCACTGTACGAGGCGGCTCGTTGCGGCGTGAGCATCATCTCGCTTCACACCAACCTGGACCGCTCGCACGAAGCGCGCGTTCGCTTGAGTGAGTTGCTGGGCGCTGAGCCCATGAGCTCGCTGGAGCATGTCGTCGAGCCTGAGCTCACCGGTCTGGGCGCACTCACGACCCTCCACGACGCCTGCAACCTGCGCGATCTCGCCAACCGTGCCGCCACGGCCTTTGGCAGCGACCCGCGCGTATGGGGCGAAGCCGAGCACCCGTGCCGAACCGTCGCCATTCTTGGCGGCTCCCTCGGCGATTTTGGTGAGCTTGCTATCGCCGCGGGCGCCGACGTTGTCGTGACGGGCGAAGCGGGCTACCACGTAGCGCAGGACCTTGCCTTGCGTGGCCTGAGCGTGATTCTGCTCGGCCACGACCGCTCCGAAGAGCCGTTCGTGGATATCTTGATGAACTCTGCAGTTGACGCCGGGGTCGACCCCCGACATACGATTAAAATACTGAACCCTTGCCAATGGTGGACTGTGACAAAAGGAGAGAACTTATGAGCGCCGGCGCTACGCTACTCAAGCTGCAACAGATCGATTTGGAGCTCGCCCGCAACAAGAGCGAACTTGCCAATATGCCGGAGCTCAAGGAGCTCGCTTCTAAGCGCAAGACCTATGTGAAGCTCAAGTCCGAGATGACCAAACTCTACGCCCAGCGCAAGGATCTGGACATTGAGCTCGACGACCTCAACACCACCGAGATCCAGACCAACAACGCTATCGAGGCTGCCAAGAAGCGTCACGTCGATGGTTCTGATTACCGCGAGGTGCAGGACCTGGAGAATGAGCTTGCCACCCTGGCAAAGCGTCTGGACAAGATCGAGCACACCCGCAAGGATGTCGTTGTCGCCCATAAGGAGGCGCTCGACCGCGAGGCCCGCGCGCAGGCCATCATCGCCAAGTTCGAGGAGGGCGTGAAGGCCGATACCAAGGCCGCCCGCGCCAAGGCCGCCGACCTGCAGGCCCAGATCGATGCCGCAACCAAGGAGCGCACCGCGCTGGCTGCCACGCTGCCGACTGACGTGCTCACCGATTACGAGCGCCTGCTCAAGCAGTTCCATGGCCTGGCCGTCGAGACCATTCAGGGCAACATCCCCACGGTCTGCCACACCGCGCTGCAGGCATCGTCCATGAGCGACCTCAACCACGACGGCAGGTCAATTACGCACTGCCCGTACTGCCACCGCCTCCTGGTGCTCCCGAGCAAGGAAGCTTAAACGATGGCGGCATCCAACAATTCAATGCAACTTGAGGGAAAAACGATCCTGCTGGGTATTACCGGCGGGATCGCCGCCTATAAGTCGTGCAATATCGTGCGTCTGCTGCAAAAGCGCGGCGCACGCGTCAAGGTCGTTATGAGCGAGCATGCCACGGAGTTTGTGGGCCCGCTCACCTTCCGCGCGCTCACCAATGAGCCGGTTGCTGTAGGCCTGTTCGACGACCCCTCCGACCCCATCCACCACATTTCGCTGGCGCAGGAGCCCGACCTGGTGGTCGTGGCGCCTGCCACGGCCAATATCATCGCCAAGATGGCCAACGGCATTGCCGATGACCTCATCTCCACGACGCTGCTCGCCACGCCGCGACCCATTGTGATCGCGCCGGCCATGAACAATGGCATGTGGAAGGCGCCGGCGACGCAGGCCAATATGGCCACGCTGCGCGACCGCGGGGTGCACGTGGTTGGCCCCGGTAGTGGCTACCTTGCCTGCGGCGACGTGGACACGGGACGCATGAGCGAGCCCGAGGACATCGTCGAGGCTGTCTGTGAGGTGCTCAACCCGGCACCTCAGGACCTAGCAGGCAAAAGCATCATCATCACCGCCGGCCCCACGCACGAGCCGATCGACCCCGTGCGTTTTATCGGCAACCGTTCATCGGGCAAGATGGGTATCGCCCTGGCGGGGGAGGCCGCACGCCGCGGTGCCGCCGTCACGCTCGTGTTGGGCCCGACATCACTCGATGTGCCCCGCGGCGTGGCGTGCGTACGCGTGCAGACCGCCGCAGAGATGCTCCAGGCGGCCCTGAGCGCCTTCCAGACGGCCGATGCGGCCATTTGCGCGGCCGCCGTCGCCGACTACACCCCCGCGGCCCCTGCCGACCATAAACTCAAAAAGTCCAACGAACGCTTGGATCGCATCGAGCTTGTCGAAACGGTCGATATTTTGGCCGAGCTCTCGCGCCAGAAGGGCGAGCGGTGCGTGATCGGATTTGCGGCCGAGACCGATAACGTTGTCGAGTACGCCGAGCGCAAATTGGCCCGCAAGGGCTGCGATGCCATTATCGCCAACGATGTCTCGCGCGCCGATTCGGGCTTTGGAACCGACACTAACAAGGCCTGGATTGTGAGCACAACGGGTACGCAAGAGCTTCCCGTGCTAACAAAACCCCAGCTCGCAGATACAATTTTGGACTTGCTTCAAAATTTGTAAAAAAGTTCTTGCACAAGTCTAAAGTTTCGGGTTAATATACTCCCTGTTGCGAGCGAGAGCAGAGCAACAAACAAAAGCTTCGGGACGTGGCGCAGCTTGGTAGCGCACTTGACTGGGGGTCAAGGGGTCGCTGGTTCGAATCCAGTCGTCCCGACCAGAAGTTTGCAGGTCAGGCACCTAGTGCCTGACCTTTTTTGTTTTTAATCACCTTGATTATTTTGCTTAAAGCAACAACGTTCCCACTCGATGTAAGCAACGAATCAAAACATGTACATCAGCCACCAAAATCGACATTTTTCGACATGTTTGGAGGCGGATGTACACGAATGCGAAATCCCCGTCGCCCAAAAGCACCTTCCACATGTCTGGACTCTCTATGCTTACGCTGGATAGACATCGCCGGAACGGGTATAGTATCGAAAGTTTTGTCGTTAACCAGCGGGGGAGTCCTGTGGGCATCAAAAAGAAGATCAAAAAGGAGCTTATCGGCACTTCCGATTACCCGTCGAATAAGATCTTTACGATCTCCAATTTCATCACCTTTACGCGCCTGATCCTCACCCTGGTATTTCTATACCTGTTTGTGACGGATAACAACCGCGTCATCGCCATCGTTATCTACGCCGTTGCCGCCTCCACCGACTGGATGGACGGTCAGATCGCCCGCATGACTAAGACGGTCTCATGGCTCGGCAAGGTCATGGATCCCATCTGCGACCGTGCGCTGCTGTTCACCGGCGTGCTGGGACTGGTGGTTCGCGGAGAGCTGCCAATCTGGGTCTGCGTGCTCATTATTGGCCGCGACATCTATCTGGGCATCGGCACGCTTATCGTTCGTCATTATCACCGTCGCCCCATCGATGTCGTCTTTCCCGGAAAGATTGCCACCGCGCTGCTCATGACTGGTTTCTCGCTCATGCTGCTCGGTTTCCCCGTTATTGACGGCCTGTATCTTCTACCTTCATCCCTTACGGCCTTCCCGGGCCTCAACGAAAGCTCGGTGCCCCTCGGCATCTTCTTTGTGTATGGCGGCGTGATCTTCTCCATGCTCACCGCTGTCATCTACTCCATTAAGGGCGGAGTGGCCATTAAACAGGCTCTCGCGCATCCCGAGGACGAGGACATCGACTTTCTGAACCCTGAAATCGAAGACTGATTCGTTGGGGTATGATTACGTACGGTTCATTATTTGCGGCACGTCCGCGATAAGTTAGGGGTTGTCATGGACAACATGGTTAACAATATGCCTCAGAATGATAAGACTGCTGACGCTACCTGCGTATTCCGCGTGCCTTCAAGCGACGTCACCGTTCCCGACCTCATGGCCAACGTGCGCATCACCGCCCCCGTTCTGTCCATCGTCAAGGGTCCGCAGACTGGTGCCGCCTTTGAGCTCGAGGACGACGTGACCACCATCGGCCGCGATCCTGCGAACGGCATCTTCCTCAATGACATGACCGTTTCGCGCAGCCACGCGCGCATTATCCGCGAGGGCCTCGGCGCTCGCATCGAGGACTTGGGCTCGCTCAATGGCACCTGGGTCGACGGTGCTATCGTCAATGCAGCCCCGCTGCACGACGGTTCTTCCGTCCAGATCGGTACGTTTACGCTCATCTACCACGAGAGCACGCCGGAGCGCATCGAAACCGGTGAGTAGGGCATGGCCGAACGCAACTATCTGAGTATCGGCCAAGTCGTCAACCTACTTCGAGGCGCATACCCCGATCTTTCGAACTCAAAAATTAGATTTCTAGAGGATGAGGGGCTCATTACCCCTCATCGTACGCCTAAGGGATACCGTCAGTACTCCAAGGAGGACGTTGATCGCCTGGAGGTCATTCTGCACTTGCAGAAGACCCGCTACATGCCACTCAACGTGATTAAGCAGCGCTTGGAAAACGCCACGGACCTGTCGACGCTCGCCTACGAGGTGGGCTTGCTGTCCGATGTTCCGCTCAAGACGGAGCCCAAGGAGACTAAGCAAAAGTTGCATCCCATCGAGACCATTCCCGATATGCTGGGCGTCGAGATTTCGTTTATCCGCTCGCTCGCCGAGAACGACCTCATTCGCATCATCAAGAGTCCGCAGAATCGTGAGCTCGTTGATGGTCGCGATTTCCCGATCATCCGCTACTGCTCCGAGCTGTCACGCTTCCATATCGAGCCGCGCAACCTGCGTCAGTACGTGTCTTCCGCCAACCGCGAGTCCTCGATGTTTGAGCAGGTGCTTGTGAGCATGCTCGGAATGGATACCTCCGATGACGAGCGCGACGCCAAGCTCGAGCGTGCGTTTAAGAAGCTTCACGACCTGACGGAAGGTGTGCACACTGCGTTGCTCAAGAACCGCGTTTTTGAGTCGCTCAACGCCGTGGTCGAGGACGCCGACATCGATGCACTTGATGAGGAAATCACACGCTCCGAGTCCACCAAGGCCAAAAACGAAGAGATAGCCGCGCCGGCTTCGCACGAGGATTCTCTCGTAAAGCCGCTCAAGGTCGTCGCCCCTTCGCAATCCGGCACCGCCACCGCGGGCAAATAACCGCTGCCGCTTATCCGGCAACCCATTGAAAGGTCATGCAATGTACGACTTCGAATCTCAAATCGTCGACATCCCCGACTATCCCGAGCCCGGAGTCATCTTTAAAGACATCACGCCGCTCTTTGGCAATCCCGAGGCGCTCAAAGCCATGACCGATGCCCTCGCCGATCACTTTGCCGGCATGGGAATCACCAAGGTCGTGGGTCCCGAGGCTCGCGGCTTTATGGTTGGCGTACCGGTGGCCGTAGCCCTTGGCGCCGGCTTTGTTCCCGCACGTAAACCGGGTAAGCTGCCGCGCGAGACCGTAAGCCAGAGCTACGAGCTCGAGTACGGCACCGATTCAATTGAGATCCATGCCGACGCTATCAGCTCTAAAGATACCGTGTTGATTCTGGACGACTTGGTCGCGACGGGCGGAACCGTCGAGGCAACAGGTAAACTGGTGCGAGATATGGGCGCAAAGCTTGTCGGTTACGGTTGTATCCTTGAGCTTGCGTTTCTCAACCCGCGCGAGAAGCTCACGCCGTCTGATGACGATGTGGAGCTCTTTAGCCTGGTGACGGTGGACTAGCCGTTACCCTTAGTTACTGGAAAGGAAGCTACATGCGCACAGCAAACACGCACAAAAACATGGCACGCTGCGCTGCTACGGCAACCCTCGCTTGTGTTTTGGGCTTGGGCCTCGCGGCTCCTGCCTACGCCGATACCGCATCCGACCTTGCCGCTGCTCGTACGAAGCTCGAGCAGATCGGTACCCAAACCCAGCAGATTTACGATGAGCTCGCCACGCAGACGCAGGCGCTCGATCAGACTGCCGGCGAGATCACGCAAAAGCAGCAGGAGATCGCCGATGGCCAGGCCAAGCTCTCGACCTATGTCGCCGGTGAGTACAAAACCGGCGGTCTGAGCCTGCTTCAGGTTCTGACGGGTGTCGATGACCTGAGCGATATGCTCAACCGTCTGTTCTACTACGGCAAAGTTTCCGATAAGCAAGCTCAGACCATTCAAGAGGTCAAGGAGCTTAAGCAGCAGCTCACCGATAAGCAGTCCGAGCAGGAAAAGAACGTCGCCGCCACGCAAAAGAAGGTTGATGAGCTTAACGCCCAGCAGGCTGAAGCCCAGAACGTCGTAAACTCCCTGGATTCGCAGCTGCAGGCCGAGCTTGCCGCCGAGGCCGAGGCCAACGCCGCGCTGCAGGCCGGCATCAACTGCAGCACCGCCGAGAAGGCCACGGTGAGCAACGAGACTGCCGGTACGACCGAGAACACCAACAACGGTGGCCAGACCAGCAATAACAACAACCAGGGCGGCAACACTCCGGCTCCTACGCCGGCACCCGCTCCGACGCCGCAGCCCTCCACGCCTGCTCCGGCTCCGACGCCTTCTGCTCCGAGCCAGTCCGTCGACGGCGGTTCTGTTGTCTCGCGTGCATACAGCAAACTTGGTTGCGCCTATTCTTGGGGCGGAATTGGCCCGAACAGCTTCGACTGCTCTGGTTTTGTTAGCTATTGTCTCACTGGTCGCTATTGCCGCCTGGGCACCACGGGCACTTTTATGGGCTGGACGCGTGTGTCCGATCCGCAGCCCGGTGACGTTGTTGTCAACTCGTACCACACTGGCATTTACATCGGTGGTGGTCAGATGATTCATGCTTCCGACTACAACACGGGTGTTATCATCAGTTCCGTTGCCGCCGGCATGAACAACAACTATATCTTCGTGCGCTACTAAGTCATCTTACACAGCGTGTGAATGTGGACCTCGTGGCTTTGAGCCATGGGGTCCATTCTTTTGCCTTTCGTGCAGTCCGCTATCTAGTTTTGAATACTAGATAGCGGCCCAATCGGTCTGTAAGATGGCTATAATTGTATGGGAACAATTAGAAAGGACCCTCTATGAGCTGGGCACTTATCTCCGATTCAAGCTGCAACCTCCGCGAATGGCAACCGACCGCGCCCCATACCACCTTTGCATTTGCGCCCCTCAAAATTCGAGTGGGGGAGCGTGAATTCATCGATGACCTTTCGCTCGATGTTCATGAGCTCAACTGCGCTGTTCAGGCGGAGACGAACGCTTCTTCGAGCGCTTGTCCCAGCGTGGGGGAGTGGGCCGAGCTCTTCAAATTGGCAGACAAGACCATCTGCATGCCGATCTCTGAGGGCGTGTCGGGCAGCTACAACGCGGCAGCCACGGCTCGCGATATGATTCTTGCCGAGGAGCCCGACCGACAGATTCATCTAGTCAATTCACGCGCAGCTGGCGGCAAAATGGACCTCATTTTCTTGCTGATCGACCGCTATCTTGCAAGCAATCCGGATGTCTCATTCGAGGACGCTTGCGCATACTTCGATAGCCTTGAACAGAACAGCAAAATCCTCTTCAGCTTGTGCAATTACGAAAATCTCGCCAAAGCCGGACGTATCCCTAAGGCAGCCGGCGTCATTGCCAACAAGCTCAATATCCGCATTTTGGGCACGGCGAGTGAGGCCGGTAAAATCGAACTCGTCGGGCACACGCGTGGCGAAAAGAAAATGCTTAACAAGATCATCGACACCATGGAAGCCGAGGGCTTTACGGGCGGTGAGGTCGTCATCGACCATGTGGAGAACGCATCGAGCGCCCAGGCGCTGGCCGATCGCATTATTGAGCATTGGCCCGGCTCCAAGACCATCATCATGCCCTGCAACGGCTTGGATTCCTATTACGCCGAGATGCACGGCCTCATCATCGGCTACGGCATGGGCGTAGCTTCGGGCCAATAAAGTCAAACCAAGCAAAAAATACGGGCGGGATAAAGCGACAGATGGCTCTTTGTCCCGCCCGTTTTATACGTCCGCTAGCTATTAAACCCGTTGAACTTGAGATAGCTCATCAGGTACGCCTTCGAAACGAAGGACGACACCGCACTGCGCACAAGCAGCGACTCACGCGTTACCTGATGCGCCGTATCGGGAACCGGCGTCTGCTCGACGGAAAACGCCGAACGAATCGATGCCTCGAGCTGATCGACCACATAATCAAAGGCCGTAGGGGCATCGTAGCTCAAACGCTGAATGTTAAAGAGTGCCTGCACCGCAGCAATAGGTAGCACCTGCTTAAAGATGCAGATAGCGATCAGGCGGGCAATCTGCTCGCGGCCATATTGCTTTTTGATCGGAGCAGGCACCAAACCAACCTTTACGTAGTTATTAATCATCGATGGCGTAATGATAGGCTGCTCAACGCAAATGGACAGCGGCTCCATCCACAGCGCAACATACTCAATAACCTGGTCGCGGTAGAGCGTCACATTGGGCAACTGGTTATAGCGCGGCAGACTCAACGTATTTAGTTTGCGCACGATATCGGACTGAATAAATGCATCGGGCAGCACAGTGGGCTGAATATCCTCAGGCTTAATGCTGACCGACGAATCAGACATCGGGATAACGTGTTTAACGTGGTTCATAAAGGTCCTCCGTTCATTGTCTATATTGTATTCTAGGTTATCTAGTTTTGCATACCACATAACTGGCAAGTAAAAGTGGTTGGACAACACATTGATGCATCGTCCAACCACTATGTTTAAAGATAGCAACCTTACATAAGATATATTATCGTACTTATCCGCGGAGAAACGCGTATGCGCTCGTTGCTGCTATGGCTCCGTCAGAAACGGCGGTCACAACCTGACGTAAGCGCTTGGAACGGATGTCGCCAGCAGCAAATAGACCTGGCGTGCGGGTCGCCATGGATTCATCAGTCAGAATGCCGCCATCAGGCGCCAGATCGACTAGATGCTCAACAAGCTCGGTATGGGGTTGCGTGCCGGTAAAGACAAAAATGCCAAACGAGCCAGGCTCAAATGACTCGGTATGAATTTCCCCGGATGAATTGTCCTTAAAGGCGATCGTCGTTGGCATGGCTTCGCCCGAGAGCTCCACAATACTAGTTTGGTACCTAACTGTAATATTGTCCTTTTCGAGTACTTTCTGAACAACACCATCAGGCGCACGGAACTGGTCGCGGCGCAGCACGATGGTCACACTGCTGGCAATGTCTGACAGGAACAGTGCCTCTTCGCATGCCGAATTGCCACCACCGATTACAAAGACCTGTTTGCCGCGGAAGAACATGCCGTCACATGTTGCGCAATATGAAACGCCACGACCGCGATAGGTATCCTCGCCAGCGAAACCTGCCAGACGCGGCGTGGCACCCATGCAAGCGATAACGCTCGAGGCAAGCGTATCGCCCATATCGTGATGCACCGTAAACAGCGCTGCATCGGCATCGTAATCGATACCCGTAACCATGCTCCATGTAACCTGCGCTCCCAGCCCCTCTGCATGTTGCTGAAAACGCTCGCCGAGTTCGGCGCCACTCAAGAGCGGAATGCCCGGATAGTTCTCGACTTCATTGGTCGTGGCGATCTGTCCACCCGACATGCCCTGCTCAATCACGGTCGTCGTCAGGTTGGCACGCGCAGCGTAAATGGCGGCAGCATAGCCCGCGGGGCCTCCACCGATAATCGCAACATCAATCGGCTGATCGGTAGTCATGAAGAATCCTCTCGTCGAAACGTTGTCGTTCTTTGCGCTCATACCCAAATTTACGTGAACATGACACTCATGCACTACAATGATAAATCGCGTAACAAAGCTGAAAGGGAGTTATCGATGGATCAAACGCAGACGAGCAATAGCGCTCCCCTGTCCATGCAAGCCACTCCCCAACCGGAGCAAATGACCGTTTTACCTGCACAAAAACCCCTGGTAACCATTGTGCACGCATCGGTTGGATCGGGCCACAAAGCCGCCGCCAACGCGATTTCACAAGCATTTAACCTTATCCGCGGCACCAAGGGAATCCCTGAGGATATTGAGATCGAAGTCCTGGATATCCTAGCTTTTGGACGCATTAGGTTCGATGGTAATAAAACAGCAGCGTCGTTTACCGGCGCCACGCGTCCCATTTACGACCTGACCTGGCGATATACGCTTACAGGACATCTGCTCTGGGGCGGCGGCACAGCATGGTCACGAATTATGTTCCCCGCCTTCAACGAATACGTCCGGACCCGCAGGCCTATAGCCGTGGTCGCAACGCACATCACAGCAGCCAATGTTGCCGTGGGCGCCCGCGTAATTACGGGTATCGATTATCCGGTCATCTGCGTACCAACAGACTATGAAGTCGAAGGCTTTTGGCCCCACAAGGACACCGACCTGTTCTGCGTGGCCAACGAGTTTATGGCCGAAACGCTGCGCCCACGCAAAGTTCCCGAGTCAAAGATCCGCATAACTGGCATCCCCATCCGAGCCGGTTTCGATACCGATTACAAACGCGAGGATGAGCTAAGCAAGTTCAATCTCCCCATAGACAAAACCGTCGTATTGGTGATGGCCGGCGCCAGTTTGCCCCAACCATACGTGCGTTTCCGCGCCGCGATGGACCACACGCTCCCCTTCTTACGCAGCTTTGAGGACATGCGCTTTGTCTTTTTACCGGGCAAGGATAAGGAATACGCCACCCGACTCAAAACGCTCTTCGACGCCATGAAGCTCGACAACGTCACGGTTCTGGACTACGTGGACGACATGGCAGCCCTCATGCACGGCTGCGACCTGGCAATCCTCAAATCGGGCGGACTCACCGTCACCGAGTGCCTATGCGCACATCTGCCGATGATCCTGCTGGGCAAATCATACGGTCAAGAAAAGGCCAACACCACGATGCTCACCGGCATGGGCGCCAGCATGCACGTCACCACCGCACGAGAACTCATCGTAACCCTTCGTCACTTACACGACCATCCCGAATCACTCAAAGCCCTACTCATCAACGGCGAAGTCCTGCGCCGTCCACGCGCAGCCGAAGACATAGCCGTCGCAACCATGGAACTCGTAGGCAAGCCCCAAAAGCGCAAACGAGCCTTCTGCCGCTTCTACTGGGGCGGAAAACCCGCGCACATCCGCTAGTCGAATGTCCGCCGCTCTGTCGGAGCCGCCCTTATATCGTTCCACGCGCAGTTTCGCAGCGAAGCGAGAATGTTTGAGCATGGAATGATATATAGGGGCCTCCCAGGGGCGAGCGGACATTACGATGCCCATTTTCAACAAAGAAATGGGCTAAGCCACACCAGAAGAACCGAAGCCGCCGTTACCTCGGTCGGTTTTGTCTAGTTCTTCTACTTCTACGAGGTTGACCGTGGGGACTTCTTGGATGACGAGTTGGGCTATGCGGTCGCCTTTGTTGATTTGGATGTTGTTGGAGGGGTCTAGGTTGATGAGGATAACCTTGAGTTCTCCTCGGTAGTGGGCGTCGATGAGGCCTGGCGTGTTGACTATAGACAGGCCCTGCTTGATGGCCAAGCCGCTGCGGGGCTGGACGAAGCCGGCGTAGCCATCGGGCAGGGCGATGGCCAGCCCGGTAGAGACCAGACGGCGTTCGAAGGGCTTCAGGACGCAGTCCTCGTTGGAGCGCAGATCCAAGCCGGCATCGGTGGGATGGGCGTATTTGGGAAGCTCGACGGTGGGATCGAGACGCTTTATGTTGAGGGTAATGTTGGACATGGAATCACCTTAGCTTGTCGAGCTCTTGCAGAAACTCATCGACGTCTTTGAAATCACGGTAGACCGAGGCAAAGCGGATGTACGCCACCTTGTCGATCTTGGCCAAGCGCTTGAGCACCATGTCACCCAACTCATGGGACGTGACGGCCGTCAGTGTGCGAGAGCGCAGCTCGACCTCGATGTCGTCGATAATCTCATTGAGCTTCTTGGTGTCGATATCACGCTTGATGGTGGCGCGCATCAAGCCGACGAGCAGCTTATTGCGATCGAACCGCTGCTTAGTTCCGTCCGACTTAATGACCTCAATTGGGTCTTCGCATCGCTCGAACGTTGTAAAGCGGTAGTTACACGAGCAACATTCGCGACGGCGCTTAATGGTGTTATTTGACTCCTGCATACGGGAATCAACGACGCGGGTATGTGCCTTGCCGCATTTAGGACAGCGCATGGTACCTCCTCTTAAACGATAACAAGGGTACCATGCGCAGCGCGATAATGATTACGAACTAGTAGGAACCTTAAGATGCGCACCGGCGGCGAGCGAACCATGCTCCAGATGATTGACGTTACGGATCATGTCGGAAGTCTCTTGCGTGGAAAGGCCTTCGATTGGATATTCCTCGGCAAGCGACCAAAGAGAATCACCAGGCTGAACGCGAATAGTCTCGTAGGTAACGTTGGAAACGGACTCGGCATACGCGGCGTGACGAGCGCTAAAGACCGACGTAACGAGGACAAAAAAGAGCGTGAGCGCAACGGCGACGGCAACAATCGTCGAGACCTTCAGGGCAGCGGGAGTCGGCGCGGCAACAGCATACTGAGTGCGAGCAGACTTTACGGGCAAAGGCTGATAACCGGAACGTCCACCCTTGACAACAGTAAAAGCGGGTGCGGCAGGCGTCTCGAGCTTAAGGGCGAGGTTTCCCTGGACCATATTCGTTGCGTTCATCATGTTCTCCTCTCGCGTGTTTTGCTGAGAACAGTTTTATCAAGCCGCGCGGACAAAAATGTCTAGCGCGAGAACGAATGTTCGGTTATTATTATCTTCGAACAGTTGTTCCTGTCAAGCAAAATTCGAACATTTGTTTGACATGGGTAGAGAGGACGCCCTGATGGCTCGCAAAATTACCAAGCGTCAGCAGCAAATTTACGACTTCATCAAGGAATATCAGCAGGAGAAAGGTTATCCGCCCAGCGTGCGCGAGATGGCTTCTGCCGTGGGCCTTTCCTCCCCCAGCACCGTGCACGCCCATCTATCTGCCCTGGAGGCGCGCGGGCTACTCAAGCGCGATGCCACCAAGCCGCGCGCCCTGGAACTCTTTAACGAGGACGGTTCCTCTGTCTCAATTTCTAAATCTGACGAGCCCACCGCACCTCGCGGAACGGTCTCGCTACCGCTCGTTGGTCGCGTCGCGGCTGGGATTCCCATTCTGGCCGAACAGAATATCGAAGACACTTTTACTATCCCGACCGAAATCGCCACCGATCAGGGTTCCTTTATCCTTGAGGTGCATGGGAGCTCAATGATCAATGTCGGCATCTTCAATGGCGATTACATCATCGTCCGTGAACAAAAGAGTGCCATGAACGGCGAAATTGTCGTGGCCATGATTGATGGTTCAGCGACCGTCAAGACGTTCTACAAGGAGCAGGGACGCGTACGCCTGCAGCCCGAGAATGACACCATGGAGCCTATCTATGCAACGAATCCCGTTATCTTGGGCAAAGTCGTCGGCTTGATGCGCCGGTTCTCGTAATGCAAAAACGCATCACCATCTTTGATACCGTCCGCGGGTTTACGATGATTTCAATGGCAGGTTTTCACGCTTGTTACGATCTCGCCTACCTGTACGGTTGGGATATGCCATGGTTTACACAGACTGTCTTTCAAGACATCTGGCGTGCCAGCATCAGCTGGGTATTCTTGTTTATCGCGGGTTGGATGTGCACGCTCTCACGCAACAATGCTAAACGAGCGGCCAAATACGCTGCCGCAGCTTTGGTCGTCTGGATTGCAACAACGCTCGTATCGGTCGACGATTCAGTGAACTTTGGCATCATCTACTGCATGGCCGCATGTACCGGCATCGTGGCGTTGACCGATCCCGTCCTTAAGAAGATATCGGCGAGATGGGGCATGTCCCTATGCCTTTTGTTGTTCGCCCTCACCTGGAGCATCCCCAAAACGATCTACCCTGTCCCCTACCTGGCGTGGCTGGGATTTCCGAGCCCTGGGTTTGTCTCAGGTGATTACTACCCCATCATCCCGTTTTTCTTTATGTATCTTGCAGGATACTTCGCCGCACACATAGCGCAGGGAATCGATAAGACCGTCCCAAGCTGGGCCTACGCCAATCCCATCCCGGCGCTCGCCAGCCTTGGACGTCACGCACTCCCCTTTTATCTACTGCATCAGCCCATTATTCTGGGCTTTTTGGAGCTCGTCTACTCGGTGCGATAACGATCGGGCCGCGGCGCGATACGGGCCGGCAGCTTCGCCACAATACGAACGCCGTCCTCAAGATATTCCTCGTGCAAAAGGGTTCCCTGCTCATGCACCAGCGTGATGAGGGCGCCCTCACGATACGGGATATTAGCAGAAAGCAACACATCGGTGGCAGCCGCCTCACGAGCAATACGCTCGACGAGATCGTCGAGTCCCTCGCCCGTTTGGGCCGAGAACAAAACGGCTTCCGGGTAACGACGACGGAAACTTAATCGATCAACGCTATCGAGCAGATCGATTTTATTGAATACGGTCAGCGTTAGGCGCTCTCCGGCGCCGATCTCATCAAGCACGCGGTCGACAGCCTCCAGCTGCCGTTCATAGTCCTCGTCAGACGCATCTACGACTTTGAGAATTAGATCGGCGCCCAAAACCTCGGACAGCGTCGAATTAAAGGCATCGACAAGACCATGCGGCAGCTTTTGAATAAAGCCGACGGTATCGGTAATCGTCATGCCGCGACCGCCGGGCAGGCGATACGAACGCGTCGTCGGGTCGAGCGTAGCAAACAGCTTGTCCTGCGAAAGTACCGTAGAGCCGGTCAGACGATTGAGCAACGTCGATTTACCGGCATTGGTATAACCGGCTAACGCGACGCGAAACGCCGGAGACTCAATGCGGCTCTTGGACTGGACATCGCGACGCTGTTCGACCTGCTTGAGCTCACGACGAAGCGCAGCGATCTTATTACGAATGAGGCGACGGTCGACCTCGAGCTGGCTTTCACCCTGGCCAAAGCGCGAACCGATGCCCCCGCGCGTCTGCTCCTTGGCAAGATGGCTCCACATGCCACGCAGACGAGGCAACAGATATTGAAGCTGCGCCAGCTGTACCTGTAGGCGTCCCTCACGCGTCTGAGCATGCAGGCCAAAGATATCCAAGATCAGTGCTGTACGATCGATAATCTTTACCGGCTCGCCCACGGCTTTCTCCAAATAGGATTGCTGCGAGGGCGTCAGGTCGTCGTCAAAAATAACGACATCGGCATCCATGCGATGCACCAGGCCGCACAGCTCTTCAACCTTACCGGAACCGATAAACGATTTTGGATACGGCTTAACCAGACGCTGTGACAAACGCGCCACGCACTGGGCGCCAGCCGTATGGGCCAGACGCTCAAGCTCGTCAAGCGAACGATCGAGCGGCCACGCATTGTCGCGCCACTCAACACCAACTAATATGGCACGCTCGGGCTCGGGTGCCGTGGGAACAAGGGGGAAGCGGGCCATTAGGCAGCCTCAATACAATGCAGGATGTCCTCAACGACCTCATCGATCGTAAACTCGTCCATATCGAACCACACGATGCGGTCATCGCGCTTAAACCACGAAAGCTGACGTTTGGCATAGCGACGCGAACGCATCTTGATGAGTTCGCGAGCCTCATCCATAGAAATCACGCCATTGAAAGCATCGATGATCTCTTTATAGCCAATTGCCTGCATCGAAGTCAGGGCATCTCCCAGCCCCTGGTCCATAAGACCGCGAACCTCATCAACAAGACCCTGTTCAAACATCAGATCGACACGCAGGTTAATGCGCTCGTAGAGAACCTCGCGATTACGCGTCAGACCAAACCATAGAGCATGATAATGCTCGCGCGGAACACTAAACTGACTTTTTTGCTGTGCATAGGAGATACCATCATCATGCATCTCGAGCGCACGAATCACACGGCGCACGTTATGGGGATGAATAACAGCAGCAGATTCTGGGTCGCGCTCGGCAAGCAGGGCATGCAGTTCTTCCTCGCCAATACGCTCGGCAAGCTCCTGATAGCCCGCACGGCGATCGTCCTCAAGTTCACCCGAGGGAAAGTCCATCTCATCGAGGGCGGCCTTGAGATACAGCCCCGTACCCCCGCAAAACACCGGTAGGCGGCCCTCGCCAAGCAAGCACTCAACAAGCGCGCGAGCGTCAGCCTGATAAAGCGCAGCAGAATATGCCACACCCGGCTCTACAATGTCGACGAGACGCAGCGGCGCCGTACACTCATCGGGCGCCATCTTTGAGGTACCGATGTCCATGCCGCGATAGATTTGCATCGCATCGCACGACAGCACCTCGGACGAAAGACGAGCTGCCAAACGGTCGGCAACATCACTCTTACCAACCGCCGTCGGACCGACGATCGCAACGGCGGAAAGTCCTGCCCTGGGAGAAACCATTAGCGCGGCTCGCCCACAACGGAGCCGGACAAATACCAGGTCTTGGCAACGTCAACGTCAACATCAACGATCTTGCCAACAAGCTGATCGATGCTGTAACCCTCGGGGATAGGCGCATGCACGGTCTGATTCTTGGGACTCTTACCCAGCAGGACCGCGTCGTTCTTTTTACTCGTTCCCTCAATGAGCGCCGGCACCACAGTATGGAGCTCACCCTGGTTATACTCGTGTGCCGTGGTCTCGATAACCTTAACCAGACGGTTGAAACGCTCGAGAATAACCTCATGCGGCGTAGGATCGTCAATCTCGGCGGCCGGGGTACCGGCGCGCTTGGAATAGATGAAGGTATAGGCCTGAGCATAGCGGACCGTCTCGGCAAGTGAGAGCGTCTGCTCAAAGTCTTCTTCAGTCTCGCCCGGAAAGCCAACGATAATGTCGGTCGAGAGCGCGATATCGGGCATGCGATTGCGAATGCGATCGACTAGGCCCAGATAGTCCTCGCGTGTATAACGGCGATTCATCTCTTTGAGGATGCGCGTGGAGCCCGACTGAACGGCCAAGTGAAGCTGCGGCATGACGGCGGGCGTCTCGGCCATAGCGTCGATGGTCTCGGGCAGCAGATCCTTAGGATGAGAAGAGGTAAAGAAGATGCGCTCGACGCCCGTATCGCCCACGGCACGCAGCAGATCGGCAAAACGCGGCTTGCCAAACAGATCGCGACCATATGAGTTAACGTTTTGGCCCAGCAGCGTAATCTCACGCACGCCCTGGCGCACCAAACCGGTCACCTCGTCGACAATCTCCTCGAAGGGGCGGCTCTTTTCGCGACCGCGCACGTACGGCACGATGCAATAGGTGCAGAAATTATTGCAGCCCGTCATGATGGGCACCCAAGCGTGATACTGGGTCTCGCGATGCCACGGCATGCTCATGGCATCCGTATCCTCATGCTCATTGGTGCGGATATGACGCTTGCCGTCAAGGAACGCCTCGGCAATGAGCTCGGCCACATGTGCGATAGAATGCGTGCCAAAGATGACATTGACGTTATCGACGTTGGTGAGCAGGCCCTCGCCATCACGCTGCGCAATGCAGCCGCCCACGACAACCACACGCTTGCCCGAAGGCGAAGGCGGCAGGCTTTTGCAGGAATTGCACTGACCGTACAGGCGAGTATCGGCGGCCTCACGCACACAGCATGTCATGAAGACAACGATATCGGCATGCTCGGGATCGAGCGCCATGAGGCAACCATACGAATCGAGCAGACCGCTCACGCGCTCGGAATCGTGCTGATTCATCTGGCAGCCAAAGGTGCGGATAAAGTAGGTTTTACCGGCAAGAATATCGCGTACGGAACGCTGATCCATGTGCATAAGTCCTAACGTTGGGGAGCGAAACAAGGCTAGCAGAAGCTATGCCACAGGCTTAACATCATCCATGACGACGTTATCCATAGCAGCTCGATTGATCTGGTGAACGTAGATAGAAAGGCGGATGGCCGTGCGCGACTCCCCGTTAATGAGGATGTCGGAGAACACGGGCGCGCAGGAAATATCAAAACCGGTTGGGATCAAAAAACCGCGCGCGATGGCAACGGCCTTAATGGCCTGGTTGACAGCACCGGCGCCGACACACTGGATGTTGACGGGTACACCATCCTTGACCATGCCGCCGATGGCGCCGGCAACGGACGCGGGCGATGATTTGCTTGATACCTTCAGGCAATCCATGAAGAAACTCCTGCGTTTAAAAGTACGTTTTAACTGCAATAACTGTATCGTACCGAGTGGACTCGGTAAAGGCACTATTCCTCTTTGGCAAGATCGAAAGTCACAGTGATTCGATCACGCGAAACACGAATCTTTGGGTCGCCGCAAAGGTTGAGATAGTACCTGGCGGCAAGGTCATTGAAGTCCCGCTCCACAGCACGCGAAAACTGTGCCATGTCATCCTTGGCAATACGTAGCCCGCGACGATCCTTCGCGAGATCGACAGGAGCCGGCGCATGCGAGGACGAATCACGCTCGCGCAGCAGACGCGCGGTCACACCGCGAACGGGCTTAATCTGCCCTGCCAAAATGCGATGTGCCGTGCGCTCGGACATCTCAAGACCCAAACCCGAGCAGATACGGATAAAGTCCTCGGCATCAGAGGCAAGGCCTAAACGATCGACAACCGGAAGCTCGCTCTCGTCATCAATAAACAGGAGACGAGACGTATCGAGCCTACTTGACGCCTGAGCATAAAGGGTCGCGGCAATCTCAGACGGAGAACCAAGATAGACATCGCAACCACGCAGCTCCTCGAGCGCAAACTCACAGGCAGCGCGAATAATATTATGCGGACCGCGAGCACAGACATAACGTCCGTCCTCATCCTTGACGGCCTGGGGCCAGCTGGACTGATCGGCACGCTCGCTGAGGCGGTCGGCTGCAACGCTCACCTTAAAGGCTGAACCAAGATCGACGCCGGACGTGACCACACGGGCCTCGTCGGTGTTCTGCTTGATCGAAAACAATGCCATGCCACGACCGTGAACGCCCCAACGGTCCATCTTCATGCTCTCGAGCTTGGAGGTAACGCGAGCATCGAAGATTCGCTCTTGCATATCCTGCGGAACGCCCGAACCGTTATCCAGAAAGACAAGCGTGCGGACGCCATCTTCCTTGGTCGTGGCGAGATAGACTTTGTCGGCGCCAGCATCGCGAGCATTACGGAGCATTTCGATGACGATATCCTCGACATGCTGAATGTCGTGCTTTGCCTGGCGCCGCTCGGCCTCCGAAACGCGGAGGCGGACATACCCCTCGCCAAGGTTCTCCTCGACGCGAAGGTTGCCCTCCCCCGACATCGACGCGATAAATGAGATGAGCTCGTTCGCGTCGCTCATGTTATTTAGCGATATCGACAGCGCGGCTCTCGCGAATCACGACAACGCGCACCTGACCGGGATACTCCATCTCTTCCTCGATCTGATGGGCGATATCGTGAGCCAGGACCGTGGACTGGGCATCGGAGATCTTGTCCGGCTGAACCATGACGTGGACCTCGCGACCAGCCTGCATGGCATAGGTACGCTCGACGCCGTCATGGGAGTTGGCGATCTCCTCGAGCTTCTCAAGACGCTTGATGTAGTTCTCGGCAGACTCGCGACGGGCACCGGGGCGAGAGGCAGAGACAGCATCGGCGGCCTGTACCAGGACATCGAGCACCGTGTTGGGATCGACGTCGGCATGGTGAGCCTCGATAGCGTGGACGATAACGGGCTTCTCGCCATAACGGCGGGCAAGCTCGGCGCCGATGACGGCATGCGGGCCCTCGACGTCATGGTCGATTGCCTTGCCCAGGTCGTGCAGTAGGCCGGCGCGCTTGGCGGTCACAACGTCCAGGCCAAGCTCGGAAGCCATCACGCCGCACAGGTCAGAGACTTCGAGGGAGTGCTGAAGCACGTTCTGACCAAACGAGGTACGGTAGCGCAGGGCACCAAGGGTCTTGACGATCTCGGGGTGCAGGTCGTGAATGCCGGTATCGAAGGCAGCCTGCTCGCCAGCCTCGCGCACGCGCTGCTGAACCAGGTCGGCAGCCTTGTGATACATCTCCTCAATACGAGCGGGATGAATGCGGCCGTCGGCGATGAGGTTCTCGAGGGCGACACGGGCGGTCTCGCGACGGACTGGGTCGAAGCTCGAAAGAACGACGGTCTCGGGCGTGTCGTCGATCACGAGGTTGACGCCGGAAACCTGCTCGAAGGTCCGGATGTTGCGACCCTCACGACCGATGATACGGCCCTTGAGATCATCAGAGGGAATGTGCACGGAGGTAACGGTGACCTCGGCAGTGTGGTCCTGTC
>CABSMV010000003.1 GCA_902478935.1 uncultured Collinsella sp. | reverse complement strand
GATGTGTATAAGAGACAGTCGGGGAACAGACGATAGTCGTCGGCCGTCTCCTTCACACGCATGACCACGGTGCGCTTACGGCTGGGCTCCCAGTGGCGGGTCTCCTGGTAGATAATGCCGCCCTCCTCGAGCACCTCGGCCTGACGGCAAATCTCGTAGGCAAGGCCATCGTGCAGGCTCTTAAACGAGTTGAGGTTCTTGAGCTCGGTCTTGGTGCCCAGCTTGGTCTCGCCGCGGCGGCGCAGCGACACGTTGCCGTCGCAGCGCATGGAGCCCTTCTCCATGGAGCAGTCCGAAATGCCCAGCGTCACAAAGATGCGACGGAGCTTCTCCATAAACAGGCGCGCTTCCTCGGGCGTGCGCAAATCGGGCTCAGTCACGAGCTCAATCAAAGGCGTGCCGCAACGGTTGTAGTCGACGAGCGACTCGGCCGCGGCGGTAATGCGGCCCTCGGCGCCGCCCACGTGCACCATCTTGGCGGCGTCCTCCTCCATGTGGATGCGCAGGATGCGGATGGGCACCGTGTAGGAACCATCCTCGCGACGCTCGGGCATCCGCAGGTTGGACGCGTCATAGCTGGCCAGGTGGCCGGCGCGCTGGTTGCCCTCGCGCATGGTCGACGTCATGGATGTGGACAGGCCCTCGGCGTTGGCCGAAGCGCTCGCCAGGCTCTGGGCCTCGGCCTCGCCAAATGCGCAGTCGGGGCGCTCGGCGGCCCCGCGACCGGTCACGTCCAGATCCAGGTGACCGTACATGGCAAAGGCGACCGGGCCCTGCGTGGTCTGGAAGTTCTTGGCCATATCGGGATAGAAGTAGTGCTTGCGGTAGAACATCGAGTGGCGCTGGATCTCGCAGTTGGTGGCGAGACCGGCCTTGACGATGCTCTCGATGGCACGCTTGTTGGGCACCGGCAGGGCGCCGGGCAGACCCAGGCACACCGGGCACACGTTGGCGTTGGGCTCGTCATCGTGGCTAAGCTTGCAGTTGCAGAACATCTTGGTATCGAGTGCGGTGAGCTCGGTATGGATCTCCAGGCCGATCACGGCCTCCCAATCCTGCAGGACCTCGGAAAGCTCCTTCATTACAGCTCGCCTCCCTTCCCGGCAAAATCGGGCGCGACGGAAAGCGCGGGCGCACCCGTGGCGGCATCGGCAAAGCCGCGCTCCAGGGCGCGGGCAAACGTGAGCAGCTGACGGTCCTTAAAGGCCGGACCCACCAGCTGGGCAGAAACGGGCAGCCGAGTATCCTCGCCCAGGCCCAGCGGCACCGAGATACCACCGTTGCCGCAAATGTTGAGCGAAATGGTGTACAGGTCGGAAAGGTACATCTGCGTGGGGTCGCTGATCTCGCCAAACTTAAAGGCCGTGCGCGGCGAGGCGGGCATGAGGATGGTGTCCACCTTGGCATACGCGGCGTCGTAGTCCTGCGTAATGAGCGTGCGGGCCTTTTGAGCAGCGTAATAATACTTGTCGTACACGCCCGAGCTCAGCAGGTAGGCGCCGAGCATCTGACGGCGCTTGGCCTCGGCGCCAAAGCCGTGGGCGCGCGAAAGCGAGCTCTGGTCGGACAGGTTGGCGCAGCCCTCCTCCTGATAGCCGTAGCGAATGCCGTCGAAGCGGGCCAGGTTGGAGAACGCCTCGGCCGGGCCGATGACGTAGTAGGCGGCGATGGCGGCGTCCAGGTGTGGCAGGTCGACCTCGACCAGCTCGGCACCCTGGTTCTGCAGCTCCTGGGCGGCGCGCTGAACAGCGGCCTTGACCTCGGGCGTCAGGCCCTCGGCCTCCATAAACGCGGGGATGATGCCCACGCGCTTGCCCTCGATGCTGTCGTTGAGATGCTCGGTAAAGTCGACGGCGCAATCCTGGCTGGTGCAGTCGTACGGATCGTGGCCCGCGCCGGTAAGCGCGTTCATGGCCAGTGCGACATCCTCGACCGTGCGGCCAAAGGGGCCCACCTGGTCGAGCGACGAGCCAAAGGCAACCACGCCGTAACGGCTCACGGCGCCGTACGTGGGCTTAAAGCCCACCACACCGCACAGCGACGCCGGCTGGCGAATGGAGCCGCCGGTGTCCGAGCCCAGCGAGAGCGCGACCTCGCCCGCGGCGACGGCGGCAGCGGAGCCGCCCGAGGAGCCGCCGGGCACGCGCTCGGTATCCCAGGGGTTGTTGGTGCGGTGGAACGCCGAGCTCTCGGTGGAACTACCAAAAGCGAACTCGTCCATGTTGGCCTTGCCCATGGGCAGGCAGCCGGCATCGAGCATCCGCTGGACGCAGGTAGCGGTGTAGACGCTCTGGTAGTCCCCGAGCATGCGGGAAGCGCAGGTGGTGCGCGTGCCCACGAGGTTCATGTTGTCCTTGATGGCCAGCGGCACGCCCGCGAGCGGAGGCAGCGGCTTGCCTGCGGCACGGTCGGCATCCACGCGCGCGGCGGCCTCGAGCGCGAGCTCGGGCGCCACCTGCAGGAATGCCTGGACCCCGCCCTCGCGCGCCTCGATGGCGGCAAGGGAGGCCTGGGCCACCTCGGTAGCGGTAAAGTCGCCGGCGGCAACGCCCGCGGCGATCTGGGCGGCGGTAAGGGAATCGAAGCTCTGCGCCATTACTCGCTCTCCCCCTCTCCCAAAATGGACGGCACGCGGAAGTAGCGGTCGCGCGCGCTGCCGGCGTTTTCGAGCGCAACGTCGAGCGGCAGGTCGCGCTCGGGCTCGCGCAGGTCATCGCCCATCACGTTGGACAGGCTTCCGATGGGATGGAACGTGGGCTCCACGTCGGGCAAGTCATATTGCAAGACGGGCTCGAGCATCTGGACGGCGTCGTTCATGTAGGACGTCATCTGGGTGAGCTCGTCATCGGTCAGTGCGATCTTTGCGTACTCGGCGATGCCGCGCACGTCTTTCTCGCTGAGTGCCATAGGCGCTCCCTTCCGCATAACAGATAAACCGCTCTAGTATACAAGGCAACGCCGTTTGGAGCAGGTGCTTTACCTAAATGCAGCGAAAACGTAACGAGGGAGGCGGTTGGCAGGCGGCGGGCTGGCGGTTCTGCAGCGAAACCGCACCGTCCATAGCGAAAACTGTACTGCCCACAACGAAGACCGTCCCGCCCGCAACGAAGACCATCGCGCCCACAACGAAAAGCATCACAACATTCGACGCTTTTCGCCAAAATCGCGATTTTCATCGAATGTTGTGATGGTTTGGAAGTCCCGACCACCACAAAGGTACCTGTCCCCTTTGTGGTGGTTCTGGAGAATGTCTTATGCCGAGGCCTTGGCCTTGCGGCGCTTGCGGACCGCGTGGATCACGATGTCCAGCAGCAACAGCACAATGGCCACGACCACGATGAGCACGGCAAACTCACGCTTGCCCCAGTGGCGGCCGGCCAGCGACTTTTGCTTGTCGACGTCCTTCTTGCTGTACTTGGTGCGCACGCAATGCACCAGCAGGCGATGGTCGTTCACGCCATAGGGCGTGCAGGTGACGAGCGTCACCTTGTCGGCTCCGGGCTCGATGGTCAGCGACTCCATCTCCTCGGGCAGCACCACCTCGGAGTCCACCATCTTGTAGGCGAGCGTCTTGTTCATGGTGTGCAGCAGCACCAGGTCGCCGGGCTCCAGCGAGTGGATGTCGTCGAACATGCTCAGGTTGCGCATGCCCGAGTGCGCGGTGAGCACGCAATGCGTCGAGGTGCCGCCCACCGGCAGGCTCGTGCCCTCCAGGTGGCCGACGCCCGCCATAAGGACTTCCTCGCTCGTGCCGTGGTAGATGGGCATGCTCACGTCGATGGAGGGGATCTCGACCCAGCTCATCATGGGGTCGCGGTCGAAGATGAGCTGCTGAGCGTAGGGCTCGATCTGGTCGGCGGGGAGCTCGGTGGCCTCGCCCGCCAGCTGCTCGTTAAAGGAGCGCGCCTGGAGCAGAATGCGCTCGCGCTCCTCGGCAGACAGCGCGTCCACGGTGCTGGACACCGTGCTGATCTGGTTGAACACGCCCGAGGCCTCGAGCCGGTCCAAGATCCACGGCCAGGTCATAAGACCCACGCCAATAAGGATGATGACGACGGTGATGAGCCGATCGGCCCAGCGCGGCAGTCGCTTGCGACGGCGTTTGGGCTTTGGTTGAGGTTTGGGCTGAGGGCTTGAGCCACCGTTGGCCGCGGCGTTATTGCTCTTCATATGTTTGGCGCCCTGCACCATCGCCGGTCACTCCTCTACAGCTCAGGTTGTCTAAACAAATAATAACCGATTAGCGAGCTCATGCGCCGGACAACGCAGCTTGGCTGCACCGTCCGGGCCACGTAACCCCACTCAACCAATCAAGCCATATGTTGCTTTCATCGTCTCGAGCAACTGCGCCATCGTTACGCCCGCAACCCCAATCTGTTTCAGATTGACGTCGCCCACCTCACAATCTTTGACAAACGCAAGCATATCGTCCTTCAGTTCTCCGCGCAGATCGACACCTTCCGACTCGCCAAGCAGCTGAGCAAGTCTCAGCGCATCGCGTTTATGCTTTTTTACCTTCCTCGAATCAATGTTCTCCCCCGCTTCCCTTCTAGCTTTTAGGTCGAGATACGCCTTCGCTTTGAACGGGACAATGTATTCCGTACCCAGGACCGAAACGCCGCCTACGGTCCGAATTCCCTGAAGGAACAAGCTGTAGTAAGCATCGTCCAACAAAATTGCCGAAAGACTGCTTATGTTTTCATCAACGTGAATTGGCGCCACATCAATCCCCTCACGACCCTTTAGAAAGTCGGGGCACTTCGCGAAGAGTTCGATCATATGGGGGTAACCCGGCCTCTTTGGCTCTGTAAACCGATAAAAGCATGAGTCTTTACCTTCGCCCCAGCCGCAGCGGTAGGCGCCATCACGCACCAAAGTCCATATAGCTTCTGCCGTCTGAGGCAACCGGTCATCGGCGACAATTACCACATCAAAATCGTGAGTCGCCCTAAACGGAAGTCCCGCCTCCGAGAGCAAAATGTCGCATGCCGTGCCGCCGATAAGAGCATACGATCCTGCAGCTTCTTGCATATGCTGCTGAAATTCTTGGAGACCTTCTACAGCGCTTCTTGCCATGGATATTCCTTTCCAAACATGCGATCGACTTCGAGCTGAATTCGCTCATCGTCGATTGCCGCCAAAGATAGCGCAAGCGAAATGTCATCGACGCGGGAGGAGTCGGCAAACACGGGCGCATAGCGCCACACTTGGATCATCGCCGTTTCGTTATCCGGCAACTCCCCGTCTGCGACTTCGAGGTCGCTCAGTTGACGCCATGCACTTCTTAAGACGGCCTTTTGTTCCATGCCCGGCGCAGCGAGCATCGAACGCGCAGCGAGCGCCGTCTCCCCGGCGTCAACAAGATAGTCGATCTGCGGCGTCTTCCTTGCAAAAAAGACCTTTGAGACAGGCGAGGAGAGCTCTGCCATGTGCTCGCCGAGCAGAAGATCGTCGGCAACAGGGAACACAACGACACGTCGATCGCGACGCTCGCGCCTCGCGATCCCCCTGTCAACAAGCTCGGTTATGGCCTCACTCGCACGGCTTGCCGAGATCCCAAGCGCACGACAAAGGTCATAGGGACGATATGGCTCCTGGGTTGCTCCCCAGATTGCGGCAGCCTGCGCGTTGGGCGACATCTTGGTCGCGTGATTGCGAAACCGGGCACCGCCCCTCTCCGTGCAGGCTGTGCCCATAAATGGAAGAAAAGCCTGTCTACCCGAGCAGACAAAGGGAATCCCTTGTGCGACCAATGCTTTGCGCTGACGTGCATCGGCATCAGGAAATGAAACGACAACAGGAGTCTCCGCGCGCAAGGCTAGCTGACTATAGACCCTCTTAGCCTCGGGAAGCCCGACGCCAGTAGGCAAACTTGCAAGCAAAAACGAAAAACCGTTTGCGTCAACAGCGCGGACCTCAATCGCCCGCAGATGCAGCGGCAAGCGTGCGGATCCAGGCCAATTTTTGGTCTTGGCAGAGAGGCCTAGTGCTTCTTGTAAGTAGATTAGCGCTTCGTTCATTTCCATCGTTTTCGTTTGATTCCATTTTTATTGGAATTATACATAATTTTCGGAATTATCGAGATTCCTTTCGTGCATAAGCCAGCATTTGAGTTTTCAAAATGTCCCGAATCGGCTGAGCGATTCGGGATACAATGTCAATAGAAAACGACGCACCCCGCGTAAGTGTACGAGAGCGCGGGCGGCCTAGTTTTCTGGTTTTGTTAAATGCCCGGGATCCGACCCCCGGGCATTCTTATTTGCGCTTTCGGCGCAAATGCCTTCCACCGTCCGCACCGCGCGTGCGCCTACGGACCTTAAACCGAACCTCATACGAGTCAAGAAACGCGATGACGAACGTGCCCACCGTCGCGAGGGCGGCGAGCGCGTTAAGGAATTTCAGCATTTGGGGACCTCCGATCGAGTCGTCGGCCGCCCGCGCACGGGATGCGTCGCAAGGCCATTTTACTGCGAGCGTATGCACCCACAGCTGGTAAACGCGATTTTGTCAAACATTTGTTCGATTTATACACACGGTTCCTAGTCCAGCGGAGCCTGGCCGCATTGTCCGGGTTTGCCCGACGGGTTGCCCGACGTGTTTGAGTTTTCAAAATGTCCCGAATCGGCGGGGCGATTCGGGATACAATAGCTACAGGAAACGACGCACCCCGCGTAAGTACTTTGGAGCGCGGGCGGCCTAGTTTTCTGGTTTTGTTAAATGCCCGGGCCTCTAACCCCGGGCATTCTTATTTGCGCTTGTTGCAGCGCAAATGCCTTCTACCGTCCGCACCGCGCGTGCGCCTACGGACCTTAAACCGAACTTCATACGAGTCAAGAAACGCGATGACGAACGTGCCCACCGCCGCGAGGGCGGCGAGCGCGTTAAGGAATTTCAGCATTTGGGACCTCCGATCGAGTCGTCGGCCGCCCGCGCACGGGATGCGTCGCAAGGATATTTTACTGCGAGCACTCGCACTTACAGCTGGTAAACGCAATATTTGCAAACATCTGTTCGATATTCATACGCTCGATCATACGAGCGGCGGCGCCCCGGCTGCGTTGTCCAAAAAGAACGGGGCAGACTCCAGTGCGGAATCTGCCCCGAAAAGAGAATGGCAAAGCAAGAACGTGGATGGACGAGAAAAGTGTCCGCAAGTCTCATGGCCATCACATCCCACCTGCCAAAGGGATGGATGAGCGAGCGTTACTCCTGCTCGGACTCCTCAGCCTGCTTACGGCTGCGGATGAGGTGCGCCACGCCGATGCACAGCACCGCGCCACCAGCAATCCAAGTGAAGGTCACACCGTTGAGACCGGTGAGCGGGAGGCCGGAGCCCTTCTTGTTCTGGACAGTAAGGTTAACCACACCACCGTTCACAGTTGCCTCTTTCACAAGCGAAGAAGTATCCTTGGTCACGCTAACGGTGAGCGTGTTGCTGCTCTCGCCCTCAGGCTTAGCAAGATCGCCCTCAGCAGTCGAGATCTTAAAGGTGAAGTCGGGCAGCGTGTTGTAGCCGCCGAGGGTGTGGGTCTCCTTGACGGTATAGGTACCAGCATCGAGACCCTTGACCTCGATTACGCCGCCATTCTTAGTTTCGAACTCATACTCGTTTTCGGAGAGGGTGCCGTCCCCCTGAACATACTTGGCACCGGCAGCAGCACCCTGCGCGTTTTCGTCGGGATTCGTAGCCTGGATGGTAAACTTCACGCCGTCAAGCTTAGTGCTCTCGTCGGCAGCGTCCTCCTTGACCAGCTTGAGCGCATAGGTATAGTCACGGACGGTATCGAGCACGGACTCGCCCTTGCCATCGCTCATGGGATTGTTGGAGTAGATGAGCTTGACACTGTTGGAATTGCCCTCGCCGCCAACAGTAACCTTATCGGCCTTCTCCTGGTCGAGCTTGGCAGTATAAGTGACGACGACATTAGAGCGGCCGTCGAGCGTCGCGCTGGCCTCGTTCGCAGCAGTTTTGAGGTCGGTAAACTTTACGGTCAACGTGTTAGTTGCATCATCAGTCGAAACATCGTAACCAGTCTTGTCGCCCTCAGTCGAGTTACGCGAAAGGATCTTATCGCCGATTTTAACTTCAATGGTGCCCACGTTTGCCGTAAGGCCGTCAGAGAGCACGTCGTTAAACTCATAATAGTAGGTGTCAAACGTGGCGATGTTGTCGGCAACGGTGCCCGTCAGCTGGTAATAGACATCCTGACCCATCTGGGAATCTGCCTTGTCTTTCCAATCGCTATCGAGCTTGTCGTCTTTGACCTTCTTCTCGACCGTAGGAATACTGGTCTTCTCGGTAACCTCAACAGCACTGCCGCCCACGACAGCGAAAATTGGGGAAGTACCGGTGTTCTTCTTGTTCTCAGTCATCTGGCCGATACCAGCGTCATCGGTCAAGAAAAGATAGTAGCCCGTGTTGGGCGTGTTGTCAGCAGCATTCTTGGGCTCAAAGGTAGAGCCCGCTTCAAACGAATCGCCCGTCGGCTGAACTTTGTTTTTGACCACCTTGGCAATATCATTGAGGACACTATCCTTATCGACTCGCGTCTCCTTAGTGGTTTCCTTCACGTTCGCGGTCAGCCAGTCGGCGACGTCCGGTGCTTTTGCATCAGACTTAAGCGCCTTCGGATAACGCTTATTAATAGCTTCGATGATGGCAGTCTGAGCCGCATCATCAACGGCCCACTTAACATTTGAAACGACCTTGTCCGGCTTGCCGGACTCATCCACGACATCGGCCTTGAAGATCTGGTACGCCTTGAACTTGGTGGTTGCGTTTTTATCGACCTGACCGATGGTGATCGTATTGTCGTCATCCGCCGCAAACGCCATCGTGACCGGGGCCATGACTCCGCCGAAGCTCAGGGCTGCCGTGAGGCCGGCGGTTACTGCCAGGCGTGCGATGTTCTTGCTCATGCTCATCTTCTTTTCCTCTGCTTTCTGCTCGAATTCCATTTGATCCAAATCTGTCTGTCTGTGTCTTAACATCTGCTTCGCTATGTCTCGCCCCGCTCTCTGTGGGGCTGCCAGCTACTCTTTATGGCTGCCACCTCCCCGCTTGACCAGGAGCGCGACCACGATGAGCGCGGCTCCGGCGACCGCTGCGGCGGCCGCGGCGTACATTGCCATATCGCCAGTCGAGGGCATAAAGCCTCCGGTGGTAATGCTAGGGGGTGTGCCGGTGGGCGTGTTGATGAGCGACGCCTCCAGGCTGCCCGTCGACCCGTCCGCGCTGTCGGCGCGCAGGGGCGACTCGGCCGTGATGGTGAGCTTGGGCTTGGCAGCGGCCACCTGGTCGACGTCCAGGCCCTCGGCCTTGACCGTCACGGAGCGCGTGCCCTCAAAGGCGGTGTAGCCCTTGGGCGCCTTGAGCTCGCGGACCTCCAGCTTGCCCGAGTCCACGCCCGAGACGGTCACGCGGCCGTCCTCGCCCGTGGTGACGGTGGCCTTGCCCTCCGCATCCCACGTGCCGTCGGCTGCCAGCGTGCGGCCGCGGTCGTCGGCGATACTCAGGACCGCCCCGGCAAGCGGCTTGTCGCCGTCGCTGCCGCGCTTGGTGAGCGCGAGATCCCAGGTGTAGGCGCACGCGTCGTCGCTCGGCGTGTGGGTGAAGCCGGCGTCGCCGGACTGATCGGCAAAGGGAGAGCGCGGGTAGCGCAGGTAGACCTCGTTGGGGTTGCCCTTCGCGATGCCGTGGTTGCATGCGCTGTTGAGCGGCGCGTTGTACACGGCGACCACGCGGGCGCCCGCGGTGAAGGCGTCGGCCCCGCCGAGCGCGGCGATCAGGTCGCCGGTGCGCACGGTGAAGGTCTTGCCGTCGGCCGCTACCTTGGTGGCGCACTGGGCCGTGATGTCGGTCCAGCCCTTCGCGGGCTCGGTGCCGGCGCGGCCGTCCTTGCCGGCCGAGACGGCGTCAAAGCCGCCGTCCGCGCCCGCCGCCACGTACACGCGCATGCTCGCGGCGACCTTGGAGGGATCGAGCCCCGCGCTCATGGTGTCGACGAACCGCACCGTATAGGTGTCGTAGGCGGTGAGCCCGGCCGGGACCGTGGCAGAGAGGCGCCAGTACAGGTCGTCGGCGACCGTGGCGTCGGCGGCCTTCTGCCATGCGGCGGTGCTGTCCTCCAGCACATGCTTGGACACCTTGGGGGTCGCCGCCTTGGGCTTGACGGTGACGGCGCTGCCGCCGACCAGGGCCATGATCGGCGCGGTGCCGGCCTCGCCCTGGGCGATGGCGTCGTCGTCGGCGACGATGAGCCAGTAGCCGCAGGACAGCTCGGCCGTCGTGCCCGCGTTAAGGGCCACGGGCACGGCGCCAGAGCGCTGGAGGGAACGAGCGAGCTGTGCGCTCAGCGCGCTCGTAAGATGGGAATCGGTGTTGAGCCACTCGGCAGCTTCCTGCGCGGTGGTCTGGGATTTGGGCATGCCGGCACCGTGCAGCACAGGCAGCGCGGCGTCGCGCACGGCGTCGCTTGCCCAGGCGAGATCGGTGGCGATCTTGGCGTCGCTGTCGCTGTCGACGACGTTGGCGCTAAAAATCTGGTAGGCGTTGTAGCTGCGCGCCACGGTGCCGCTCACCGTGATGGAACCGGTCGAGGTCGGCGCGGCCTGCGCGGAAGCGGGGAACACAACCGCGCAGGTGCCGATCAGGAGGGCAAGCAGCGCAAACAAGATCGGGAAGGAGCAAACTTTCTTATTCACAACGCTTACCTCCCTTCGCATTCGCCTTGCGACGAATGTGCATCCAGGCCGCAGCAGCGCAAAGCACCGCCGCGCCGGCAAGGTACGTCAGAGTGACGCCCGACATACCAGAAAGGGGCAAAGAGGTGGAGTAGGTGTTGGTGAAGGTGGGAAGGCTTTGGCCAGCGCTGGTGTCCTCACCGTATTTAAGCGGTTGCTGCTTATCAGCGGAAATCTCTTTGCCCTTGGCATTGAAAATCTTGGTGTAAGACACTTCGCACTTAATCGTCTTATCAGACTGATCAGTTGCTTTGACCGTAATCTTGTAGACCGACTTGTCGTACGTGTAGTTCGTGAACGGTGCGGTCGGCGGCTGTTCGCGGACGTAATAGGTGAAGGTATTGCTTGCACCACGGCCGGTGGAGTCAGACTCGAGCTTGTTTAGCTTATCGAGTGTGTACTCAATCTTGTCGACGAAGCTCAGGGTCTGGGACTTCTTGTCGCCAGCCTTCGTATTAACCGTCTCAGCGTTATTAAAGTCCTCGTTATCCGCAAACTCGAGCGTAAACTCCTTCATCTCGCCACCCTTAACGACCTTAGTCGCCTTAGGAGTCCAGGAGCCGTACGAGTTGTACGGAGTGTATTCGTTAGTGAAAGTCACCGAGCTATCTTCACAGGCAATTGGATAATAGCCATCTCTATTCTGCACATTGTCCCATGAATTTGTGACACTCCACGCCCCAGATGACTTGTCGAGTTCACGCTTGGTCACATTGACGTTTTCAATCGTGTAGTTATGGATGTTGAGGGGTATCTGCCTGTTCGGGTTTTCTTTTGTCGGAACAGTCATGAGCTCGGTCTTTGTATCCTTAACCGATGCCACAATCTCATACACAGCAGAGTCATATGTGATGTCGGAGTCCTCGCCGGTATCTTCGACCAAGTAGTATGTGATTTTGTCAGCCGTTGCGCTTGCTGCGAACTGTTCACCAAGCTCAAACGTGATGTTGCCGCTTGCATCATTATTTGCAGTTCCCACCTCAGCGCAAGCGTCGCGATTGAATTTCCCATTAACGAAAGGATCTTCCGAATCCTTGCGGTAGACCATAAAGGTGAACTCATTCCCAGCGAGCGTTTTGTTCTTATCAGTCTGCGAATCGATTAGCTTCTTGGTCGCCTTCAGCTTAAGGCTCGGGTAGACATACGTATCCGCAGGCTGACCCAAGTACAGATCGCCATTCGACATGATGCCACCGCCATGATCCCAGGAATAATTTCCGGTGATGAAGGTTGTCGCAGCTTTCTGCGCAGCCGTCGCCTCATCGCTTCCGGCTTGAACACCCGAAGTCAATCCTATGCTTTGATAAATCTGCACACCGCCATTGGCGGGAATATCAATCGGCTCCTTGAGCTCTTTACTTCCCGAATACTGGGCATCTCCGCCGCCGAGCATCTTGCCGATTACTGCCGCAATCGGATCCGTATGGCCCTTCTTTGCCGCAAGGAAGAAATCGACATGACCGTGCTTGCGAAACACCTCCGATTCGTATGCATCTCTATCTTCAGTCTTTTCACCACCACCACCTGAAAGATGGGGTTTAGCTTCATTGCCGGTATTTTTCTCCTTGTTGTAAACATTTTCTTTATTAAAATGATTATCATCATGCTCTTCGCCGGCAGACGAATTGCCAAAGATTGCCGTGCCCTCAGTGCTCGTTACCAACGTCTTGCCCGTGGGGCAGACTGCAACGCCGCCGCCGTAGCCGCCAGCTGTATTGGCGCTAATGTACGAGTTGTACACAAAGAGCCTGCCAGCATTAGATGCTGCAACATTCGAATCACCCTGAACAAAGATGCCGCCGCCGCCCCAGTCAAAGCGAGACATGCAGTGGTTATTAGTGATGTAGACTGGGCTATCTTTTGACGCTCCACTTATCATCGCGTCAATCATCTGGCCCACTCGGATGCCGGCACCTTCAGATCGGTAGCTCACGTTAGAGGCAATAATTCCTCCTTTAATGTCGAGCCATGCCCTATCATGTTGAAAAATATTGGTAACGTAAACGCCGCCGCCAGCTTCCTCGGAATAGTTGCCAGTAATCTGGCCACCAGAAATGGTGACATGGGCGCCGTTATTGGCAGCAAGCCCAGCGCCGCCATGACAACCATTGCCATCCTCACCACAGAATTTAGCCATTCTATTATTCGTGATATAGCCACCAGAAACGGTCACGATGCCGCCCTCGGCCATAATGCCGCCACCATAGCCAGGCTGGTCGCTTTCCCCATTGAACGTCGCATTACCCGAAATGACCGCGTCCTTCGAAATGGAAACGTTCGAGCCATTCGAGTACACCCCGGCACCTTTGAGGGCGTAATTTGCAGCGATAACGCCGCCGGTCAGATTGAGGGACGACGCATCACCATTCGCATTAACTATAATGCCCGCACCGGTGCCCGAAGTTCCCGTAGAGGCACCGCATACGTAACCGCCGCTCATGTTGACCTTAGAACCGTTCTCGGCATAAACCAAACTGTCGACCCTGCATTGTTTCTGTTGCGTATTTTGCTGTTGCGTAATCACGCCACTCTCGAGCTTGAACGTACCACCTGCGTAGAGATTAATGAGCCTCAGTCTATCAGAGCCACCGCATGCCACGATGGCACCTTTAATCTCAACGCTATGTTCGAAAAGCGTCTCGGTTGTCTTGGTTGTGTCTGTTTTTCTCGGGGACGATTGGGTCACGTAGTAGGTAAGGCTAGACGGAATGCCATCGGTGTCGTAAACCAACTTTGCTTCTCTACCATAATTGGCGCGACTTAAATCCTGGCCCTGATCATCTAGCGGCTGGCCGTTGTCTTTTTTTTCACTCGCTTTCTCAGGATCAGAACCATTAATTAAATCCTTAATTGTAAGTGTCGCGCCACCGGTGATATTGAACAAAGGCTCATCGGCACTCTCATGCTTAATCTTATGGCCGTTTAGATTCAGCGTGATATTACTGCCTTTTTGATTGAGCTGAATTTTCTCGTTGGTAACAATATCTTTCGTAAGCTCAAAGTTGGCAATGCCGCTCGCGTTCTCCAGCTTTTCTTTCAGCTTACTCGCGCTATCTATCATCTCATCGGATGTCGTTTCAGCCTGCTCGTTTTCCGCAGCCGTAACAACGGTTTCACCATCCGAAGTCGTTGTACCCTCGTTCTGCTGCTCTTCCTCGGGCTGCTCCTCAGGCTGGCTATCGTCGCCAGTCTCGTCGCCCTCGGTCTCGTCACTATTCTGGTTTTCGGTGTCCCCATTGTTGGTGTTTTCTACATCAGTAGACTCACTTGAGGAACCCCCCCCCATCACAGTTTCTTCGGTAGAAACCGTCTGGGCATCGTTGGCAATGGCCTGCGAGATCGGAGGCATGACGAGCGACAGTACCAGGCTCAAAACGGAGGCTCCGCACAAAACGCCTGCCAGTACACGGCGCGTCGCTTTTTTACTCTGCTTAGTTTTTTCTGAATTCGCTTTCATCGATGTCTCCTCCCCAAGAGACCGCGATCTTGCTCTTTCACTATCAAGCGTATCTGCGCAACCTGTAATTGCGCACGCTTATAGTACATATTGTAACGATTGTTTGAACATCTAAGCAAAAATACCGATAGTTTTGTAGCGAATTCTCAATTCTCTTGACATTTGCTCAGATTTGCTTTCGTTTATTCGATATTTAGTTTTTATTTCTGCTGGTAATTTAGTTGCCTATCATTTTTTAATAGCATTTTATTTATTTGCACAACATTTTGCTCAAGAGTAAACATCCTGTGAACGGTTGAAAATCGACCGTGAGCGGTAGGTCATCAACCGGGAGGAATAGACTACCAAATTGGTGGGAATATCTTTAACCCATCGGTAGTTAGAAGCGAGATGTTCATACAACCAAATTTGAATTTGCGCGCAGTTTTTAGGCATCAATTCGCCCAAATCGCCTGAGGCCACCACAAAGGTGCCTGCCCCTTCGTGGTGGTTCTCCTCCGGCGCTATAGCAGATGCTCCTCGATAAAGATCGCGATGCCGTCTTTGTCGTTGCTCGCGGTTACAAAGTCGGCGGCGGCACGGGTGGCGTCGCTGCCGTTTGCCATGGCCACGCCCACGCCGGCGTCAGCCACCATGCAGGTGTCGTTGTCGGCATCGCCAAACACGCAGATGTCCTGGAGCTCCATGTCGTTGAGCTCCGCCACGCGCACAAGGCCGCGCGTCTTGGACACGCGCGGATCCATGAACTCGTAGAGCCGCTGCGTGATTTGCAGAGCCGCCGCCTTAACAGTGTCATCGGCAAACGTCGACGCCCGCTCAATCACCCGCGGCATCACCTCGGGCGCCATGGTAAACATCACCTTGGGCTGCGGCTCGCGCAACAACTCGGCAAAATCGACCACCTGGTAGGGCACACCGTCGACGCGCGACAGGTGCTCGACGCACGCGTTGCTCTCGGGCACGTAGAACACGCCGTCTCGGGGGCAGACGGGCGTTGCCGGAAGGTCCGCCATGTGCTCGCAGATGCGCGCGATGGTCTCGCCCGGTAGCGGATAGCTCAGCTCGTTGATGTCGTGCGCGCGGTCGATGACCTCGGCGCCACCGCAGCCCACCAGCACGTCCACCAGGCCTTCGATGCCCCAGAGCTCGTACATGGCCTCGGTCGCGTGGGCGTCGCGCCCGGTGCACAGGCCAAAGAGCACGCCGCGCTCGCGCAGGGCGCGGATCGCCGCCACGGTGCGCGGGGACACCGTGTGCTGGCTCGTGAGCAGCGTGCCGTCGATATCGCAGAACACGGCTTTGATGTGGCTGAAGGTGGTGTCCATGGGGGCCTTTCTGGGTTGTGTGGCGGTGTGGGGTGTATTCGTGAACGGCGTACATGGTATACCAAGGCGCAGGCGCGGCCCGTCAAAGCAAAAACCACCACAAAGGTGCCTGGCCCCTTTGTGGTGGCCGGACCCGCAGGATGGCCTGACCCGCAGCGCAAACCATCACAACATTCGACGTTTTTCGGCAAAATCGCGATTTTCATCGAATGTTGTGATGGTTTTTACTGCCTTGCGGCACGATCCAAGTGCCAGCGACCAAACAGCAGCAACGCCGCGGGAACCGCCGTCACGACCATGCCCGCCCCGATGAGCGTCTGCTGCACGCCAAACGTCGCCGCCAGCCACGGGGCAATCGCCAGCGGGGCCACGCCGGCGAACATGTTGCCAAAGCCCATGACCGAGTTGACGCGACCGAGCTGCTCGAGCGGAGCCGTCGTTTGCACGATGGTGTTGTGGAGCGGGTTGACGACGCCCCAAGCCACGCCCAGGGCAATCTGGCCGACAAGGGCTACGCCCACGTACGGCGTTCCCACATAGAGCAAACTTCCCAGGCCCACGGACATGAGCGCCACGAGCAGGGTTTTAAGGTTGACCAGGTGCGGCGGCAAGCGGAGCGCGAGGACGGCGCCCAGCACCGCGCCGACACCGCTGGCCGACGAGAGCCAGCCCATCCACTCAACACCGACGTGCAGGACATCGCGGTAGAAGAACGACTCCAGCGGGTCAAAGGCGCCATAGCCAAAGTTCGAAAGAAATATGATGCAGAACAGCAGGGCGAGGACGCTGTTGGTAAAGACCGTCTTGATGCTGGTCGCGAAGGTGGCGCGGGTAGACGCGCTGGAGTTGTAGCTTTGTCCCGCACGCTCCCCTTCTTCTGCCGAATCGGCATCCGCATGCCCGGCGACATGGCTGGTCTGCGGCCTAAAGCTCCAACCGGCAATGAGCGCCAACGCGGTAAAGAGCATCATAAGCACGAACACCGCGCGCGACGACGCAGCCGCCGCGACAAAGCCGCCCAGTGTGGGGCCGACGATGATACTCACGTTTGAGAACATGGCGATGGCGGAGTTGATGTCTTTGAGCTCGACAGGATCGTCGGTGAGGTAGGCTGGATAGGATGTGGCGATGGGCTGGGCAAACCCCATCACGAAGCCCAGGAGCACCGCGCCGAGCAGGACGATGCCGGTCGCGCTGCCAAAAATGAGAATCGCCGCGCCGGTTGCCAGCGTGCCCACGATGCTCAGCAAGAAATGACGGCGCGGGCCCCAGGCGTCGAGCGCCGCGCCGCCCGCAAAGGATCCCAAGATCACGAAAACAATCATAAAAAGGACGGCCAGCGATGTCGCCACGACCGAGGCATTGTCTGCATAGGTGAGCGTTCCGATGACGCCGATAAAGTAGCTGGTCTGAAAACCGGTGTAGATAAGAAAGCGCATCGCCACCAGGCGCCTGGCCTGCACGGACAGCGATGGTTGAGGCTTTGAGAAAAGAGAGGCGAGCATGGAGACTCCTTGTTTCATACGAATGCGGACGGCAGGCATTCGCCACCGTCTGTCAAATCAATCTATCCGCATGAAACATTAAGGACGCATCAAGCCCCTTCTCTCCGTTTTTCGCCCGTCATGAACTACTTGGTAGATTGTAAGGCATGTCCCACACATCTACCAAAGCAAAAACCACCACAAAGGTGCCTGGCCCCTCTGTGGTGGAAAAATGACGTTTGCCCAGATAAAACCTGCCGAAATAAACCTGTCCCCTTTTGGCAGGTTTTAGGCCAGATAATCTTGGATGAGATCGCAGATGGCTCGGGCGTCGTTGATGTTGATGGCTCGGGTCGCAAAGCCGGCATCGAATGCCTGGCGTGCCAGGGCCTCGTTGCAGGCAAGGGCCAGCGTGTGACCGTCGACCAGGTCGAGCGAGCTCTTGCCGCGCAGACGGTCGACACCGGAGCGCGCAACCACGATGTTGTCGAAGCCCTCGGTCTTGTAGCCCTCGATGATCACCACGTCGACATCGTTGTAGCGCGACAGCAGCTCGCGCGCGGGCATCTCGTCCTCCTCGCGCGTGTCGGCGTACTCCGCCCAGCGCGTGGCGCAGATGAGGCCCACGTGCTTGGATCCGGCCTGGTGATGGCGCCAGGTGTCCTTAGCGGGCACATCGATATCAAAGCCGTGATGCCCATGATGCTTGAGCGAACCCACGCGCAGGCCGCGGCGGGTGAGCTCGGCAATGACCTTCTCGACGAGCGTGGTCTTGCCCGAGTTTTGGTAGCCGATAAACGCGATCGCGGGGACGGCCGGGGTCGGAGCTGCGGGTGCAACGGCGACGGGTGCGCTTGCGTGTGCGTCGCCGTCAGCGGCCACGGCCTCAACAGCAGCGGCCTGACGCTCCGCACGATCCCACACGCCCGAGCGGCCGCCCTCCTTGTGCAGCAGGCGCACGTCAACGATCTCCATGCCACGATCGACCGCCTTGCACATGTCGTAGATCGTTAGGCACGCGGCGCTCGCGCCGGTCAGGGCCTCCATCTCGATACCCGTCTTGCCCGTCACGCCCGCCGTAACCAGCACGTGAAAGCCAACCTGCCCGTCCGCGCGCGCCGGCGCCCAGCCCTCGGGCACGTCCTCGGCCGGCGTCCCCGCCGGAGCGATGGGCGCAATGTCGCACTTGCTCTTGGTAATGAGCAACGGATGGCACATAGGGATGATGTCGCTCGTGCGTTTGATGGCCATAATGCCCGCCACGCGCGCACAGGCAAGCACGTCGCCCTTTTTGGCGCGGTCCTGCAGCACCATGGTCTGCGTCTCGGGGTGCATGAGGATGGTGCCCTCGGCGATGGCAATGCGATGCGTCTCGGCCTTGTCGGACACGTCGACCATGCGTACCTCGCCCTTGGCGTCCACGTGCGTCAGCTCGTCACGACGGGCGTCGCGGGCGGGCTCGGTGGCGTTATCGCTCGCGGACGGCTGCGCGGACGCGTCGGCGTTACCAGCATTCGCCGCAGCCGTGGCTTTGTGGGCAGACATCGCGGCCCTGCGAGCGGCCTTGGTGGCATCGGCGTACCTGCTCTTGGCCATATGATCATCCTCCGATTTGGGACATAAAGCGTTGCGTGCCCTCAATTATCGCGTGTTCCTGCGGTTTGTGGGCCACGGCATCGCGCCAAATCGAAAGTACCTGCATATCATCACCACGGCGCAGCGCCTCACGCACCGAATACTCGGCATCGCTGAACAGGCACGGACGTACGCTGCCGTCTGCCGTCAGGCGCAGACGGTTGCAATTCGCACAAAAATGGTTGGACATGGCGCTAATGAAGCCGACCGTTCCCGCCGCGCCCGGAAAGTGCCAATAGCGCGCAGGGCCCGCGCCGGCAGGAGCGTCGTTGATGTCGAGCGGCTCGAGCTCGCCCAGTCCCGCCGCGGCGGCCCCGGCATTGATGCGCGCCCGCAGCTCGTCGCTCGGCACGGTATCGCTCGCGTCCCACAGCTCGGGATTGAGCGCGGGCGCATGCGGGTCCACAGCGCAATGCGAGCTCGTACGTTCGTCGCCAATGGGCATGTATTCGATAAATCGCAGATGAATGGGGCGGTCGACGGTCAGCCGTGCGAGGGCCGCCACATCCTGGTTGAGCCGGCGCACTACAACGCAGTTGACCTTAACGGGCTCAAAGCCCCAAGCCAGCGCCGCGTCGACGCCGGCCATGGTCTGCTCGAGTCGACCCAGGCGCGTGATCTTTCCAAACAGCTCGGGGTCGAGTGTGTCGAGCGAAATGTTGACGCGGTCAAGCCCGGCATCTTTGAGCTGCAGCGCCAGCTTGGGCAGCAGGGCACCATTGGTGGTAAGTGAGATGTCCTCGATCTGCGGAATCGCGCGGATGTCGCGGATGAGCGGGATGATGCGGCGGCTGACCAGCGGCTCGCCACCCGTCAGACGCACGCGGCGAATGCCATCTCCCGCCACTAGGCGCACAAAGCGGGCGATTTCCTCAGCGCTGAGCAGCTCGTCGTGCGCGCGGGGCGCCACGCCGTCGGCCGGCATGCAGTAAATGCAGCGGAAATTGCACTTGTCGGTAACGGCAATGCGCAGGTAGTTGATATCGCGGCCAAAGCCGTCATGTTGCACGTGCCCGTCCACGCAGCCCTCCCCTCACGCGGCGTTTTATTCTTCAAAAAACATAATACCCCACGAGAGAATCACGCCGACACCCGTACGACAGGACAGGTCGCTTTGAGCAAAACGGACTTTCCAAGCCCATCCTCAGCACAGGCCATCACAACATTCGATGCTTTTCTCGTTTTTAGCGAAAAACGTCGAATGTTGTGATGGTTTGCCTGCCCACAGCACCCCGTAGAAGGACCGGGACGCCCCTAAAGGCCGCCGCCCCAGTGTCGAATCACGAATTCTCGCAGGTCGTTCTGCCGCTTTTGAAACACCTCGCTTCGGTCGCACTTGAGACCCATAGCGAGCGCGATGGCGTTCATCGCCCGGTGCAATTGCAGCTGGTGGGCAAACTGAGTCCCGGTGAGGACGATCATCCTAAAGCCCAGCGCGCTCAGCACGGTCATACGCTCCGCATCCGACGCGCTGCGCTGTTTATCAAGATGGTCCGAACCGTTGTATTCAATCCCCGTACCGCTCGCAGGCGCATATACGTCGATCTCGAAATACCCGGCCTTTGCGAGATACTTGAACTCGTTGGGAACATCGACCCGATGGTTGAGCTCGATCTTGGCGCATCCCAGCCCTCCCTGGGAACGTTTTGCTACGACCATGATTGCGGTGGCCGTCTCCATGGGCGACCGCGCGCCATCGTGCACGCGCTTGAGCACGACGGCCGCGCGTACAGCCCCCTGACGAGATCGGTTCTCATTGCAATAGGCAATCAAGTCGGCAACGGTATACCTCTGCCCCATCTCGATATAATCGCCTGTCGACAGATGATTCAAATGGTATCGGGCACAGATTTCGTAGCCATATTCCAGCTGCTCGGGCTCGCTCATCCACGAACCCGCCTGGACAAAACACACGACCTCATCAACTACTAGAAGGTCCTCCGCCACCTCGATAAGATGGCCTGGAGGTACCGGCGCCCCAAACACGTGGCACCTAAATCCAGCCGGCGTCGAGCGCTCAAAATCGAAGTTGACGAGCGTGTCGATATGATCGAGCTCTTCTCGCGGAATACCAAGCGAAACCAGATAGTCAGCAACGATCCCGACGGCCGTTGAAGCCCTCAGCCCTTTGGCATCGAGTCCCAATTTGGGCAGGCCCGCAGTTGGCTCCGCCTCGTTGGCAAGCGAGTCCTCATCGTATAGGCTGCTTGCCCGCGAGAGCGGCTCGGACGGGCGCGCCACGTTGTGGTACAGCCAGGCGGTCTTATGGGACAGGACGATCGGCAGGTCCATGAGCCCTCCAATGGAGTCGGATAACCAACCTTATTCCCCTGCCCACGGGTCTGCACACCTTCGCGCGCAAGAAAGCGATTCCACCCGGTCGAGTGGCAGAAAAACCATCACAACATTCGATGCTTTTCCCGATTTTGGCAAAAAACGTCGAATGTTGTGATGGTTTGAGGCGAGGTGAGGGGCACGGAGGGGTCAAAGCATCGTGCTCGAACGGGTTAATCCAGCTCTTTTAAGCCATGCGCCAGCTGCCAGTACTCGCCGTGCTGGGCGAGCAGCTCTTCGTGCGTGCCGCGCTCGATGATGCGGCCGTGTTCGAGGACCATGATGGCATCGGCGTCGCGGACGGTGGACAGGCGGTGCGCGATCATAAACGTGGTGCGACCGCGCATGATGCGGTCCATACCGCGCTCGATGAGCTTTTCGGTACGCGTGTCGATGGAACTCGTGGCCTCGTCCAGGATGAGCACCGGCGGATCGGCGACGGCCACGCGCGCGATGGCGAGCAGCTGGCGCTGACCCTGCGACAGGTTGGCGCCGTCGGCCGTGACCGGTGTGTCGTAGCCCCGCGGCAGGCGGCGGATAAACGAGTCGGCGCAGGCGGCCTCGGCAGCGGCGCGCACTTCCTCGTCGGTCGCGTCGAGCTTGCCAAAGCGGATGTTCTGCGCAATGGTGCCGCTAAACAGGTGCGTGTCCTGCAGCACAATGCCGAGCGACCCGCGCAGGCTGGCCTTGGCAATGTGCTTGACGTCGATGCCGTCGTACGTGATCTCGCCGTCATCGACCTCGTAGAAGCGGTTGATGAGGTTGGTGATGGTCGTCTTACCGGCGCCCGTCGAGCCCACAAACGCGATCTTTTGCCCCGGCTTGGCAAACAGGTTGAGGTCCGTGAGCACGCGGGCGCCCGGCACGTAGGAAAAGTCCACGGCATGGAAGCGCACGTCGCCGGCAAGCGGGACCAAGCCGCACGTGAGCTCGGTGCCGTCGGCGGCCACCGCGCGGCCCGACTCATCAACGGCTGCCACGTCATGCAGGTGCCCGTAGACGCCCACGCCCTGGCCCTCGGGAATTTTCCACGCCCACGCGGCATCGCCCGTCTGCACCAGCTCCACGCAGCCCTCGTCCACCTCGGGCTCAAGGTCCATAGCCGCAAACAGGCGCTCGGCACCGGCCAACGCGTTGAGCAAGAAGTTGCCGAGCTGCGTAAACTGGTTGATGGGCATGGCGGCCTGGCGCACAAAGACCAGGTAGCTTGCAAGTGCGCCCACATCGACGAGCCCCTTGATGCAGAGCATGCCGCCCGCCACGGCGACGATGGCATAGTTGACGTAGCCAATCACGACGGTCATGGGCACCATGGAGTTGGCATAGCTCACGGCGGCGGTGCCGGTGCGGCGAAGCTCGTCGTTGCGGCAGGTGAAGCCGGCGACATTCGCTGCCTCACGGTTAAAGACCTTGATGACCTTTTGGCCCGAGACCATCTCTTCGATATATCCGTCCAGGTCGCCAAGCGATGCCTGCTGGGCGGCAAAGAAGCGCTTTGAGCGCGCGCCCGAGTAGCGCGCATACAGCACAATGGCCGCATCGCACACGAGCGTGATGATCGTGAGCTGCCAGTTAAGGATGATGAGCATGGCCGTGGTGCCCACAACCTGAATGGCGGCCTGAATCACGTTGGCAAAGCTGTTGTTGAGCGCCTCGGAGACGGTGTCGACGTCATTGGTGAAAAAGCTCATGATGTCACCCGAGCGCGTGCCGTCAAAATAACTGAGCGGCAGCGTCTGGATGTGCGCGAACAGGTCGCGGCGAATATCGGACACCACGCGTTGGGCCGCACGCACCATGATCTGTGAGTAGCCCAGGGCCGAGAGCACGCCCGCGGCGTAGATGATCGCCGTCAGGATGACCTGCCTGGCAAGCAGTTCCTCCCCGCCCGTGGCCAAACCGTTAACGATGGGGCGCACCATGTAGGTGCCGGCGAGGCTCGCGATGGCGGCGACGGAGGCGAGCACGCCCACCGCGAGCAACGAGAACTTGGCATGCCCCATGTAGGAGAGCAAGCGGCGCACAGTGCGCTTGAGGTCGGCCGGGCGTGCTTGGGCTGCGGTCTTAGGCATGACGCTCACCCCCTTCCAAGGGCGATCCGCATGCGACGAAGGAAAACGGATCATTCGCGCAACCATCGTCGCTGCCGTCGCCGGCGTCCGCGTTCCTCGCAAACTCCATCTGCGAGGCGTAAATCTCCTGGTAGATGTTGTCTCCCGCCAGCAGTTCCTCGTGCGTACCCACGCCGTGGACACGACCGTCGTCCAACACCACAATGCGATCGGCATCCATGACGCTCGCGATGCGCTGGGCGATGATGAGCACGGTCGTATCGGAAATCCGGGCGATGTGCTCGCGAATCTTAGCGTCGGTCGCCATATCGACCGCGCTGGTGGAGTCGTCAAAAATGAGCACGCGCGGATGCTTGAGCAGCGTACGCGCGATGCACAGGCGTTGCTTCTGGCCACCCGAGACACCGGCGCCGCCTTGGCCCAACTCGCCGTCCAGCCCGCCGATGCGATCAAGGAACTCGTCCACGCACGCCGCGCGGCAAGCCGCGAGGAGCTCATCGTCCGACGCCTGCGGATTGCCCCACTGCAGATTCTCGCGCACGGTGCCCGTAAACAGCACGTTCTTTTGCAGCACAATGCCCACGGCGTCGCGTAGGGTCGCGAGGTCGTAGTCACGCACGTCACGTCCGCCCACAAGCACGGCGCCCTCGGTAGCGTCGTACAGGCGCGCAATCAGCTGCACAAGTGAGCTCTTGCCCGAGCCCGTGCCGCCGAGGATGCCCACCGTCGAGCCGCTCTCGATGCGAAGGTCGATATGCTCGAGCACATCCTCGGCTGCATCCGCGCGGTATTTAAAGGAAACGTCGCGAAACTCGATACTGCCGTCCGCTGGCGCCGCAGTCGCGAGGTCTCCCGCAGGGTTGGCGATAAAGGGCTCCTCATCGAGCACCTCTGCGATACGGCCCACACTCGTGAGAGCGCGCGTGAGCAGCAAAAACACGTTGGAAATCATCATAAGCGAGTTCATGATCAGCAGCACGTAGCTCATAAAGCCCGTGAGCGAGCCCACGCCCAGCTTGCCGGCGAGAATCATGTGGCCGCCAATCCACAGGATGGAGAGCGCAGCCACGTACATCGACAGCTGAAACACCGGCAGGTTGAGCACCGCGTTGCCAAAGGTCTTCGTCGCAGTGCCGGCGAGCTCGGTATTGACGGTGTCGAACTTGGCCTCCTCGTGCTCGGTACGAACGTAGGCCTTGACGGCACGCACGGCGGTGAGGTCTTCCTGTACCACGCCGTTGAGGTGGTCCATCGAGGTCTGGAGTTGGCGGTAGAGCGGACTGACGCGATAGGTGATGACGCCCAGTACGATTGCCAGCACGGGCAAGATGATCGCAAAGACGTTGGCGAGCGGGCGCGACAGCATCAGCGCGTAGATAAGGCCGACGATAAGCGTCACCGGGCCGCGCACCATAGGGCGAAAGCCGTTGCCCACAGCATTTTGGATAACGGTGATGTCCGTGGTCATGCGGGTGACGAGCGAGCTGGCGTCGTAGTTGTCCAGGTTACCAAAAGCGAGCGTCTGAATCTTTTTGTACTCAGCCTCGCGCAGGTTAGCGCCTAGGCCCGAGGCAACGCGGGCGGACGTGTGTGCATAACCCAAGCCCAGTACCAGCGAAAGCGCAGCGCACACCAACATGTACGACCCCTGCAGCAGCATGTAGTTGATATCACCCGCAGGCACGCCCACATCGATGATGTTGGCCATGATGACCGGGATAAACAGCTCGAGCACCGTCTCGACCGACACAAAGAACACGCCGAGGATGGCATCGCGACGGTATGTCCCTAGATAGGAAAACAGTATTTTGAGATTGCGCACGCAGGTTCAACCCCCATCAAACGTTGTTCGCAAACGCACGTATTATTGCGCGCCGAATAATGGTGTCAAGTATTCCGAAATCGTTTTCTGCAAGGTTAGCGCCGGCGGCGAGTTCTCGTGATGTGTGTCCATATTCACTCGGAATAATGGTGCGCGAGACTTTTTCGCTCCGGCGTCAACACAAAGCTTGACTCTACAATCGTTGTAGGGTTTTCACTACACTGGTAGCTAAACGAACCAAGCCAGAAAGCCCCGCCCATGGAACACGACCTCACACGCGGCAATGTCCTTAAGACCATCGCGGTCTTTGCCCTGCCCTATATGCTCTCGTACTTTTTGCAGATGCTCTACGGCATGGCCGACCTGTACATGATGGGGCAGTTTAGCGGCGCCGCCGGCATCACCGCCGTGGCAAATGGCGCGCAGACGCTCTATATGATTACCGTGGCGCTCGTGGGCCTGGCCATGGGAACGACGGTCATCGTCGGCCACGCTGTGGGTTCACGCCGGTTTGACCGCGCCGAGACCGCCATCGGCAACACCATTACGCTCTTTATGGGTGTCTCGGTGGTGCTGGCCGCTGTCCTGCTCGCACTGTGCCCGCAGATCGTGACACTCATTGGCACGCCGGCCGAGGCAGTCGAAGGCACCGCCGCCTACCTGCGCATTTGCTTTATCGGCATTCCATGCATCGCCGCGTACAACATTCTCTCGGCCATCTTTCGCGGGCTGGGCGATTCGCGCTCGCCTATGTACGTGATCGGCGTGGCATGCATCATCAACATCGCGCTCGATTTTCTGTTTATCGGGCACATGGGGCTCGGCCCCGTGGGCGCGGCACTCGGCACGGTGACCGCGCAGACAGCCAGCGTTGCCCTCGCGCTCGTGTGGCTTAAGAGCCGCCGCACGAACATCCACGTTAAGCGCAGCGACCTGCGCCCCCAGCCCGAGGTGCTCGGCAGTATTCTTAAGATCGGCGTGCCCGTGGCCGTGCAGGACGGCTGCATCCAGGTGGCGTTTATGTTTATCACCGTCATCGCCAACCACCGCGGCTTGGTCGACGCCGCCGCCGTGGGCCTGGTCGAGAAGATGATCAGCTTCTTGTTCATTGTGCCGAGCTCCATGGGCGCCACCGTCAGCGCGCTCACGGCGCAAAATGCCGGTGCGGGCAAGGGCGACCGCGCACGTCAGGTACTCAAGGACGCCATGACGATCTCGGTGGTGTACGGCTGCCTGATCACGGTGCTGATGTGGCTGGTGGCACCGGCGTTTATCGGCTTTTTTGCCAAGGACGCCGCAGTAGTCGCGGCCGGTACCGGCTATATGCGCAGCTATATTTTCGACGCAATCTTTGCCGGCATCCACATTTGCTTTAGCGGCTTTTTCGCTGCGTATGGCAAGAGCTACATCGGCTTTGCGCACAACGTGCTGGCCGTGGCGCTCATTCGCGTGCCCGGTGCGTGGCTGCTGTCGAATGCCTATTCCGATACGTTGTTTCCCATGGGCATCGCCTCGCCGTGCGGATCGATTTTGTCGGCGGTCATTTGCGTTGTCGCGTTTACCGTGCTCAACCGGCGCGGGGCTTTTGACAAGTTGGCAGCGTAGCGGGGCAACGCGAAATCGCCCCCATCGACGACATCATCAGCGACGATCCCACAACCTACGTGACGCAGATCACGGTGCCTGTATCGCTAGGCTAGACCGAGCCTCGTCTCCAGCTCGGTCAACGCCTCAAAAGCATCGCGAGACACACCTGCCAAGCGCTCACGTTCCGCAATGCGAATTCGCGCCATCAGGTGCTCTTTTGCCTGCCCTTGGGCGTGCTTCGTGCGCCCTTCCGCCTGCGAGCAATTGCGATTCTCTATATCCATTACGCCTCCGGCACCTGACCAGTAGCTAAGATCTGCTCGAGTGCGTCCTCATCCAACACGGGCACACCCAGCTGCTCGGCCTTGGTGAGCTTGGAGCCCGCTTTGGGGCCGGCGACTAGATAGCTCGTCTTCTTTGAAACACTGCCCGAGACCTTGGCACCAAGCACCTTGAGCGCCGCGCCTGCCTCGTCGCGCGTGCGGTTGACGAGCGTGCCGGTGAGCACGAAGGTCAAACCCGCAAGCGGCTGTGCGTCGGCGAGCTCGCCCGCCACGCCAGCGTCGGCTGCGGCTTGCGCGTGCGCGGCGCCCAGGTCGACCTCGAGCGACAGGCCCGCCTGACGCAGGCGCTCCAGCACGGCAAGGTTTTCGGGCACGGCCAGGAACTGCTTGACGCTCGCCGCGATCTTGGGACCGATGCCCTCGCACTCGGCGATGTCCTCTTCGCTCGCCAAGATAAGTTTGTCAATCGACAGGAATCGTTCGGCGATGACCTCACCCACACTCTTGCCCACGTGGCGGATGCCCAGGGCAAACAGCACGCGACCGAGCGGCTGGCTCTTGGACTTGTTGAGCTCGACGATGATTTTCTCAGCCGTCTTGAGGCCTACCGGAATGGGGTCGCCCTTCTTGACGCCCTTTTTGCTGTTGGAGCTGGCATAGGTACGCCCCGTGTCCAGGCCTGCGATGTCATCGACCGTGAGCTGGTAGAAGTCCGCGACATCGTGAATCAGCCCGGCAGCGATCATCTTGTCGACGATCTCGTCACCCAGGCCGTCGACGTCCATGCAGCCGCGGCTCACCCAGTGGAGCAGGCGCTCCTTGAGCTGCGCGGGGCAGTCGATGGAGACGCAGCGGTAGGCCACCTCGCCATCCTCGTGGACCACGGGGCTGCCGCACACGGGGCAGACCTCGGGCATGTGCCAGTCAACGCTGTCGGCCGGGCGCTTATCGAGCACCGGACCCACGACCTCGGGGATCACGTCGCCCGCCTTGTGCACGATGATAGTGTCGCCCTCGCGCACGTTTTTGCGGCGGATCTCGTCGATGTTGTGCAGCGTGGCGCGCGCGATGGTGGAGCCGGCGACCGTCACCGGGTCGAACTCGGCGACCGGCGTGAGCACACCGGTGCGGCCCACCTGGATGCGGATTTCGCGCAGGATGGTCTGCTTTTCCTCGGGCGGAAACTTAAAGGCAATGGCCCAGCGCGGCGCGCGGGCAGTAAAGCCCAGGTCGAGCTGCTGCTGGAAGCTGTCGACCTTTACGACCACGCCGTCGATGTCGTAGTCCAGGTCACCGCGGTACTCAAGCGCCTGGGCACAGAACTCGTGGACCTCGGCGGGCGTGGCGCAACGGGCAACGTTAGGGTTGACGCTAAAGCCAGCGTTGCGCAGCCAGTCGAGGAACTCGCGCTGGCTGTGGACGTGCAGCGGATCGGTATCGGCGATGGCATAGATAAAGGTGGCAAGATCGCGGCGTGCCGTGATCTTGGGGTCCTTTTGGCGCAGGCTGCCGGCGGCAGCGTTGCGCGGGTTGGCGAAGGGGTCGCGACCCTCGGCATCGGCCTCGTCGTTCAGACGAACAAAGCTGCCCTTAGGCATGTAGACCTCGCCGCGCACCTCAATGGTGCGCTCGCGGTCGGCGCCCATGTGAGCGAGCGCCGGCTCGGACAGGTGCATGGGCACATCCTTGATGGTGCGCACGTTGAGCGACACGTCCTCGCCCGTGGTGCCATCGCCGCGCGTGGCGGCGCGCACAAAGGTGCCGTTTTGATAGGTAAGCGCGACGCCCAGGCCGTCAATCTTTAGCTCGCAGGTATAGGTGACGCTGCCGGCACCGAGTGCATCCTCGGTGCGCTGGAGCCATGCGGCGAGCTCGTCCAGATCCATGGCATCGTCCATGGAATACATGCGCGCCATGTGCGTGACCGGCGTAAACTGCTCGCTCACGTAGCCGCCCACGCGCTGGGTATAGCTGTCGGGCGTCACCAGGTCGGGGTAGGTCGCCTCGATTTCCTGCAGCTCAACGAGCATTTTGTCGAAGGCGGCGTCCGTGATCTCGGGCGCATCGAGCATGTAGTAGCGATAGGCGTGGTAATCGAGCTCGTGGCGCAGCTCGGCCGCACGCGCTGCCGCCTGGGCACGGGCGTCGACCGGTGCGGTGGCATCCGCGCTCGCGGGCGTTTCGGTATCGATGTCCACACCGTCACCAAACAGGCTCGATTGCTCCATAGCAGCACTCCTTCGCTCGATTTCAAACGGATACTAGAGTACCACCGGTCGCAATGGGGTCGAATAGCCCTTTCGAACCGCACCGAATCGGCAGCCGCCAGACCGGGGTGGACAGTTAGTTCAGATACGTATAAATCCTAGAGCTGAATCAGGCACGAACACCCCTGTTTCAACTAATTTGGGCTCCTCGAGACCATGTAAACGTCCCGCTCTCCCTTCCAAACACCCATTCGAGCCCCATCCCAATCAAAATTGCTCAAAACGCATCCCAAGCTGCCCCAGATTTATACGTATCTGAACTAACTGTCCAGACCATTACGAACCAGGCCTCTTGTCAGCCCCAAGTGATCCGTTTTCCTCCGTCCCCAACGGATCAATAAGAAAAGAGGAGCTGTCCCGCGTTGATGGGACAGCCCCTCTGGCTTCGATATGTGCAATACGGCTCGCTAGTAGCCCTGACCGTAGCCTTGACCCTGGCCCTGCTGGCCCAGCAGCTCCTCCAGATACTGGCGCAGCTGCTCGTCGGTAATACCGCCGTTGCCGGTGTCGGTCGCGCTGTCATCCTGCTGCTGGCTCTGCAGCTCCTCGTCAGAGCCCAACTCAACCGTGACCTTCTTCTCGTCCTTGCCGCGCATGAGCGTGATCTCGACCTTCTCGCCCACCTCGTGGCTGCGCAGCGCAATGATCAGGCCATCGGCACTCGTAATCTCGTCGTCGCCCAGCTTGGTAATGACATCGCCCTCCTGGATGCCGGCCTTGGCAGCAGGGCCATCCTCAACGACGCTCGCCACATACGCGCCGCTATCAGTGCTTAGCTTGTTGGTGCGGGCGTTGAGCGCGTTGACGCTCGAAAGCGTAGCGCCTAGGTACGGATGCACCGGCGTCTTGCCGTCGATGATCTGGTCGGCAATGTCCTTGGCGTAGTTAACCGGAATGGCAAAACCCACGCCCGAGCTGGAGCCCGAGTAGCTCTCGATGAGCGAGTTGATGCCCACGAGTTCGCCGTTGTCGTTGACGAGCGCGCCACCGGAGTTGCCCGGGTTGATGGCGGCATCGGTCTGGATCATGTTGGCGTAGATGGTGTTACCGCTGGTAGAGCTCATGGCCGTGGAGCGATACAGCGCCGACACAATACCCGTGGAGACAGACTGCTCGTTGCCGAACGGCGAGCCGATTGCCATGACCCACTCGCCCACGTTGAGCTTGGAGGAATCACCAATCTCAATCGGCGTGAGCTTGGAGGCGTCAGCATCCTTGAGTTTGATGACGGCTAGGTCGCTCGAAGCATCGTTGCCCACGAACTCGGCCTCGTACGTGGTTCCGTCGTCCATGGTCACCACGTACTGGTCGTAACCATCGACCACGTGGTTGTTGGTGAGGATGTGGCCCTCGGTATCGAGCACAACGCCCGAACCGACGCTGCCCGAACCATCCGACTCGTCGGCAGACTGCGAAAGCGTATTGTCCTGGCTACCGCTCGAGGTGGCGGTAATGGAAACGACGGAGGGCAACGCCTTGGCAGAAACGGCCTCGGCCAGCGTGGTGTCCTCGGAATCAATCGTAATCTTTTGCGTCGACGAACCCGAAGCGCCCGCCGTCACGGCATTCTTTCCGCCGCCAATGTTGAGCGTGCCGCTCATAATGAGCGCGATGACCAGCAGGGCACCGCATGCGCAGCCGGCGAGCGCCGTAATAAAGATCGGCAGCTTTTTGGTCTTGGTCTTGACCACCGTGTGCTTGTTCACGACCTGTTGGCCGCCCAGCGGCTTGCCGGTCTGCGTGTCGTAGGCCTGCACGTAGGGAATGTTGCCGTCGGCAGGCGTCGACTCCACCTGCACGCGCGGCTGCTGCTGGGTCTCGCCAGCGTTGCCCGCATCCTGGGGACGCTGGGAATCGTTCTCGCTCATGGCTGCGATCCTTTCGTCAAATACCCAAAAGCCCGCCAAACATGTGGCGGGCCATCATTGTTCACGTTGAGTTGTACCCCAATATGCGGGCGAACGTGTATGAGAACGCAATCTTTTAGGAAGGCTTAAGTTCTGTTGCAGGCCCAAAAGGACCCGGCCTGCGGCAAAACCACCACAATGGTGCCTGTCCCCTTTGTGGTGGAAATCTAATCCTTAAACAGATAACCAACGCCGCGGACGGTGGTGATGTGTGCCGCGATTTGCGGGCCCACCTTGGAGCGGATGCGTCGAATGTGCACGTCGACGGTGCGCGTGCCGCCGCAGTACTCAAAGCCCCACACGCGGTGCAGCAGCACCTCGCGGCTGTAGGCACGGTTGGGATGCGTCGCCAAAAAGCTCAGCAGCGAGTACTCCATCAGCGTCAGATCGATGGGCTCGTTATCGAGCGTCACCTGGTAGGTAGCCAGGTTAATCTCGAGGTTGTCGATGTTGCTGTCTCTTATACACAT
>CABSMV010000002.1 GCA_902478935.1 uncultured Collinsella sp. | reverse complement strand
TGCTCAGGAGTCTCGTGGGCTCGGAGATGTGTATAAGAGACAGTCCTTAGACAGCGTGAGCGTCTGGATGTCCGCGCGCTCAGCGCGCTGCAAACCCTTAGCCGAAGGACGGCTCGACACCACAAGCTCAATCGAAGCGTTGAGTTTGCCGGCAGCGATCAGATCGATCAGCGCCTGCAGGTTGGTACCCGAACCGCTGATGAGCACACCGATCTTGAGCGGCTCGGCCGTATCGGTGCCGGTCGGACGGGTGTAGGGCACAAAGCCCAGGCTCGCGGCAGCAGCCATCTGCTCGTTAGCGCTCATCGGAGTACACGACCTTACCGGAGCCCTCGACGCACTCGCCCACGCGGAACGGCTTCTCGCCCAGCGCGACCAGGGCCTCGGTCACGGCAGCCTCGTCCTCGGGGGCGACGATCAGGCACAGGCCAACGCCCATGTTGAAGGTCTTGCATGCCTCGTTGGGCGCGAGCTCGGCCTGGCGCGACACGTAGGTGATGACGGGAGGAACGTCCCAGCCCATCTCGGCACCGTTGCGGGTGACCACGGCGTCGACGTCGTCGGCGAGCGCGCGGTTGAGGTTCTCGGTAATACCGCCGCCAGTGATGTGGGCAATGGCGTGCACCGGAGCGCCGCCGCGCAGCAGCTCCAGAATCGGCTTGACGTAGATGCGCGTGGGAGCCAGCAGGGCGTCTGCCAGCGAAGCACCGCCGAGCTCCTCGAGCGGACGGCTCAGCTCCTCCGCCTTAGCGGCGGCCTCGGGCGTGCCCGGCTTAATGCCGTCGACGCCGATGACCTTGCGCACGAGCGAGTAGCCGTTGGAGTGCACGCCGGTGGAAGGCAGGCCCAGGATCACATCGCCCGGGCGGACGTTTGCGGGGTCGAGCATCTTGGGACGGTCGACGACGCCCACGGTAAAGCCGGCAAGGTCGTAGTCGGCCGGAGCCATGACGCCGGGGTGCTCGGCCATCTCACCGCCCACGAGCGCGCAGCCCGCGAGCTTACAGCCATCGGCCACGCCCTTGATGATCTTTGCCATGTGCCCGGCCTCGATGTGACCGATGGCAACGTAGTCCAGGAAGAACAGCGGCTCGGCGCCCGAAGCCAAAATGTCGTTGACGCACATAGCGACCAGGTCCTGGCCCACCGTCTCGTGACGGTCCATAATCTGGGCGAGCACGAGCTTGGTACCCACGCCGTCAGTACCGCTGATCAGGATCGGGTCTTCCATATCCTTGAGCGCGGCAGCCGAGAATAAGCCACCAAAGCCACCGATACCGCCGATGACCTCGGGACGGTTGGTGTCCTTAACCATTTGCTTAATAGCGTCGACGGCGCGGCCGCCCTCGGCGGTATCGACGCCGGCGTCCTCATACGTCACATGTTTGCTGTCGCTCATCTGAGCCTTCCTCTCCCACTACCGTCCGCCGCCCGGGCGCCAAACGGTGCTCATAGTTGCGTTCATTTCGGCGCGCGCCATAACAACGCGCGACGCTCAATCAACAAAACAGCAGGTAAAACCTTCCAAAATAAACCTGTCCCTACATGGCAGGTTTTAGGCCTCGCCGTGCTTCTCTTCCCAGCTGCGGTCGTCGTATTTCTCGACCACGGCGTCGTCGTCAAAGTGCAGCGGCTTATCCAGGTTGCGGGGCTTAAAGCCCTCCATAAACTTGTCGCGGCCAAAGCTCTCGGGAATCGCCACGGGGTAGCGTCCGGTAAAGCACGCATCGCAGTAACCGCCCTTGGGCATGACCTTCAGCAGGCCCTCGACCGAAAGGAAGGCCAGCGAATCGGCGCCGATATACTCGCAAATCTCGTCGACCGTCTTGTTGGCGCTGATAAGCTGCGACTGCACGTCGGTATCAATGCCGTAGAAGCACGGCCAGATGACCTCGGGCGAGTTGATGCGGATGTGAATCTCCTTGGCGCCGGCGTTGCGCAGCATCTTGACGAGCTGCACCATGGTGGTGCCGCGGACGATGGAGTCGTCAATGACGACCAGGCGCTTGCCCTCGATGTTGTCGCGCAGTGGGTTGAGCTTCATACGCACGCCCATGGCACGCAGCTCCTGCGTAGGCTCGATAAACGTACGGCCCACATAGCGATTCTTGATGAGGCCCTCGCCAAAGGGAATACCGCTCTCGTGCGAATACCCCTCCGCGGGCGGCAGGCCGGAGTCGGGCACGCCGATGACCAGGTCGGCCTCGACGGGCTCCTCATGTGCCAGCTGACGACCCATGTCATAACGGCAGGCGTAGACGCTCTTGCCGTTCATGATGGAGTCGGGGCGAGCGAAGTAGACCTGCTCAAAGATGCAGTTAGCAGGCTCTTCGGCGGCAGGCACGCCCTGCTCGGACACAAGGCCCTCGGCGCTGATGCGCAAAATCTCACCGGGACGGACGTCGCGGACGTACTCGGCGCCCACAATGTCGAGCGCACAAGTCTCGGAGGCAACGACCCAGCCGCCGGCACGCGTGACATGGGTGGCAGCGTCGACCGTCGCGGCGTCGTCTTGCGACGGCAGTTGCGAAACGGAAGCGGCATCGGCCTGGTCCAGGCCCTCGTCCACGAGCTTGCCCAGCACCAGCGGGCGAATGCCATGCGGATCGCGGAATGCGTAGAGCGCCTGCTCGTTGATGAGCGTCATGGCGTAGCCGCCGCGCACGAGCTCCATGGTCTTGCGAATGCCCTCGCGCAGATGGCCTGTACGCTGAGTAAAGTAGCCGATGAGTTTGGTCGCGACCTCGGAATCCGAGTTGGAGAGGAACGGTACGCCCAGCTCGATCAGCTGGCGACGCAGCTCGTCGGTGTTGACGAGGGTGCCGTTGTGCGCGAGCGCGATAATGACGCTATTGATGGTAGAGAGGTGCGGCTGAGAGGCTTCCCAGCTCTTGGCGCCGGCGGTGCCGTAGCGCACATGACCCACGGCCAGCTGACCGGAGAGCGTCGACAAGTCGGCATTGGAGAACACGCGGTCGAGCAGGCCCAGATCCTTGCGGACCATAACCGTACCGCCGTCACCAACGGCGATTCCCGCCGATTCTTGGCCACGGTGCTGCAGTGCACGCAGGCCAAAGTACGTCAGTCGAGCCACGTCGCGATCGGGCGCCCAGACACCAAAAACGCCGCATTCCTCATGCAGCTGGTCGGAGTCCGGATCATACGTCGACATGGCGTTCACCTGTCCCGCGGCGCGCTCGGCCGCGCGGATGGTTTCTTGAGACATGGCATCCCCTCAGAGCCTCGTATTTTGGCGTTACCCGCCTTATTATACGCACGGCGCGACGCGCTCCCCAGCGCATGAGCAGCGCTTTTTAAAAGCCCACCGAGCTTATTATCCGTTTTGCGACCAAACATTTTATTGGGTAGTCCACTCTCAGGGGCAACGGCCTCGAAGACTTCCCGTGCGCCGTGTCTCGCCCGCGCTAGGGGCTACATTGTTGCAATTGGGACGTTCGTCCTGTCTTTTAGCTGGTCGTCGGCGTATCCTTGTAGGCTACTACAAGACGAGAAAGGTAGCGTATGGATCGAAATCAACTCGACCCCAGTGTCCCCAGCACCACGGAGGCCAAGAAGGTCCCCCTTATCATCAAGGTCTACGCAGTCCTGTGCACCCTATCTGGCGTGGGCACGCTCCCGTCAGTCGCCGTCTTTATGTGGCAGGTCATCACCGCACTCATTAACGGCAACGTCGCCGCTAAGCTCGGTGATAACACCCTGGTCGCGGTTGGCCTTATCGTCGCCGGCATTATGCTCTCGGCGGCAAGCGCGATCATCTTGATCGTCTTTGGCCTGGACCTCATCAAGGACCAGCGGCGCAATGCCGCCCGCCTGTCTTACGTCCTCATCGCATTTACCGTCGTGGAGCTTTTAGTTGACGTGATGCTCCAGGGCATCGGACCCTTCCTGCTGCGCCCCGCCGTCCAGCTTGTCATCCTCATTGCGCTGTCGGCCACCGTCGACCCCACGCTACGCCAGGAGCGCGAACTGCAGCGCCGTCTGCAAGAGATGCTCGACCGCGATGCCGCCGCCGAGGGGATGCTCGGCCGCGACGAAACCGGCGAGGGCTACATCAAGCTCAACTACTTCAACCTGTTCTGGGTATTCTTCGTCTGCAGCGTGTTAGGTCTCATTCTCGAGGAAGTCTGGCATATGGTCGTCGTCGATCCCGGCGTCTATCAGGACCGTGCCGGTATGCTATTTGGCCCCTTTAGCCCCATCTACGGATTTGGCGCCGTGCTCATGACCATGGTGCTCAACCGCTTCTACAAAAAGAACCCCATCATCATTTTCCTGGTAAGCGCTGTGCTCGGCGCAAGCTTTGAAGTGTTCGTGGGCTGGTTTATGCAGACCTCGTTTGGCGTAGTCTCGTGGAGCTACTCGCATATGAAGCTCTTTGGCATGCCCGATCCGCTCGCCGTCCTTACCGGCGGACGTACCTGCACGGGCTTTGCCTGCCTGTGGGGCCTGGGCGGACTCATCTGGATCAAGCTGCTGCTGCCGAGGCTGCTCAAGCTCATCAACATGATTCCGTGGAAGAGTCGCTACTCGGCTACTGTCATCTTCACCATCATTATGCTGGTCGATGGCGTTATGACGCTGCAGTCGCTCGATTATTGGTATCAGCGCGTCAACGGCACGGAACCGGATATTCCCGTTGCGCAGTTCTACGGCAAGTACTTCGATAATGACTTTATGGAGAATCGCTTCCAGAGCATGACCATGAGCCCCAAGGATGCGACGCGCGTGTAGCGCCAACCGCGTCCAAAACGCAAAATGCCCGCCGGTATCACACGTACCGGCGGGCATTTTTATAAACGAGTCTTCTATCGACGCAAGCCTCTACGCCTCGCGCTCGACCTCACTCACACATTCGTTCTTGATGGTGCCAACGAGCGCCTGCAGCGCATCGACCACGTGCGGGCGAATGTCCCCGCCGATGAGCACGAGCATGATGTCGTCACCCACGGCGAGTTCGCCGCTTGCCAGCCACACGCGCACATAGCCGATACCCGGCATCGCGCTCGTGGCCTCGATAGCAGCCTGCACCTTCTGAGCATCGAAGCCGAACACCATGCCGCCCACCTTGTGGCCCGGCGCCACGCCATCGGTCTCGACACCGCGCGCCTCGGCCTTGGGCGTCGCGCGCACCACACCGTTATGCGTCAGATACATCCCACAGCCTGCCGCCGAAGCATCGGCCTTGGCCTCGCGCAGCCAAGCATCAACCGAAGGCATCGTTTTGCCATTCTCTAGCATCATTTCTCCCTTACCGTCATCGAGTAGCCAATTTGGAACGGGGCTTTTTTAGCTACTCTCGAACAACTTATTCCTCGACCGGCGTGAGCACCATGACGGCACGCGTGTTGCTCAGCGATAACGAACGACAGGTCACAAGCGCTACGACCTTGGTTGCCGAAACGGCACGATCGGTGGCATCGCTCGCCACGGCAGAGGCACCGTCGAGCATCTCGGACAGGTAGTTCTTGAGCCCGTCGTCGCCCTCAAAATTGGGCGTGCGCGCCTTGGAGTACGTATCCTCAACGACCTTGGTCGCCAGCGGACGCAGCTTATACGTTGCATCGCGCGTGATGTAATACACGTACTCGATGCTATCGAACGTCGCTTGGTCGGTGGTGTCCGAAATCACGTTGAACATCGACCCGTCGTTCATATGGTGGCCGTAGATCGTGGTCTGCTGATCCACCATGCCCGGCGCGGTGTCGTCGCTATCCAAGAAAATGGCCCCAGATGCATTGGCCGTACCGTCGAACAGCGTGTTGAGGTATTTGGAGTTGTTGTTGGTCTGCACCACGGGATAGTTGATGTTGGTTCCCGGCACATAAATCCAACCCACAATCTCGGGGTTTGTCTGAGCAAGTGCATCAAAGTCGATAATCGGCACGCCGCTGGCGTCCTTATCGCTTACATATTGCTTCTCGATTTTCTGATACGACTCGCTCGCCTGCTTGTAGCCAATCTGTGCATTGATAAAGATGGCGGCGGCGGCAACAATCAGGCCGATGCCGATGATGATGAGCAGAATGGGAATAATGGAGCGGCGCTTTTTGCGCGGCGGCTCGGTGTAATCCGACGGCGCGGCATGCGATGAAGACCGGGGCGGCTTCCTAGCGTTGCTATAAGATGAAGGTCGATATGCGGCTGGCGCGTCCTGTCGACGATGCGTCGCCGGCGTCACGGGGCGCGGCGCGCGCGGCTGCTGAGGAGAGGATGACCGACCCTGCTGTGCCCCATGGGCAGCACTCAGCTTCGACGGATCGGGGATCTGAGAAGCCTTGAATCGTTTTCCCTGATAGTCGGACATGGCTCTCCTTATACTGCGGTGAAACGGCAGAACGCCTAGGCGTCGGCCATCTCCTGCTTCATCTTCTCGATAACCTTGCGGTACTCGGGGTCGCAAGCGCCTAGAATCTGCGTGGCGTAGATGGCGGCGTTCTTGGCGCCGTTGATGGCAACGCAGGCCACGGGCACGCCCGAAGGCATCTGCACCATCGACAGCAGCGAATCCATACCGCCCAGGTCACTCGTCTTCATAGGCACGCCGATGACCGGCAGCGGCGTAAAGGCAGCCACGACACCACCCAGGTGAGCGGCCTTGCCGGCGGCGGCGATAATCACTTTGATACCGCGATCGGCGGCAGTCGAAGCCCACTCGTGGACCTTCGCCGGTGTGCGGTGTGCGCTCGCAATGACAAGCTCATAGGGCACACCCAGCGCCTCGAGCTCGGCGGTGCAACCTTCCATAACGCCTAGATCGGACTTGGAGCCCATGATGATCCCGACAACCGGCTTTTGATCTGCCATAAACAAAGACCTCCTGTTGAGAGCGGTGACGCGGCGGATCCGCGACCCTTAACTACTGAGAGTAGTATAGCTGCTCCCGTCCCTGCGGTCTTTGTGGCGCTTCGCGGGTGGGCCAGGCTTTATCTTCACTCCGGTTGCTTCGCAAAGTCGTTCAGATAAAGCCTGGCCCGCCTGCGAAGCGCCCTGCGACCTACCGGGAATTGCCATGACGTACGTTGGCTGATGAATTGGAAGGAAAGGTCAACGGAGGCTGAAGGCAATTGGTTCAGCGAAAAACCCTGACGAATCTAATTCGTCAGGGCCCCACCAACGCTCACTCGTCGTTCATCGTTAAAGCTAGATATTCTCTTCCGCCCATTTCTCGAAATCGAGTTCTCGTCTCTGAGCAGTTCGGTAGACTTCCATGTCTTCGCGAGCGCCTACCACTACGATGGCCATCTTTTCTTTAATTCTGATGAGGCGGTACACGATTCGAATGCCACTTCCCCTGAGCTTGATCTTCATAAAGCCAGTCAAATCCGTACCTGCCTTGTTTCCAAGAGGCTTGCCGAATCCACCTTCGTTCTGCGGCAATGGGTTCGTTCTGATTTTTTCTATAGCCTTAAGGACGATCTTTCGTTGGGAGCCGTCCAGACGCTTAATATCCTTGAGAGCATCCGGGTAGAAAGCGACTTCGTACCCACTCATTCAAACTCGACCTCATCCATCTGATCGAGTTCGTCCTGGCTCACACCCAGCTCTTCCATAACATCAGACAGGGAAACAAGCGCATCGTCACTTGCCACAGCCATTCTCTTAAGCGCCAACGTTAACAAGGTGAGGTCCTCCTCCGCTTGCTTCGCTTCCCTATATTCATCGGGTGTAACAATCACAAACACTGGCTTGTTGTGTTTGAGAACCACAACAGGATTGTCGTCCCCAACCTTCGAAAATGCAGCCGAGCCCTTACCGTGGCTGAAATCGCTAATTGGAACAAGGTTGTCGAGCATCTGCAAAGCAGGCATACATACCTCCTAAAAATGAATTCTTTTTCGAATTCATTTTATCATTCTTTTTTGCTATATTGTACCGCGCAACCGAAACAACCTTTTTAGAATACGAATCCGAGCTTAGAATGACTGTTGGCCCTCGCACCGCCCTTGCCTCTTTTATTACGTCAAGTGGTATACAGCGAAGCAAAATGGCGATCTAAAGTGCGCGGCACTCGCCTCGCATCGCTACAAAAAACAAACTGCTCCCCACCCACTCGGGCAAGGAGCAAGCCTCATTTTTAATCAGACTGAGAACCACGAATGCAGAAACACAGGCGACTTCAGTCCCTTATCGCCGAGAGACGTTATTGTGCAGCCATTTCTTTAAGCTTCTCAGCCATCAACAAACACACGTCTTCCGATTGCGGGTACACGCCAAAATGATCGAAGAAACCATGGTCACATCCGGCATATTCGATGACCTCGACATCGATTCCTGAAGACCGTAATTTTGTAGCCCATTTTTCATCGGGGATACGAAGCGGATCGTATTCGGATGTCACGATAGTCACCGGGGGGAAATCAGTGCAGTCCTCAAGCATTAGCGCAGAAATCAACGGGTCATGAGGAGACATTTTTCCGTGTGCACAAAGTTCGACCATCGGGCCGTCCGAATCGCGAAGATGGTCGATGCGAAAACGCGCAACGTCCTCTTGATCGGCTATCGCAGGAAAATCCTCATATCCCTCGCCCTGTTCGCCCGCAAGGTCGACTTCAGGATAGATTTCGAAGGCATGGGCTACAGCTCCAGCACCCCTGAGCTGAACACACGCATTAGTAAGGCTTCCTCCTGCGGAGTCGCCGGCGACCATTATTTTATGAGGATTAATTCCGAGATCCCCGGCATGCTCGCACACATAATCAAGAGCAAGAACGCAATCCTCGATCTGCCCGGGAAATGCCGTCTCCGGCGCCAAGCGGTATTCTGGATAAACCACCACTGCACCAGACTTTTCGGCGATGAACTCGAGCTGATGTTCAAATTGCAGAACATTCCCCGCCATAAACGCGCCGCCATGCAGGTAAACAAGCGCTGGACTTGCCTTCTTATGATTTGGTGGCGTCCAGACGAATAAATCTATATAGCGATCGGCCGCCTCCATGAGGATCTCATCGCGCTGAACCTCACCATCGAGTAGGCGGTATGTCGGCTTATCCGGGCGATGGCGCATTCCAATAAGGCTCGTCCAGCTCGGAGACATGCTAACATTCCGCATCTTCTTGCGAGATACCTCGAGAATTCGTGGGTCAAGCACATGCTCTCTTTCATCATCAGGAACCGGACGAATTTGAACCTCGAGCCCCCTCTTCTCGGTTATAAACGAGCGACCGGAGATGGCGCCAATCAACGCCTCGTCGTATTGTCTGCCCATCTTAAATCCCCTCTCGGCGATAACGCCAAATCGATATTTCCATAACTTTTGAGATAACGGCTTATGATGTCCTCAGTTGTCGTATATCTATGTACTAAAGAAACTGAAGACCAAGGGGTCCACCATGCCTGCAGCAAAAGACGAGCTCACTCAGCCAGAGCTTCTCTATCAGACCGTTGAAAACGATATCCTCAAGAAAATAGTTTCTGGCGAACTCCCCGGCGGCAGTCAGATTCCCACCGAAACCGAGCTTTGCAAGCAATACAAAGTAAGCAGGATCACCGTAAGACGCGCCGTACAGAATCTCATTGACCAAAACTTGCTCTACCGCCTGCGAGGCAAGGGAACATTCGTAAACCCATCGAAGCTCACCCTGAAACGAGGAACAAGCACCATTTTCAATTTGAGCTCCGACCCCCAATACGGCGATAAAACAACCAAGTCCATCTTGGAAACAGGCTTGATCAAGGCTGATGCCCACATTGCACGGGAGCTCAAAATTGACAACGGAACCGTAGTGCAACGAGTTGCGCGCTTGGTTTATATCGAAAATGCCCCCTGCGGCATCGACACCGTTTATGCAACGCAGGGCACTCTGCCCGGACTACTGGAGCTTCTCACAGACAATGCCAGTCTTTTCGACCTGATCGCCAACCATTACAGCATCGCAACCGGTATTGAGAAGCTCAAAATCACCGCAGGAATAGCGGGGCTCCAAGAAGCAAACCTTCTCGGTTATATCGTTGGAGCCCCCGTGAGCGTTGTCGAGCACGTCACATATGCCTGCGATGAAATGCCGCTCCACTATTCAAAAACCGTTTGGCGAGCAGACGCATCGTCCTTCGAGTTCAGCATCTCAAAAGATGGACGCCTTCTCTAGCCCAAAATCCCCAGGACGCCGAGCACAATACCCGCAGCGAGAATGCCCACAATCTGCCAAATAATTTTGACCTGTTTCTTATTGCAAAGACACATGATCCCGAACGCGCAGAGCGGCAAAAGAGCCGGGAATATCCCATCGAGCGTTTCCTGCAACTTAAACGCGGTGTCGCCGAAGTTAAGAGCGAGCGGAGTGGTAACTGCAACGGTGGTCGCCACCATTCCACCAACTACCATTAGTCCCACAATCGCCAGGCCGGACGTAACTTTGTGCATTACATCAGAATCGTTCAGCTTCGAAATCATGCCACTGCCAAGCGAATAACCATACTGAAGCCCAAACCAGCGGATCAGGATCGTTGGGACATTATAAAGAAGCAGGAACAGGATTGGGCCGAGCAGACTGCCCGAAAGGCAAAGTCCTGTCACAACGCCCGTCGCAATCATGCGAAGCGTACTGGCAATCAGTGAATCTCCAATACCGGAAAGCGGAGCCATAAGCGATGCTTTCATGGCGTTAATTGAGGCGGTGTCAAAGTCCTGATTGTTGGCGTTCTCCTCCTCCATGGAGGCCACAATGCCGGCGACCAGAGGATTAAACGTAACTTGAATATTGTAGAACTCAAGATGACGCTTATATGCCTCGATCCGGTCTTCAGGCTTATCGTATAACCGCTTGATTACCGGAATCATGTCGTAGCAGAAACCAACGTTCATTTGTCGGTCAAAGCTCCACATGATGTTGAGTGGAAAGCTACGCCAAAATAACGCCTTTAAGTCTTTCTTGGTTATTCTCTTATCGGTCGATTTATTTGACTCCGGCGAGAGCTCAAGAACATCATTAGAATTCGTTGTCATCGTCAACCTCCTTAGCGACCGCCGCACTGGCAGGCATAAAAATGTGAGCCATATTGAGAATCCCAATCAGGATCAGCGAAAACGCCACGATACCGATCGTCGGAATGTTTAGATAGGCACTCAGCAAGAAGCCTCCAAAGAATAGGAAGCTCAGCTCCTTGGTGGACAGGATTGACATAAGCTGCGCAAATCCAAGCGCGGGCAGAATACCCGTTGCGATCGTAAGCCCATTCGTAAGCCAATCAGGAATGGCGTCAATCAGTGCCTGAACAGCATCATTTCCAACGTAAAAAGCCACGCCGCAAATCAAGCCAAGCGCAATGATGTAGAGAATTCCATTGGTCCACATAGCGGCTGCAATCGTTTTGGGGTCGTCTTTTTCGGCGCCACGATCAGCCCAGACAGCCATAGGAGGCGTAACAACGCGATACATAAGGCTGTCAAACATGCCGGCAAGCACCGCAGTGGGCATAGCAATAGTCAGAGCGGTCTCGGGACCCGCACCCATAGTAATCGCAAAGGCTGTTCCCAAAACTGAACCAACAATTACGTTGGGCGGCACGGCAGCACCAACCTGCCAGACCCCCATGAACGCGAGTTCGAGCTGGAAACCAACAATAACGCCAGTCGGAATATCACCCAAAAAAATACCGACAATCGCTCCGAGGACAATCGGCCGCTCGACCATCGCAGTACCGAGTAAATAATCCGATTGACCTATCGCAGCGGCAAGACCAACCAGAAAAGCTTGAAGCAGCATATTTCTCCCTCTTCCTACAAATCAAAACTTGTTACGATGCGTTTTTTCTCGCTAGCAACCTGCCTTACCTCGAATTCGATTCCATCAGCCATGGCTTTCTTAATTTCATTAATATCGGATTGGGAAAGGCGCACAGCAGGGCCAAGCTCCTTTACGCTATCCCCCAACGGTCGAGCGCCGCCTAAATTCACAGACGTTATTTTTGGACACGCACGCGCAACTTCACAGGCGTCATGTACATTTCCCGCAACAACAATTAGCTCGTATTTATCCACCGCGCTTCCGTTAAGGGCCACGATGGAATCTTCTACACTTTTGACAACCAATTTGGCATCAGCGGGTTTTGCAATTCGCAGCGCTTGAATTCGCTCTTTGCTTGCGGCGTACTCATCTGAAACCACAAGAATAGCGTTTGCTTCAAGCGTTGGATACCAAGAGAACACGGTCTGCCCATGCACTAACCGGCTATCGACGCGACACAGTTTAATCATTTTGCCCCTTTCTCGACTTGAACACAGACAGTCATCCTTGACTGCTAATGGCATATTACGTCATATGACGTAATATGCCATTACATAATATCTTGAACGGTTGAATATCACCGCTAAATGGTATTTATCTCTAAAAACAGGAGGTGCAATCCGTCTAGACACAGTGCGTCGGGGCAAGAGGGGCCGAGTTTCCTCCTGAGCGACTCTGCTTGCAGCCGGAGCGAAAGGGGGAAACTCGGCCCCTCCCGCCCCGGCCGGCCAGGTCAACTACACCGTGTACTGCGGCAGGTCCTGCAGGGCGATGACGTCCATGCCCATGTCGTTGGCGCTGCCGTGACCCTGCTGGTCTTCGCGCACGGCCTCGATGGCACTCACGTACGTGTTGGCGGCAGACATCGCCGTCACGCAGGTCACGCCGCGGCGCACCGCCTCGGTACGCAACAGATAGCCGTCGCCACGCGAACCCGGGCCGTACGGCGTGTTGATGATTACCGCAATCTTGCCATCGGCGATCAGGTCACCGATGTTGGGACGCTCGCCGTCGTGCGGGCCGCTAATCTTCTCCACGACCTCGCAGGTCACGTTGCCGCCGCGCAGCACGCGCGCCGTGCCCTCGGTGGAGCAGATATCAAAGCCCAGGTAGCGCAGGATACGCGCGACCGAAAGGATGTGGCGCTTGTCACGGTCGCACACGCTAATGAACACCTTGCCGGCGCTCGGGTCGGGCAGCTTGTAGTCGATCGCCAGCTGCGTCTTGGCGTATGCCTCGGGATAGCTCTTGGCGATACCCATGACCTCGCCCGTCGACTTCATCTCGGGACCCAGGATAACGTCGGCGCCCGGGAAACGACCCCAGGGCATAACGGCTTCCTTCATGCAGAACCAATCGAGCTGACGCTCGTCGCTCGGCAGGCCCAGGCTGGCGATGGAATCGCCCGCCATGATACGCGCCGCACACTTGGCCAGCGGCACGCCGGTGGCCTTGGAGATAAACGGCACGGTGCGGCTGGCACGCGGGTTGGCCTCGATCACGTAAACGGTCTCGCCCTTGATGGCGTACTGCACGTTAACCAGGCCGCGTACGCCCAGCGCCATCGCGATGCGGCGCGTGGTCTCGCAAAGCTTTGCCTGCAGGCTCTCGCTAAAGCTGAACGGCGGGATGCAGGTCGCAGAGTCGCCGGAGTGAATGCCGGCCTCCTCGATATGCTCCAGAATGCCGCCGATGTAGACCTCTTCGCCATCGCACAGGGCGTCGACATCGGACTCGATCGCACCCTCCAAGAAGCGATCCAGATACACCGGGTAGTCGGGGCTAATGCGTGCAGCCTCGGCCATATAATCGCGCAGATGCTCGGCATCGTAGGCGATCATCATGCCGCGGCCGCCCAGCACGTAGCTCGGACGCACCAGCAGCGGGTAGCCAATATGCGCGGCGACGGCCTCGGCCTCCTCAAACGAGGTTGCCTGGCCCGCCGGCGGATACATAATGCCCAGCTTGTCGAGCAGGGCGGCAAAGCGCTCGCGGTCCTCGGCAAAGTCGATGGCATCGGGCTTGGTGCCCATGATGTTCACGCCGCTTTCCTCGAGCATGCGCGCCAGCTTAAGCGGAGTCTGGCCGCCGAGCGTCACCACGACGCCGTCGGGTCGCTCAACATCGATGACATCCATGACGTCCTCGTAGGTGAGCGGCTCAAAGTACAGACGGTCGGACGTGTCGTAGTCGGTCGAAACGGTCTCGGGATTGCAGTTGACCATGATGGTCTCAAAGCCGCGGGCCGCCAGCGCGTAGCTCGCGTGCACGCAGCAGTAATCGAACTCGATACCCTGGCCAATGCGGTTGGGACCGGCGCCCAAGATCATCGCCTTGGGCTTGTCCGCCGGCGTGGTCTCGTCGGGAGCCACGCACTTCTTGGCATCCGGGCTCGTGCGGTAGATGTTCTCGTACGTCTTGTAATGGTACTCCGTGGCGCTCGAGAACTCCGCAGCGCAGGTATCGACCGTCTTCATGCTGGGAACCACGCCAAGGCCCTTGCGATAGGCGCGCACAAAGCGCTCGTCCGAGCCGGTCAGCGCAGCGATCTCGGCGTCGCTCGTGCCGTACTGCTTGAGCAGGCGCATCGCGTCGGCATCGATATCCTCCACACGCAGGCCGCGGATGCTTTCCTGGACCTGCACCATATCGTTGATGCGGTTGAGATACCACGGATCGATACCGCAGATGGCGTGGATGCGTGCAACATCCCAGCTGCGGCGCAGGGCCTCGACCACAAAGAAGATGCGGTGCTCGGTCGGGGTGCCCACGGCCTGGGCGAGTTCATCGTCGCTCAGCTTATCGGCACCCTCCTTGCCACCGGCGCAAATGCCCTGGTGCCCGTCTTCCAGCGAGCGCATGGCCTTGCCAAAGGCCTCCTCAAAGGTGCGACCGATCGCCATGATCTCGCCCACGGCCTTCATGCGCGTGGTGAGCGTGGGGTCGGTGCCCTTGAACTTCTCGAAGGCAAAGCGCGGCACCTTGACCACGCAGTAGTCGATCGTGGGCTCAAAGCAGGCGGGCGTTGCCTTGGTGATGTCGTTGACGATCTCGTCGAGCGTATAGCCCACAGCCAGGCGCGCGGCGGCCTTAGCGATGGGGAAACCCGTGGCCTTGGAGGCCAGTGCGGACGAGCGGCTCACGCGCGGGTTCATCTCGATGACGATCAAGCGACCGGTGTTGGGGTTCACGGCAAACTGCACGTTGGAGCCACCGGTCTCGACGCCGATCTTCTCCAGAATGGCGAGCGAGGCCACGCGCATGCGCTGATACTCAAGATCGGAGAGCGTCTGCGCCGGCGCCACGGTGATGGAGTCGCCGGTGTGCACGCCCATGGGGTCGAGATTCTCGATGGAGCACACGATGATGCCGTTGCCGGCGTGGTCGCGCATGACCTCCATCTCATACTCTTTCCAGCCCTCGATGGACTCCTCGACCAGCACCTCGTGGGCGGGCGAGAGCTCCAGGCCCTGGCTCACGATGGAGACGAGCTCCTCGTGGGTGTGAGCGATGCCGCCGCCGGCGCCGCCGAGGGTAAAGCTCGGGCGCAGTACGCAGGGATAGCCCACGCGCTCGGCAATAGCCTCGGCGTCGGCCACGCTGTAGGCATAGCCCGAGCGCGCGACCTCCAGGCCAATCTCGGCCATGGCCTCGTTAAAGAGCTTGCGGTCCTCGCCGCGCTCGATAGCGGCCAGGTCGCAGCCGATCATCTCGACGCCGTACTTGTCCAGCGTGCCGTCTTTCGCCAGCTCGACGGCGGCGTTCAGACCGGTCTGGCCGCCCAGCGTGGGAAGCAGCGCGTCCGGGCGCTCTTTCTTGATTACGCGCTCGATAAACTCGGCAGTGATGGGCTCGACATAGGTGCGGTCGGCAAGACCCGGGTCGGTCATGATGGTCGCCGGGTTGGAGTTGACCAGGATGACCTCAAAGCCATCCTCCTTGAGCACCTTGCAAGCCTGGGCGCCGGAGTAGTCGAACTCACAGGCCTGGCCAATAACGATGGGGCCCGAACCAATGACGAGGATGCGCTTGATGTCAGTACGTTTCGGCATGTTAGTTCTCCTCGGTCTCAGCGGTCTCGGACTCAGCAAAGTTCCAGCCGGCAAGGCGGTCCTTCGCGGTATCGATGTCCAGGTAGTTCTCCTCGCCGTCCATGAGTCGCGTAAAGGCGGTAAAGAGATAGTGGGCATCGGTGGGGCCAGGCGAAGCCTCGGGGTGGTACTGGACCGAGAAGCACGGGGCGTCGAGCAGCTGGATGCCCTCGGCGGTGCCGTCGTTGAGGTTCACATGCGTCAGGCGAATGCGACCAAAGCGCTCGTTCATCACGACCGGCGCGATTCCGCGGCGCACCCAGGCGCGCAGATCTCCATCGGCCGCATGCTCGGTCTCGCCGCCCGAAAGCTCGGGGACAAGCTTGCCCAGACTGGGGAACAGCAGGCCAAAGCCGTGGTTTTGCGCGGTGATCTCCACGCGGCGGCTCACCAGGTTCATGACCGGCTGGTTGCCGCCGCGGTGACCGAACTTAAGCTTTTCCATCTGGGCGCCGCAGGCCAGGCTGATCATCTGGTGACCAAGACAAATACCAAAGACCGGCACCTTGCCGATCAGCTGCTGCACCTGCTCGTAGGTCTCCACCACGGCGTCGGGGTCGCCGGGGCCATTGGACAAAAAGACACCGTCGGGATTCATGTCGAGCACCTGCTGGGCGGGCGTATCCCACGGCACGACGGTAAGGTCGCAGCCGGCGCGGACCAGCCCCTCCAGAATACCGCGCTTCACACCGCAGTCGTAGGCGACCACCTTGTGACGGGCAGGAGCGGCAGCCGCAAGTGCAAAGTCATGCGTGGCAGGCAGGTCGACGGCGGCAAAGGCGTGGGGCTCAGGGCAGCTCACGGTCTTGACCAGGTTCTCGCCTACCAGCGTGGGCGCTGCGGCCAGACGCTCGGCAAGCTCGTCGACGTCGAAGATCTCGGTCGAGATAATGCCCATCTTGGAACCATTATCGCGCAGATGGCGCACCAGGGCGCGGGTGTCGACACCCTCGATAGCGACGATGCCGTGAGCGCGCAGGTACTCCGGCACGCTGACGGCCGAGCGCCAGTTAGAAGGCGTGGCGCACATGTCGCGAACGATCATGCCGCGCATAGCCGGAGCGCTCGCAGGGCGCACGGCGTCGCCGGGGAAGGCCGACTGGACGTCGGTCTCGTCGATACCGTAATTGCCGATCTGCGGATAGGTCATGGTTACGATTTGGCCGGCATAACTCGGGTCGGTCATGACCTCAAAGTAGCCCTCGAGCGAGGTGTTGAAGCAGACTTCGCCGGTCGCGGTGCCCTCGGCGCCGCATGCACGTCCATAAAAAATGGTCCCATCCTCAAGATACAGGATGCAGGGACCACAGGTGCCCTTGCTGGTTTTGGCCAGCATACGCTGGCAAAGCTCGCTGGGCGCGAAGGTGCGGGCGGCAGCGCCCGCGGTATGGTTGTTCGCCATAGTTCTCCTTCCCGGTCTCACAGGACCGGCTTAAAGGTGTGTAGTTAGGCCTCGCGGTATTGTAACCGTAAGCATGCCTCATGGCGTTAATTTCATCGAAATGTTTACGAAATGATAATTATGACTTTCTATGCATAATGATTTTTCTAGGACGAGGATTAAAAATCATCCCGCGGGGCTTGTGGCTCACGCGGGATGATGACGTCTTACTTTTTCTTATCCTGCTCCAGCAGTTTGGACGGTGTGCGATCGGGCCTGCCGCCGCGGAAAATCTCGCGGCCATGCAGAAGATGCTCCAGGTCACGTTCGGCCTTTTCCTCGTCAATCTTGGTCTGGCTCACCACCGGGTCCTCAATCAACGACGACACCGAGTTCACCTGCTTCTGAATGCGCTCGGCGATGGTGTCATCCATACTCACGATGCGCATCTTCCAGTCGATACTCGTGGCGTTGGATGAGCTCTTGGTCCACACGAACGTCAAAATGGCGCTCTGGTGGCCGCGCGCGGGGAACATGCCAAAGAAGGAATCGTGCTGAATGTTGCTATTCTCGTCGATATAGGCGTGAACGTTATACACCACGCGGTCGATCTTATCGTTGAGCAACGCGTTGGTCGCAAGCGCCGCGGCCTGAATCTGCCCGTTGGACAGCAGCTCGAGCTCGTTGGCAGACGATGTGTCCAACACCGTCACCTCGACCGTGCCCGTGCGTTCATCGGCTTCATCGACGGTAAAATCGAGCGGGAACTGCGTAAAGCCATTGCCCCACTCAAGGCCGCCCTTCAGCGCGGTCGAAACGGTATCGACCGAAACGTTCTCGGACAGGTTGGCGGTGTTCAGACGACGCATCACGCCGTAGCCAATCTGCATGCCCACGATCAGCACCAAAATACCGATGACCACGGCCATCGCGGTCTTCGTAATGGTATGGCTCACCTGCGAGCCCGAAGGATCGTCCTCGGACAGCGGGTCGATATGTTTTGCCTGGCTCGCGCGGTCCTCGCTGCGCAGCTGCGCTAGCGCCGCTTTGTCACCGCGCTTGACGGCGGCCTCTTTCTCGCGCATGCGCTCGGTACGCTTTTTGGCAAGCGTAGGATCCAAGACGCCGGATGCATCGATTTCGGAGAATAACTCCGTCACTTCTTCCGGAGTCAAAGGGTTCTTATCAGCCATGATCTTCCTGTCATATCAATCAGTCGAGCTCGTGCGCACGCGCACCTTCGAACTGCATTCGATAGTAACGGGCATAGGTGCCGCCACGGGCGAGAAGCTCCTCGTGCGTGCCACGCTCCACAACGCGACCATGCTCAACGGTCGCAATCTCATCGGCATGCTTAATGGTCGAAAGACGGTGGGCGATGATAATCGTGGTGCGGCCGCGTGCCAGCTCTTCGAGTGACTCCTGCACCGCCTCCTCGCTCTCGTTATCCAAAGCACTCGTCGCCTCGTCCAAAATCAGGATCTTGGGGTTCTTGAGAAACACGCGCGCGATGGCAACGCGCTGCTTCTGTCCGCCCGAAAGACGGCTGCCGCGCTCGCCCACCACGGTGTCGTAGCCCTGCGGAAGCGACTCGATAAAGGCATCGATGTTGGCGCGACGGGCGGCCTCGGCGATCTCTTCTGCCGTAGCGCCCGGCTTGCCGTAGGCGATGTTCTCGCCAATCGTACCGTCAAACAGGTAGACATCCTGCTGCACCAGGCCGATGGCGCGACGCAGGCTCTGCTGCGTCACATCACGCACGTCCTGGCCGTCGATGCTAATGGATCCGGCAGCCACGTCATAAAAGCGCGGCAGCAGCGAACAGGTCGTGGACTTGCCACCGCCCGAAGGGCCAACCAAAGCGATGGTCTGCCCGGGCTTGATGGACAGGTCCATATGGTCGATAACGGGACGCTCGTCGGCATCGCCCTCGCCCAGCTCAACATCCTCGTAGTTAAAGCACACGTCGTGATACTCCACGGCGCCGGCAGTCACCTGCAGATCCGTAGCGCCCGGCTTGTCCTGGATATCCGGCGCGGTCGAAAGCACCTCGTCCATACGCTTAAAGCCGGCGATAGCCTTCTGATACGTTTCGGCCGAATTGACGAGTGTCTCGAGCGGCGTGCAGAACAGCGAAATATAGAGTGCAAAGGTCGCCATATCGACCGCCTGCAGCTGTCCCTGGGCGACCAGCCAGCCGCCCAGCAGCACCACGATCACATAGAGCACACCAGAGAGCAGGCCATACGTCGCGGTATAGACGCCCATGGCGTGATACATGTTCTCCTTGGACGAAAGATAGCGATTGTTGGAGGCGCGGAACTTGGCACGCTCGGTCTCCTCGTTGGCAAAGCTCTTGACTACGCGCATGCCCGCCAGCGAATCCTGCAGCTGCGCATTGATGCCACTGATCTTTTTGCGGTTGTCGCTAAAGACCTCGCGCATACGCATGTTCTGCCAAAACATGATGACCGCAAACGCCGCCGTCACCACAGCCATGGCAAGTGCCAGCACCGGGGCGATGGTAAAGAGGATCACAAACGAGCCGATAATCTCGATGCCGCAGATGATGATCCACTCGGGCACGTGATGCGCCGCCTCGCAGATATCGAACAGATCGTTGACCACGCGGCTCATCATGTCGCCCGAACTGTTGCGGTCGAAGTACGCAAAGCTAAAGCGCTCATACTGGTCGAACAGGTCCTCGCGCATTTTGGACTCCATGCGCGCACCCATCACGTGACCCCAATAGCTCACAAAGTAGCGGCAGGCGCAGCGGACGGCATACATCAGCACCAAGCCCACCGCGATCATGCCGAGCGCCTGCATAATGGCAGCCTGACCCTGAGTAAACAGCCCACCGGTCAAATTGCGCAGGATAATGGGAAACGCCAGGTCAATGGCGGCAAGCACCAGAGCACAAACAGTATCAGCAACAAAAAGCCCCATCTGGGGCTCGTAATACGAAAGAAACCTCTTCAGCATGTGATCCTCAAAGAAATATCAGCAACGTAAGGCCCTGGAACAAAGCAATCAGTAGTACTTGTCCCAGGGCTATCCCCACTCGTTAAAACTCCGTGCCCCCAAGGCGGTGCGCGATGCTATCGCAGGCCAAGGCGCCTACGACGGTCTTGGCGTCTTCGATCTTGCCGTCGAGCACGGCGTCGATCAGCTCGTGCAGCGGCACGAGGTCCACGTTGACAAACTCGTCATCATCGGGGTTGGGTGCATCGAACTCGAGCTTGGTGGCCAGGTAGATGTGAATGATCTCGTCACAGAAGCCACAGGACGTGACAATCGACGTCAAAAAGCGAATGCGACCAGCCCTAAAGCCCGTCTCCTCATGCAGCTCGCGCTTGGCGCAATCGAGCGGGTCCTCGCCTGGATCGAGCTTGCCGGCGGGAATCTCGACCGTCACGCGGTCGATGGCGGTGCGGTACTGACGCACCAGTACGATCTTGCCGCTCTCGGTCAGTGCCACAACAGCCGCCGCACCCGGATGGCGAACGATATCGCGGGCGCTGCGGCGACCGTTGGGCAGCTCAACCTCAAGACGGTGGACATCGAGGATCTTGCCCTTCCAGGCGCACTCCTCCGAAAGAATCTTCTCGTGCAGCTCGGCATCGTGCGGGTCGTCATCGCCCAGTACCAGCGCCGGCTCGTCAGCGACCTCGCCACCAGGCTCGCCCTCGGCGTGCCCATACACGCGGCTGTCCTCTTCGACGATCTGCGCGTCCACGAGCTCTTCGTTCTTCTCGTCCATCCGTCTCATTCCTCTCGGATTTTAGGCATCCCAGGCGTCGCGGCCGCGCAGCGCGCGCAGGCCGATGTCGTGACGCAGGGTCTTGCCCTCAAAATCAATCTTCTCGCAGGCCTCGTAGGCAAGGTTGCGGGCGTTCTCAAACGTATCGCCCAGCGCGGTCACGGCAAGCACACGGCCGCCGTTGGTCACGAGCCGGCCGTCCACCACGGCGGTGCCGGCATGGTACACGGTCACGTTCTCCATGGCCTCGGCGTCGGCGATGCCGGTGATGACTTTGCCCTTCTCGTAGCTGCCGGGATAGCCCGCGCTCGTCAGAACAACAGCCACGGCCCACTCGTCACGCCAGTCGAGCTCAATCTGATCAAGCTCGCAGTTGGCGCAGGCGAGCATAACCTCGACCAGGTCGTTCTTGAGGCGCGGCAGCACGACCTGCGTCTCGGGGTCGCCAAAGCGGGCGTTGAACTCCAGCACCTTGGGGCCGGCGGGGGTGAGCATAAAGCCGCCATACAGGCAGCCGCGGTAGTCGATGCCCTCGGCAGCGAGCTCGGCCACGGTCTGCTCCATGACTTTCACCATGGTGGCGTGCTCCTCGTCGGTCACGATGGGTACCGGGCTGTAAACGCCCATGCCACCGGTGTTGGGACCCTTGTCGCCCTCGAGCGCACGCTTGTGGTCCTGCGAAGTGGCCATGGGGCGCACGGTCTTGCCGTCGGTAAAGGCCAGCAGCGAGCACTCGGGGCCGGTCAGCATCTCCTCGATGACCACGGTATTGCCGGCATCGCCAAAGGTGCCGCCAAAACACTCGCGCACGGCCTCTTCGGCCTGCTCGAGCTCAGTCGCCACGATAACGCCCTTGCCCGCGGCAAGGCCGTCGGCCTTCACGACCAGCGGGGCGCCCTGCTCGCGCACGTAGGCGAGAGCCGAAGCCTCGTCGGTAAACGAACCATAGGCCGCCGTCGGAATGCCCGCACGCTCCATGAGCTGCTTGGAGAACAGCTTGGAGCCCTCCATCTGGGCGCCCTCGGCACCCGGGCCAAAGCAGGGAATACCCGCCGCGCGCACGGCGTCGGCCACGCCCGCCACGAGCGGAGCCTCGGGGCCAATTACCACGAGTCCGCATCCGTGGCTCTGCGCAAACGCCGCCACGGCCGCAGGATCGCAGTCGTCGAGAACAACGTTCTCGCCGCAGCTCGCGGTGCCGCCGTTACCCGGCGCGATGTAGAGCTTGCCGGCGCGCGGTGATGCTGCGAGCTTAGCTGCCAAAGCATGCTCACGGCCGCCGCTGCCCAACAACAGGATGTCGATGGTTTGAGTGTCCGCCTTCAAGGGTGCCTCCTCTATGGATGAACGGCCCGCTCCGCGCGAGCCCTTTGCAAGCAAATATACCCCTCGGCCGCCCGTCCGGGCTGCAAAGGGGTATATCGCAATAACCAAATAGTCCCGATTACTTCCAGAATCGGTTGATGATCTGCTCGCGACCAGCGCCAACGCCAATGAACGTCACGCGGGTGTGTGCCAGATCCTCGATAAACGCCACGTAGTCCTGAGCCTCCTGCGGCAGCTCCTCAAAGCTGCGGCAGCCGGTGATATCGCACTTCCAGCCAGGAAGCTCCTCGTAGATGGGCTTGGCGTGCTCAAAGCGAACCTGATGCTCGGGCACGCTGGTATAGCGCTCACCATCGACGTCGTAGGCCACGCACACCTTGATGGTGTCGAAAGCCGAAAGCACGTCGAGCTTGGTCATGGCGATATCGGTGAGGCCGTTGACGCGCGAGGCGTAGTTGGCGATGGGGCCGTCGAACCAGCCGCAGCGACGACGGCGACCGGTGGTCACGCCGTACTCGTAGCCCTCCTCGGTCAGCGTGTGACCGGCCTCGGACTCATAGGAAAGCTCGGTGGGCATGGGGCCCGAACCGACGCGGGTGATATAGGCCTTCATGACGCCCAGTACGCGGTCGACGTTCTTCATACCGACGCCGGAGCCGGTGATGGCGCCGCCGGCGGTGCAGTTGGAAGACGTCACGTACGGATAGGTACCGTGGTCGATGTCGAGCAGCGTCGCCTGGGCGCCCTCAAACAGCAGGTCCTTGCCCTCGTCAATCATGTTGTTGAGCAGCAGACTCGTCTCGGTGATGTAGGGACGCAGGCGCTCGGCCATGGGCAGGTACTCATCGCAAATCTGATCCACGGTGTAGGTGGGCAGGTTGTAGATGAGCTCTAGCTCGGGGTTCACGCGGGCAAGAGCGGTCTCCAGCTTATCGCGGAACAGCGCCTCATCCAGCATGTCCTGCATACGCAGGCCAATACGGGCCATCTTGTCCTGGTAGCACGGACCGATGCCGCGCTTGGTGGTACCGATGTTCTTCTTGCCGAGCTTCTGCTCAAAGGCGCCATCCAGATCGATGTGGTACGGCATGATGACATGCGCGTTGCCGCTGATCTTGAGATCCTTGGTGGTGATGCCGTCGGCCTCGAACATGTCGATCTCCTCAAGGACGACCTTGGGGTTGACGACGCAGCCGTTACCGATCACCGACACGTGGTCGGAATACATGATGCCGGAGGGCACCTGGTGCAGGCCGTACTTCTTGCCGTTGACGACGATGGTGTGGCCGGCGTTGTTGCCGCCCGAATAGCGCACGACGGCATCAAAGTCGCCGGCGACCAGGTCGCAGATCTTACCCTTGCCCTCATCGCCCCACTGGGCACCGACCAAAACGGTTGACGGCATGTTTACTCCTCACATTCATGGACTGTCCGCACACCGCAAGTGCGCAGAAGCACAAAACATTTCCAGTATACCCGTGCAACGGGCGCCTGTCCTACTCCTCGGTATGCGCCCCATCAAGCTCATAGAACTTGGTGGATGCCGGCAGGAACATCAGGTCGACGTCGCCAATCGGGCCCGAACGGTTCTTGGCCACGACGATACGCGTAACGCCCTCGTCGGGTCGGTCGTCGCGCGAGGCCTCGGCCTCGTCGGCGGATCGGTCCAAGAACATGACGATATCGGCATCCTGCTCGATGGAGCCCGATTCACGCAGGTCGGACAGCTGCGGGCGCTTGCCGGTACGGGACTCGACCTGACGCGACAGCTGCGACAGCGCGATCAGCGGAATCTTGAGCTCCTTGGCCATAATCTTCAGACCACGCGACATCTCGGAGACCTCGACGGTGCGGCTCTCGGAACGACGTCCCGGCGGGGGACTCACCAGCTGCAAATAGTCCAGGATGATGATGGCCTTCTCCTTGTTATGGAGCATGCGGCGGCTCTTGGCGCGAATCTCGGTCACCGTGGTGCCGGGCGTATCGTCAATCAGAATATCGAGCTTGGACAGCGTCTGCGTGGCCTCATTGATGTTGGCCCACTGCTCGGGACTAATGCGGCCCGTACGGAAGTCGCTGATCGAGATCATGGCATAGGCGCAAATCAGACGCTGGGCAATTTCCTTGCCCGACATCTCCAGCGAGAAGAAGCCGACGGTATAGCCCGCGGCGGCGGCGTTGAGCGCCAAGTTCAGGGCGAACGACGTCTTACCAACGGCGGGGCGGGCGCCGATAATGATGAGCTGGCCCTCGCGGAAACCCATGAGCATACGGTCGAGCGACGGAAAGCCCGTGGGCACGCCTGCAGCCTGACCGCCGGCCTTGCACACTTCCTCGGCCTCGTTATAGGCCTCGACCATAAACTCGGTCAGCGTCTTGTAGCTCGACTTAACCTCACGCGCCGTGACCTTGAGCAGCTTGCTCTCGGCCAGCTCCACGACCTCTTTGGTGTCGGTGGGGGCGTTGTAGGCCAGCGCGTTGATCTCGTTGGTGGCGCCAATCAGCTCACGCAGCATCGAGTCGCGGCGAACGATGGCGGCATGGTGCTGCCAGTTGACGAGCGACAGAGTCTGTCCCATCAGCTCCAAAATGTACGCCTCGCCGCCCACGGCATCGAGCTTGTTGATGCTTCGCAGGTAATCGATCAGCGAGATAGAGTCAATGGGGATGCGACTGTTATACATATCGACCATCGCGGTATAGATGGTCTTATGAATGGGCCGGTAGAAGTCATCGGGCTGCAGCTCGACTTGGGCCTCTTCGACCACCTCGGGCGATAGCAGCATAGCGGCCAGTACGTTGGCCTCTGCATCTTGGTTTTGGGGGAGACCCAACTTAGAGCCACGGTCCTCGACCGTCAGCCCCGTCTCCCTATCGTCATATGCCATGAGCGTCCTCATTCATATCGCTTGCGAGCATCCATAGTATCAGCCGCGGCTATAAATCGAGCCGCGGCTTGGCAATCATCACCGAACCAAACGGATGAACGGTCCCATACACGGGACCGCATCTCAATGACTGCCACGACACTCACCCAGCGCAAAAAATAAAAGGGCGCCCTGGTCTCCCAGAGCGCCCTTCTTAGAACAAGATTGTTGCGTTGCAGCAAATGCTACTCGGCAGCAGCCTCGGTCTCGACCTCGGCGGTCTCGGCCTCGGCGACCTCAGCGGTCTCCTCAACCTCAGCCTCGGCAGCGAGCTCCTCGGCGGTAACGCCGACGAGAACGACAACCTCGGCCTTGATCTCGCGGTACAGCGAGATAGCGACGGTGTGGGCACCGGCAACCTTGATGGGCTTACCGAGCTCGACGCGCTTGCGGTCGATGTCCATACCGAGCTGATCCTTGATGGCGTCAGCGATCATAGCGGCGGTAACGGAGCCAAAGAGGATGCCCTCGTCGCCAACCTTGACGTCAACGGTGACCTGCTTGCCCTCGAAGGCAGCCTTGGTCTCGTTGGCGGTAGCCAGACGGACGGCCTCGCGCTTGGCGATGTTGTTGCGACGCTCGTCAAGCTGCTTGAGGTTGCCCTTGGTGGCGGCAACAGCGAGCTTCTTGGGGAACAGGAAGTTCTCAGCGTAACCCTGAGCGACCTCTACGACGTCACCCTCGCCGCCCTTGCCCTTGATCTCATCGAGAAGAATAACCTTCATGATGCGTCTCCCTTCTTAGCCGCGGTCGCGGTTGCCACGAGAGGAAACCACGGGGACGGTGTACGGCAGGAGAGCCATCTCGCGGGCGCGCTTGATGGCGTTGGCGATGTCATGCTGATGCTGCGTGCAAGCGCCAGTGACGCGACGGGGCTTGATCTTGCCACGGTCGGTCATGTACTTACGGAGAAGCTGAGTGTCCTTATAGTCGATGAACTCAGTGTTCTCCTTGCAGAACTGGCAGTACTTACGACGCGGCTGACGTGCAGAATAATCATTAGCCATGTCAAAATACCTTTCATTTGGCAACTTCGGCGAGCCGAAGCCGCCTCTCACTCAAAAATAGGTGAACAACCCTTAGAACGGGATGTCCTCATCGTAGACGTCGACCGCGGGCGGCGTAGCCACCGGTGCGGCAGGACGTGCTGCGGGCGCGGGAGCTGCGGGGGCGTAACCGCCCTGATCGTAGCCACCCTGGCCACCACGGGAGCTCATAAACTCGATCTCATCGACGATGACCTCAAGCTTGCTCCTGCGCTGACCGTCGCGCTCCCAAGAGCTGTAGCGCAGCTTGCCCTCGATCGCGACCTTGTTTCCCTTTGCCAGGAAACGGCTCACGGCCTCGGCGCGGGTGCCGAACATAGTGCAGTCAACAAAGTTGGGATAGTCCTCCCACTCGCCAGTCTGCGCGTTGCGGCGACGATCGTTCACGGCGACGCCAAAGGACAGAACCTGGGTTCCGCCGGCGGTGGCGCGCAGCTCGGGATCGCGGGTGAGGTTACCGGTGATGTTCACTCGATTGATACTCATAACTCACTACTTCCTCTTGGGGCACTAGCCCAGTCCAAAACGACAGTCTTACTCCTGGTCGTCGCGACGGACGATCATGTGGCGGACCACAGCGTCGGTGATGCGCAGGACGCGATCAAGCTCGGCGATCTGGGTAGGATCTGCGTGGAAGTTGATGAGGGTGTAGTCACCATCGGTGAGGTCGTTGATCTCGTAGGCGAGCTTGCGCTTGCCCCACTCGTCAACGGAGTCGACCTTGCCAGCGCCCTCAGCGATCGTGGTATCGATACGCTTCATAACAGCGAGACGAGTCTCGGGGTCGAGCGACGGGTCAACAAAGAACAGCAGTTCATAAGCCTTCATATTGTCACCTCCTCTGGGCAAATGTGGCTTCAGGTCGTGAAGGTGCGCCTGAAGCAGGAAAAGACTTGGTAATAATATCTTTCAACCTCCCAGGCTGCAAGAATATGCAGCTACAACCTCATGACCTCCACATATACCCATGCTTACACGGCTCTTCATGCGTATTCCAACCAAATGCTGACCAAGAGCTTGACGGATTCGATAGCAAGATACGCTGCGGCGAGGACAACCTGAGTCAAACCGCAGGTCGCCGATTGCAGGGTTGTGGTCACGAAATGCATACCACCGGTTCGATCGATTGCCTCAAAATTTTTAAATTCGCTGCCACGTCATTCATGAATACCTATTTTGAACAGATCATCGAGCGGGATCTGGCTGGTCAGGATGCTTTTTTAGTACTCATCTGGCACATGCCGGATACGGGTGCGGAGCGAGCGCTTTAAAAAATGCCAAGTTTTCTGTTTGCACTTTTCGATTCCTCGTGTATACTGACTTTCGCATTTAACGGAGAGTTGTCCGAGTGGCCGAAGGAGCACGATTGGAAATCGTGTAGGCGTCAAAAGCGTCTCCAGGGTTCAAATCCCTGACTCTCCGCCAGTTAATTCCAAAGCAGGCCTTAGTGCCTGCTTTGTTTTTACCCCACGCGGAGGGGTGGCAGAGTGGTTGAATGCGGCGGTCTCGAAAACCGTTTGGCCTGTATAAGGTCACGAGGGTTCGAATCCCTCCTCCTCCGCCATTTTGGTTGTGAAAGCTCCCAGGAATGGGAGCTTTTTTGTTTTGAGTCCCTAACAAGCAAATACGGCGAAGAAGGAGGGGTTCGAACCCGCCAGGGCGCAAAGCGTAAAGAAAACGCACCAGTGGCGCGTTTTTAGCGCAGCGCGGTCGGCGTAAGCCGACCGGATAAATTTTGAGCTCCGATCAAAATATAGACATCCCTCCTATTCAGCCACGCCCTCATCGCGTTCAGCATCAACCCAGATCCCCAAACATGTACACCACCCTCCAAAAACGATATTTTTCGATATCTTTGGAGGCTGATGCACATACTTGAAACCTATGACCGCACCCAGTCCCGACCGTTTGCCGAGCAATAGGGTCGCGATCGTCGCCGAACATGTACTATATACGGGCATTGTCCAATCCCGTAACTCAAAGGACCCCATCTTGCCCGTCGTCGCCGCCATAACCGTTACCTCACATGCCTCGGATGCCATGGTCGCTATCCCATTTTGGCTCGAGATGTTCGCCGTTGTCGCTGCATCGATCTCGGGTGTGCTGGTTGCGCGCGAACACAAGCTCGACCTGGTGGGCGCGGTCGCACTCGCGGTAGTCTGCGGTCTGGGCGGCGGTCTTTTGCGCGACATGACACTCCAGGTCGGCAACGTCTACATCCTCAACCAGCCAATGGCGTTGCCGCTCTCCATCGCCACGGCGGCCATCATTTACATCTTCCCGGCAATCGTCGATAAGCCCGACAAACTCATCCCCCTGCTCGACATCATCTCGGTCGGCATCTATGCGGCAACCGGCGCAGACAAGGCACTGGTCTACGGATTTGCACCCGTCGTTTGCATCATGATGGGCTTTTTCACCGCGGTGGGCGGCGGCATGCTGCGCGACGGCTTTATGGGCGTGGTTCCGGGCATTTTCCAACGCACCAACTTTTATGCCATCGCGGCCATCGCCGGATCGGCAAGCTATGTAAGCCTCGTCATGAGTGGCTTGGTCAGCAATGTCGCCGCGCTGGTCGTATGCGTTATCGTGACCATGGGTCTGCGCTGGCTCTCGCTGCGCTTTGACATCAAAAGCCCCACCGAAGAAGACATCGCGCACTTTTTACATCGCAAAAAGTAGATAGCACGGCACGACCTTTCGAAATGCAACCGAGAGGTTCTTTTAGAGCGCTCGCACGTTGGGTACCCTGTTAGATATACGCCGAGTATCTAACGAAGGATTCACTATGCCTTGCAACCTAGAACCGTCGACCAAGCGCCACAAAGCGCAGGCCCGCATCGCCCTCCTATTCGTACTGATTGCGCTTGCGCTGACCGTACTTCCCACGGCGTCGTTCGCCGGCACAGACACCGCGGGCAACGTACTCGCAACCGAAGCTGACTCAAATCCGTCTGGCGTCGCGGGCGACCTGTACTGGGCTGGCCAAAGCCTTAACCTGGACGATGCCTCCATCGGCCGCGATATTATCGCGGCATGCGACAGCCTATCGATTCGCGACTGCACCGTAGGCGGCGCCATTCGCCTGGCGGCGCGCACCATCGATATCTCCAAAACCGCAATCGATGGCAGCGTGACGGTAGCCGGTCAGCACGTCGTGCTCAACACCGGTAGCACCGCCAACTGTTTTTACGCGATGGGCGATACTGTTGCCCTGCGAGGCTCCACCAAGTCGGCAGCACTTGCAGGCGATACGGTGACCATCGACGGCACCGTCGAGGGCGATGTCGAGGTTTGGGCCGATAAGCTCGTCTTGGGCAAAAACGCCCGCATCACCGGCACCGTGAGCGCGCATGTTTCCGAGGACCCCGAGCGGGCCGAGGGCGCTCAGGTCGGAGCCCTCAAGATCGACCGTACCGAGAACGAGAACACCTCAACGATTAACGACACCATCGGCGGCATCGTCGCCGCGGCGCTTTCCACCTGCTTTGTCGCGATCCTCCTCGAGCTCGTCTTTCCGCGCGCGACCGCCAGCGCCGCCGGCATGCTTCGTCAACGACCTACCCCTCTGTGGGTGAGCGGTCTTTTGGGCACGGTGGCCGCCGTTCCCGCCGTCCTGTTACTCATCATCTCGATTGCAGGTCTGTCACTCGCCGGAGCTCTCATGTGCGCCGTGATCGGTATCGCTCTGGTCTCGGCGGCGTTTACGGGCACCGCGATCGCACGCATGATCGGACACAGCCAGAACCGCTACGCCATGGCCGCCGTGGGCGGTATCGCCGCGGGCGCACTCACGGCACTTCCCCTTATGGGCAGCTTTGTCAGCGGCGTAGCCTTCGTCTTTACGCTCGGCTACGTCATCCAGATCATCTGGCGCAACGCCCGCCTCAAGCCGCAGCAGGCCGCCAATACTCCGGGCCTTCCTTCCGCCTAGCCGTCAACCACCACAAAGGGGACAGACACCTTTGCGGTGGTGCAGACCAACTCAATCCCTGTGCACCAAAAAGGGCACCGACCGCGATGGTCGGCGCCCTTTCTTGTTAGTCGCTATAAAGCTCGGCGCTTATTTGTTGACCTGACCGGCGCGGACTGCGGCCTTCTTGCGGTCGGTAGCATTGAGCAGACGCTTGCGCAGGCGGATGTTCTTGGGAGTGATCTCCACCAGCTCGTCGTCGGCGATGTACTCCAGCGCCTCCTCCAGCGAGAAGGTGCGGGGCGGCACCAGCTGGACGGAGATATCGGAGGTCGAGGAACGCTGGTTGCCCAGGTTCTTGGTACGGGCGATGTTGACGACCATGTCGCCGGCCTTGCTGCGCTCGCCCACGATCATGCCCTCGTAGCACTCGGTACCCGGTTCAACAAACAGCTGGCCGCGCTCCTGCAGCGTGCCCAGAGCGTAGGCAACGGCTTTCTCGGTGGTCATGGAGATCATGGCGCCGTTCTGGCGGTTGCCGATCTCGCCGGCATAGGGGCCGTACTCCAGGAAGGTGTGGTAGAACACGCCCTCGCCGTGAGTGACGTTCATGATGCGGTTCTTAAGACCCATGATGCCGCGGGTCGGGATCTTAAACTCGAGGTGCGTCACGATACCCGAGGTATCCATGCTCGTCATGATGCCGCCGGAGGTGCCGAAGACCTCAACGACCTTGCCCGAGTACTCGTCCGGGCACTCGACGACGGCCTGCTCGACGGGCTCCAGCTTATTGCCGTTCTCGTCCTTCTTAAACAGAACGCGGGGACGGCCGACCTGGAACTCAAAGCCCTCGCGACGCATGGACTCCATCAGGACGGACAGGTGCAGAATGCCGCGGCCCGAGACCTCGACGCCGCTCTTGTCCTCGAGCTCCTCGATCTTCATGGTCACGTTGTTCTCGGCCTCGTTGAACAGGCGCTCCTTGAGCTGACGGGCACCCACGATGTCGCCGTCGCGGCCGACGAGCGGGGAGGTCGAAGCCTCAAAGACGATGGACAGGGTCGGCGGGTCGATCTCGATGGGTTCGAGCTCAACGGGGTTCTCGGGATCGGTGTAGACATCGCCGATATCGGTGCGGTCGATGCCCACGACGGCGGCGATGTCACCGGCGCCGACTTCCTGGCACTCGGTGCGACCCAGGTAGTCGAAAGTAAAGAGCTGCTTGACGGTAGCGGTAGCGCTGGAACCGTCGTTCTTGACGACCAGGATCTGATCGCCCTGGTGAATGGTGCCGGAGTACACGCGACCGATACCGATGCGGCCAACGAAGTTGGAGTGGTCGATGGTCACACATTGCATGGCCAGCGGGGCGTTCTCGTCAACCTCGGGCGCGGGCATGTCGTCAATGATCATATCGAGCAGCGGATACATGTCCATGTTGCCGTCGTTGGGGTCAAGGCGGGCAAAGCCATTCATGGCGCTGGCGTAGACCACGTGTTCCATGGCGAACTCAAGCTGGTCGTCGGTGGCGCCCAGGTCGGCCATAAGGTCCAGGCAGTCGTTGTAGGCCTTCTCGGGGTTGGCGCCCGGACGGTCGATCTTGTTGATGACGATCATGATCTTGAGGCCGGTGTCGATGGCGTGACGCAGCACGAAGCGGGTCTGGGGCATGGGGCCCTCAAAGGCATCGACCAGCAGCAGGGCGCCGTCGGCCATACGCAGCACGCGCTCGACCTCGCCGCCAAAGTCAGCGTGGCCCGGGGTGTCGATGACGTTGATCTTAACGTCCTTGTACTCGATAGAGATGTTCTTGGCGAGAATCGTAATGCCGCGCTCGCGCTCCTGGTCGTTAGAATCCAGGACGCGGTCCTCGACCTGCTGGTTGGCACGGAAGGCGTCCGTGGCACGCAGGAGCTTGTCGACCATCGTCGTCTTGCCGTGGTCGACGTGAGCGATGATGGCGATGTTCCTCAGATTGTCTACGCGCATGTAGTTCCCCTATCTTCTATCTATATACAACCGGCACGCGTATGCGACCCGCCCAGCAACACAACGCTCGGCGGGAATTTTGAGCCTTTTACCGAAAACTCGTTTATTTTAGCGATTTTAGATAAGAGGGGTTTCCTCGCCTGCAGGTTCAGGGTCGCTCCACATAAAACCATCGCCGGCGCCCACACCCTCGTACAGTACGTATGCCGAAAAGCCGCTCTCGAGCGTCGTCTCAAAGAAACTCACAAGCAGGGCGTCATGGTAGCCGCCATCGATTTCGACACAACCAGTGTAGCCGATGGCGTAACGGGCGATGCGACCCAGGCCCTCGTCCTTAAGGCCCATCTTGTGCTCAGAGATAAAGTTGGTGGCAGCCTCGAGGCATGCCTCCTCGCCGTCCTCGTCGAGTGCCGCCAGATAGCGGTTGGACGCGGCGTCTTCGATCGCAACGACAACGCCGGGGTTCTCACCAGCGGCCAGGTCGTCTAAAAATGCCCCGATGAGGTCGCACACCATGGCGTCGAGCTCGGCGGAGACGTTTCCGGCGTCCTGCATATCCTGTGCCATTTTTAGACCTTCCCATCGAGTCCGGCGTCGTTACATCTCTTGTGCCTCGGCAGCGATCTTGGCGGCGGCGTCGCGGGCGCGCATCATATCGGCGGCGCGCTTATCGAGTACCTTGATCTGGTTGGTCAGCATCACGGCATCGACCACGCCCCAGATGACCAAGCCCGTCGAAATCGAAAACCCAAGCGCACCAACTGTACCACGAAGGCGCGAGGAGATTGCCGCGACAAGTGCGGAGACGACAACCATCTTGATAAACGAGCCGCGGCGTTCGCGAAGCGTGCGGGCCTGCGTCACATAGGCAATGCGAGCCGCCTCAGAAGCCTCCGAGCGCATCTGGGCCTCGCGCGCAATGGCCGCCGCCTCAGCCGACATACCGCCGGCCATCAGCGAACGCTCCGCAGCCTGGACGCCCCGCATTTAGAAGTCATCGGGGGAGAGCGTATGGACGAACTCGTCGAACTTCTCGAACTCTTGCTCGTCGTCGACTTCCTCGGCATGGGCAGAAACGGTGCCCAGGCGATTCATGATGTCGTCTTCAACGAACATGGGGGCATTACTGCGTACGGCGAGGGCGATGGCGTCGCTCGGACGCGCATCGATCTTATGCTCGTTGCCATCGGCCAACACGACGACCGTCGCGTAAAACACGGGCGGCTCGGCGCGAACGATTTCGATGCGTTCGAGCTTGGCACCCAGGGCACCAACAGTATCGAGCAACAGGTCATGGGTAATCGGGCGCTCGGCGCGACCGCTATCGATGCCGCGGCTAATGGCAGCAGCTTCAAACGAACCAGTCTGAATGGAAAGGGAACGCAGCGGCGCGGGCGAGTCCGATTTGCTGCAGCGCTCGCGAAGCACGATAAGCGATGGCACGGGACCGGCGGCCATGACGATGGTCTCTATGTCGACACGAACCATGGAACACCTCCGGTACGTAGCGGTTAACACGCGGCGGCCCGCCGCATTGAATAGCTATACTACCCAAACTTCCGCACAGCACACAAAAACTTATTGGATAGGTAAGAAAAAAGCCCCGAGGCAATGCCCCAGGGCTCTTCACATTTTTGATGGTGGACCTGACAAGATTCGAACTTGTGACCTCCCGGTTATCAGCCGGACGCTCTAACCAACTGAGCTACAGGTCCATCATGGTGGAGGTTAGGGGGATCGAACCCCTGACCTCAGGCTTGCAAAGCCCGCGCTCTCCCAGCTGAGCTAAACCCCCACGGAGACAGTAATAAACACCCCAGCGGCGACTCGGCTCTCGCTGGGGTGTTTATTGCGAAAGAAAGTGGTGGACCTGACAAGATTCGAACTTGTGACCTCCCGGTTATCAGCCGGACGCTCTAACCAACTGAGCTACAGGTCCATCGCGCAAGGATTATATTAGACGAGTCGTTACGCGCGCGTCAACAACTTTTTTGAAAATCTTTGGAGGGTGTTCGCCCCGGCCGCACGGCGGCATGTGAAGTCGCCTGCTCGGACAGTCCTGACTCGCGCAGAGAGCACATTAAGTGCTCTCTGGCTCGTGCGGAACTCGCGATCGACTTCACATGCCGCCGTGCGGCCGGGGCGAACGCGAGTCCCAAGGTTTTCAATCAGAACCACCCTTAAAAAGGGTGGTTTGCTCTTAGGGTATAACCCACGGGCC
>CABSMV010000001.1 GCA_902478935.1 uncultured Collinsella sp. | reverse complement strand
GTATAAGAGACAGGCCCAGGACCGCATCTTTGCGACCCAGTGCGGCGTCGAGGCGGCACTGGGCTGCCTGCGCGGCGAGTTTGGCTACATGATTGCCCTGCGCGATGGAAAGATGTGCCACATGCCGCTCGAGGAGGTCGCCGGCAAGCTCAAGTATGTCGACCCCCAGAGCGATCTGGTGCGCGAGGCCAAGGCGTTGGGCATCAGCTTCGGCGACGAATAGCCTCGGCCGAAATCCATCCCATCGGGCCCTCCGACCCCGCCCGACGTATTTCGATTTGGCTCCTCCCTTGACTCCGTCAAAGGTCGCCAATCGAAATCGTCGGGCGGGGTCGGAGGGCCCTGCGTTTACATACTCGCCGAGGTTATTCGTCTTCTTGCTGCGGGTGCCTGGCCTGAAATTCAGTTGCGGTGAAATAGTTCCTGCTTAGCCCGCAAATGGCTGAATCTAGGAACTATTCCACCGCAACTTACGTATGATCGGAGCGGCTACAGCACAAGCATCGGTGTTCGTTTGATGGTCCGCCACGAAATGGGGCCATCTACTACGTTTAGCCCGAAGGGGCCAACCATGACCGCCTTTTTCGAAAATCGACAGGTCTTCTACCTGCGGTTTTATTTTTCGTTTCCCCGGCATGGTTGAGGACATCCAATTAAACGTAGTAGATAGGCCCGTTTTGTGGCATACGGCCCATTCAAGCCCAATCTCGAAGGCTAAAGAGAGCCTCTCATCCACGCCTGCGAGCGAAAACCAAATAGAATGAAAGGCAAATGGAAAGCCCGTTTGACGAGCGGAGGACATATGCGGGACGTAGCCGAAAGCGACTGGAAGCTGTTTAAGAAAATGCTTCCTCAATGGCAAGAACGTTATATGGAAAAGCTCATCGGCCAGTACGTTGAGATGCTGAACGGCGACAGTGAAGCGTCCAGTAGATTTTGGGCACTAGAAGAGCGCCTCAATAGAGACAAGCTGTCCTCAGGCGTAATTGCAAACGACATTCGCCGCAGCACAATGCACCGCGAGATAGCCAATTTGCTTATCGACAGCGTAATCGCCCTCGACGACCTTGACGGTTTTACCGAGGACATTAAGAGCTATGCGCAACACTGGATTGGCCAGTAAGAGCACCGAACGACAAACATCCCCAGCAAAACGGGGCAAACGCCGGGCCACCTATAGGCTGCCCGGCGTTTGCCCAGATAAAACCTGCCAAAATAAACCTGTCCCTTTTTGGCAGGCTACTCGGCGCTCTTGAGGGCGCCGACCATGTCGATCTTGTTGAGGGTACGATTGGTGGCGAGGTTGACGATAAACGTAAAGCCAAAGGCCAGCAGCACGGCGAGCACGTAGCTCAGTGGCTCGACCTCGACGTCAAAGTACAGCGACGGCATCTGCAAAATGTAGGTAAAGCTCTCGGCCAGCAAGCCGCCCAGCGGCACGCCCAGCGCAGCGCCGATCGCCGTGAGGATCAACGTCTCCTTGTTGACGTAGTGGTGCACCTCGCCACGGCGGAAGCCCAGCACCTTGATGGTCGCCAGCTCGCGCTCGCGCTCGGAGATATTCGTGTTGGACAGCGTAAACACCACCACAAACGATAGGCACGCCGCCATAAAGGTCACGAGCACCACGACGGAATTGATGATAGTGAAGTTCGCCTCGAAGTTCTGCCAATGTTCAGCCATGCTCGAGATGGTGAGCCAACCGTCGCTCTTAAGCTTCTTGCTAAACGCAATCTGATCGGCCGACGAGCCCTTAAGCAGCACAAAGACGCCGTTAAGGCGCGCGCTTCGACCGAACGCGCGCTCATAGGTGCCCTGCGTCATGTAAAGCGTGTTGCCCAGATAGTTGAGCGAAATGTCGCTGACTTTGACCTTGGCTACGTTGAGCGACGAATCCTGGACGTGTGCCGTATCGCCCGGTTGAATCCCCAGTACCAGCTGTGAACTCTTGCTCAGATACACATCTCCGTCGCGCAAAGATAGAGGCTCTTTGGACTCATCCTCGAGACGCACGTAGTCGTCCAGGTCGTTCGTGCGGTCATCGGGCACCACGATCAGCTGCACGGTCTCGCTCTTGCCGCCAAATGTAAAGGTGACGTTGTCGGTCATAATCGGCAGCGTCGAAGTCACGGTCACGTCGGAATCCTTGGCTGCGCTTCGCTCATCCAATGCCGCGCACGTCTGCGAAAAATCGTCGGGATTGGCAACCGCCAGCAGGTCATAGCGCGTGATATGCCCGTACTGCTTGGGCGAAAGCGCCACCGACGTATCGCGGATGCCCATGCCGCAAATCACAAGCGCCGTACAGCCCGCGATGCCAAAGATGGTCATAAAGGCGCGCTTTTTGTAGCGGAACAGGTTACGTGCTGCCACCTTGTTCAAAAAGCCCATGCGGCGCCAGATAAAGCCGATGCGCTCGAGCAAGATGCGCGAGCCGGCGCGCGGGGCCTTGGGACGCATGAGCGAGGCAGGGGTCTCGGCCATCTCGTGGCGGCAGGCGATAATCGTGGCGCCCACCACGCCCACGGCAAACAGCGCCACCGACACGAGCGACGACACGATATCGTACGAAAGCAGCATCTGGGGCAGCGAGTACATGTCGTCGAACACCGTAAACAGGAACAGCGGCAGGCCCACAAATCCGATGATATTGCCGAGCACGCCGCCGATCAGGCACGCCCACAGCGCATAGTCCACGTATTTGGACAGGATGCGCTCGCGCGAGTAGCCGAGCGCCTTGTACAGGCCAATGAGCGTGCGCTCCTCCTCGACCATACGCGTGGCGGTAGTGAGGCTGATGAGCACGGCGACGATAAAGAAGATGAACGGGAACACCGTGGCGATGGCTTCAATTGACGAGCTATCGCTCTCCACGCTCGAGTAACTTGCGATATTGCCGCGGTCCTGGATGTACCAGGTGCATTCGCCCAGGTCAGAGAGCTCGGCGCGGGCATCGGCAAACTGCTGGTCGGCGGCGGCGCGACGCTGGTCCAGGTCGGCCTGCGCTTGCACGCGCTCCTCACTGCCCTCTGCCATGCGGTTGATGTTGCCCTGTTCAATCCCAAAGAGCATATTCGCCTGGCGCTCAGCCGCATCTAAGCTTGCCGGCGTGTCGACTGTCAGCTCCTGAGCGCGCGCCTTCTCACGCTCCTCGCGGATCTTCTCGATATTGTCCTTGACCTTGTTGATCTTTGCCGCGTAGGCATCCGAATAGGAGTTGAGGCTCTTGGCTCCCTCGACGATCACGTGGACCGCGGAGTAGGAAGAAGATGTCGCGGCGTCCTCGCTCACATAGAACTTATAGTCCGCCGCCGAAGCAGCGCGAAAGGCGTTGACTGTCGAGTCGGAGCTCACATCAGTGGGATCGAGGACCTCGGCCGTAATGGTGTAATCGCCCGCGGCAAACTGATCCTTGGCGCTTTGGTTCGACGAGCTCGCGTCATTGGCGGCAAAACTCACCGTATCGCCGAGCTTTTTGCCCGAAGCCTTCAGGAACTTCGAAGTCACCGCGACCTCATCGGCGCTCTCGGGCAAATCGCCGTTCACGAGCACTGGCTGATCGATGTTCTCCTTGGAGAGACTTTGCACGACCACGCGCTCGCGCGTTGTGCCCACGGCGGTGTAGGCGGTCTCGGTGTAGATGCCCTCGGCCGTTTCGACGCCATCGACCTCTTGGATCGCAGCAAGATCGTCATCGGTCAGACCATAGGTCGACTGCACGTTAATGTCATAAACATTCTGCTGGTCAAAGTAAGCGTCGACCGAATCGCACAGATCCTCGCAACCCGCCTTGAGGCCGCACATCACGCTCACGCCGAGCGCAGTGATCACGACGATGGACAAGAAGCGTTTGAGGCTGCCGCGAATCGTGCGGTAGACACCACGGCGAAACACCGTCGGCACCATGTCGTTTGAGCTTTGGGCAGTGCGGTAGGTCGTAAAATCCTGCTCGCGCTCCGTGTTCCGCGCGTCGCGGCGTTGGCTGTTTTGGCGGTCCTGATCCATGGGCGCTACCACTCGATCGTCTCGATAGGCACGGGATTTTGCTGGACCGTCTCGCTCTCCACGCGACCGCTCTTAAAGCGAATCAGGCGATCGGCCATGGGCGCGAGCGCGGAGTTGTGCGTGATGATGATGACCGTAATGCCCTGTTTGCGGCAGGTATCCTGCAGCAGCTGCAAGATCTGCTTACCGGTTTTATAGTCGAGCGCGCCCGTGGGCTCGTCGCACAGGAGCAGCTTGGGGTTCTTTGCCAGTGCGCGGGCGATGGACACGCGCTGCTGCTCGCCACCCGAAAGCTGCGCCGGAAAGTTGCCCAGGCGCTCGCCCAGGCCAACCTGGCAAAGCGTTTGCTCGGCATCGAGCGAATCGGGGCAGATTTGCGCCGCAAGCTCAACATTTTCGAGCGCCGTCAGGTTGGGGACCAGATTGTAGAACTGGAAGACAAAGCCGACGTCGGCGCGGCGGTATTCCACGAGCTGCGCCTCGTTAGCGGAGCTCACATCGCGCCCGTCCACCGTCACGGTGCCGGAAGTCGCCGTATCCATGCCGCCCAGAATGTTGAGCGCCGTGGTCTTGCCGGCACCAGAAGCACCCAAAATGATGGCGAGCTCGCCGCGCTCGACCGTAAAGCTCGCGCCGTCGAGTGCGTGAATGCGGGCGTCGCCCTCGCCGTATGCCTTGATGACGTCTTTGAATTCGATATAAGCCATCGATTTATTCCCATCTGGTCGGATAACTCCTTAGTATTACCCATTTCGCACCGACCAAAAAGGGACAGGTTCATTTTGGCAGGTTTTAGAGGCGGACGGTGAAGGTGATCTGGTTGCCGTGGCCGCAGACAGAAGCGCTCCCGCCATGGGCCTCGGCGATGGCACGCACCACGGATAGGCCCACGCCCGAGCCGCCCGTCTTGGAGCTGCGCGACACGTCCGCACGATAGAAACGGTCGAACAATCGATCCAGGTCGCCTTCGGGCAGTTCGTCCACGGCGTTCGATACGACAAGTTCAGCGGCGCCCTTACCCTGACCGCGCGAGGCCGCGCGCAAGCTCAGCTCAATCACGCTGCCCTCGCTCGCATAGCGCGTGGCGTTGTCCAGCAGCAACTCAACCACCTGCGCCACCGCTGCAGCGTCGGCATGGGCCCGCACGCCGCTCGCAATCGAAGTCGACAGACGCTTGCCGCGCGAAACCGCCACCGACTCAAACGGCGCCGCCGCCTTGTCCACTGCCTCCGAAAGATCGATCGATGTCATGGTAAAGCCCGCCGAGCCCTCGTCCATGCGAGCTAAAAATACCAGACGCTCCGTGAGTGCCGTCAACCGTTTAACCTGTTCGTGAATGCTCTGCGTCCACTCGCTCTCGCCGCTCTCGATTTCCTGCACCTCGTTAGCAGCGTCGATCACGGCCAGCGGTGTCTTGATTTCGTGGCTTGCATCGGTAATAAAGCGCTTCTGCTTGCTGTAACTCTCAACCATCGGTCGAATCACCGCACCCGAGGCGCCCGCCACAATTGCCAGCACCGCCAGCCAGCCAATGCAACTGATTGCCATGCTCGCACTCAAAAACGAATGAAAGCTTGCAAGCTCCCGCGAGCAGTCCACGAACACATAGGTTGTCTCGTCGCCCTGAACCGTAACCGTATAGCGGTAGTTACCAGAAAAGCCCGAGGTCCAACCCTTGGAATATAGTCCTGCAGCGATGCGTGCAGCACGCTTAGCGCCCACCGCGGCAATGCGGGCCGTGTTGACATCGGTCACCTGCCCACCGGCAATCGACACCGTAAAGTAGCGCGTGTCGAAGGGAGACTCCGCCGTCATACCTTCAAAATGCCCGGCGCGCACGGCCACCCGGTCACCGGCAGCGGTCTTACCGGCGCCCACATCCTGGCCGGGGTCGGTCTTAGGCTCATCCGTCCAATCAATGCCGTTCTTGCCCGCCAAGATATAGTCCAGGCGAGCATCGGCCATATTGCAGATATGCGAGTAGTTGACGACGTTGATGCCGGCAATGATGAGCGTAAGCACGACGGTCACGGCACCCATGGCAACCAGGATGAACTTGCGACGCAGACGACGTCCCATTGCACTGGCAGCATCGACGCGCCCCGGATTACCCGAGTCCGCTCCCATGCCGAGCTTTGTCGCCATGCGCTTCCACCACGCGCTCGCGCTCACGCTTATTCGCCCTCCTCGACAACCTCAAGCGAATATCCCTGATTGCGCGACGCGCGGATGGCCACATTGGCACCCAACGCCGTCAGCTTTTTGCGCAGGTATGAGATGTAGACCCACACCACGTTGGCGCCTTCGGGCGCGTCCTCACCCCAAACCTCGAGCATCAAACGCTCGGTAGGCATGCGCGTGCTGGCGTTGCGCATAAAGAGCTCCATAAGCTGAAACTCACGATTAGCCAGATGTTCCTCGCCCAAGGGACCCACAAGTGTGCACGATGCCGTGTCGAGGCGCACGTTGCCCACGCTGAGCGTCGTGGCGTCAATTGCCGTCGCGGCGCGCGTCATAGCACGAATGCGCGCGAGCAGTTCCTTGGCGGCAAACGGCTTGGTCAGGTAATCGTTGGCACCGGCATCCAGACCCTCGACCTTATCGGACACCTCGCTTTTGGCCGTAAGCATGATGATGGGCAGGCGTTTGCCGGCCTCACGCGTGCGCTTGAGCACCTCGATACCGTCCATGCCGGGCATCATGATGTCCAGGATTGCGGCGTCGTAATCGTTGGTGAGTAGATACTCGAGCGCCGTCAGGCCGTCGAGGGCGGTGTCGACCTCGTAGTCGCTATGTTGAAGAATCGCGATGAGGGCGCGGGAGAGGCCAGGTTCGTCCTCGGCAAGCATCAGCTTCATAGTTGTTCCTTTGGCGCACGGCTCTACAGGTTTCGATACTGCCGATGATAGCGCACCGTCAACCGCCTTAGCGCAGCCTTAGCTGCTCAACCTGCGCGTTTTCAAATACGCAGGATATGGCTTAGCCAAACTTAAGGCCCAGATGCCGAGGGCTTGGACGCATACCGAGCGCGAAGGGACAGTGACTCGTCCTTTCACGGCATCTTGGCTATGCAAAGTGCTCGAGCGTTACTCCTCGTACGCGCCCTCAAGCCGCAGCAGCCACTCCTTGCGGTCGAGGCCGCCGGCATATCCGTTGAGCGAACCATCGGCGGCAACCACGCGATGGCACGGCACAATAATCGAAATGGGATTACGCGCGACCGCGGCCCCCACGGCACGGGGAGACGCAACGGGTGCTTCGTTTCCCGGTACACGATGTCGAGCCGCAACACGCTGGGCGATCTCACCATACGTAGCGACCTCGCCACGCGGGATAGAAAGCAGCTCAAACCAAACCTCGCGCTGAAACGCCGTACCAATCATATGCAACGGCGGCGTAAACCGAGGCTCCTGCCCCGCAAAATAAGCATTCAGCCAAGCCCAAGAACGCTCAAGTACCGACGAGGCAGCACCGTTTGTCGGATTCACCGAAGACATGCCGCCAGCACCAGAAACCGCATCGGTGCCTTCAACATGTTCGGAGTCTTCCCGGAGAAGCGTGGAGCCAAAATGCTCCTGCCCCTCAAACCAAAGTCCCGTCAGACCGCGGCCATCAGCGGCAAGCAAGATTTCGCCCAAAGGCGAAGCAAACGTCGTCGTGACCACCAGCGGCTCCTTTCAAAACTCCGCAACATAATACCGCGAATTGTGCAGACAACCCCAATCGACCCCAAAGTCACCCTAGGCAGCAGGCGCGAACGCGCCGCAGCTGCCGACCGCGCCCCACAGTCCCCCAAGGCGGCAGGCGCAAAGCGCCGAGGCCGCCGCCGGGACCAGGGCCCACAACAGCCACGTGCTCCCATCAGCCCAGCGGCCCCAACCAACAACGCCCCCATCGCAGTCCGCTCGTAACAGCGTCACCGAAGGCGGGGGCCGGGCTTAGCTTTCAGAACACTCCGCAGACCAGTGTGGCGCCTTGTCCGCGGCTCCGAAGGAGCAGGACAAGGCGCCACACATGGTCGAGGACGTTCTGAAAGCTAAGCCCGGCCCCCGCCGGACAGGTCACACTACTCGCAGAGCAGCTTAGCGATCTGGACGGCGTTGGTTGCCGCGCCCTTACGGATTTGGTCGCCGCAGCACCAGAAGGTGATGCCGCGCGCAGCGTCGGGGTTCGAGATGTCGCGGCGCACGCGGCCGACCCAAATCAGGTCCTGGTCGGAGGTGTCCATCGGCATGGGGAAGCGGTCGTGTGCATCCTCGGCAGCCATATCGTCAACCAGCTTGACGCCGGGAGCGGTAGCAAGCGCAGCACGGGCCTCTTCCACCGTAATATCGCGCTCAAACTCGAGCGTAATGCTCTCGGAGTGCGAACGCAGCACGGGCACGCGCACGCAGGTGCAGTTCACGCGCAGCTCGGGCAGGTGCATGATCTTGCGGCCCTCGTTTTGCAACTTCATCTCCTCGGAGGTAAAGCCCTCCTCCTTGACGCCGCCAATCTGCGGAATCAGGTTGCTCGCCAGCTGGGCGGCAAACGCGCGCGGCTCGGGAATCTCCTCGCCACGGCCCAGGGCGGCCAGCTGAGCCTCGAGTTCGGCCATGCCGGGAGCGCCGGCACCCGAAGCCGCCTGATACGTCGAGACGATCATGCGCTTCACGCCGGCGAGCTGATGCAGCGGCCAGGTGGGAACCAGGCCGATGATGGTCGCGCAGTTGGGGTTGGCGATAATGCCGTGATGCCACTTGATATCGTCGGCATTGATCTCGGGCACGACCAGCGGCACCTCGGGATCCATGCGGAAGGCATGGCTGTTGTCGACCACGACGGCGCCGCGCTTGACGGCCTCGGGCAGCAGCTCCTTCGCGATATCGTCGCCGGCGGCTCCGAGCACAATATCACAGCCCTCAAAGGCCTCGGGGCAAGCCTCTTCAATCACGATCTGCTCGCCGCGGAACTCGACGGTCTTGCCCGCAGAACGCGCGCTCGCCAGCAGCTTAAGCTTGCCGACCGGGAGCTCCTGCTCGTTGAGGCACTCGAGCATCTGGGTGCCCACGGCTCCCGTCGCGCCCAAAATAGCAACCGTGTACTGTTTCATGCTTCCCCCTTTAAAGGTTTTGGCTTTTGCCCGCACGCCGAGCAGGCTGATTATTGTTGCCAGTGTATACAAGAACGGGGCGGACACGAAACCCGCCCCGTCGAAACGAAACCGAAACGAAACGCCCCGCCGTAGATTTTTGGCACTTGTCCCAAAAATGCACCGGGACGGCAGCTACTTGCGGAGCGCGGCCAGGGCGGGATCGACCGGTGCGGGGACCTCCAGGTCGGAGACCTTCACAATGCCGTTCTCATCGGAGAAGGCACGGTAGATGGTCTGAATCGCCAGGTCGAAGTCCTTCTCCTCGACACCGATAATGATGTTGATCTCGTCGCAGCTCTGCGAAATCATGCGCACGCTCACGCCGGCCTGGCCAAGCATGCCAAACAGATGGCCCGAGATACCTGCGCGGCCACGCAGGTTACGGCCGACGGTCGCGATGAGCGCCAGGCCCTCGACAACCTCGATCTCGAGCGGCTCGACCTCCTGCTGAATGTCGCCCACGAGCGAGTACAGCGAGTCGTGCACGTCCTGCTCCTGCACCACGGCGCCAAAGCGGTCGACACCGGTGGGCATGTGCTCGACGGAAACGTCATAGCGCTCGAAGACCGAAAGCGCGCGGCGCATAAAGCCAACACGGGGCTTGGTGCGGTCGCGGGCAACGTTGATGGCGACAAAGCCGCGCTTGCCGGTCACGCCGGTAATGATGGGCTCTGCCTCACCCTCATCAGCCGTCTCGCTAATGATGGTGCCGGGGTCCTGCGGCGCATTGGTGTTCTTGATGACCAGCGGAATACCCGCCTCGCGCACGGGGAACACGGCCTCCTCGTGCAGGACGCTTGCGCCCATGTACGAAAGCTCGCGCAGCTCCTCATAGGTAACGCGCGCAATGGGCTGAGCCTCGGGAACGATACGCGGATCGGCAGAATAGAAGCCCGAGACGTCGGTCCAGTTCTCGTACAGATCGGCGCCCAGGCACTTAGCCAAGATCGAGCCCGAGATATCGCCGCCACCACGGTCGAGCAGCTTGATCTGGCCCTCACGCGTCGCGCCGTAGAAACCGGGCATAACAAAGCCGCCCTGCTGACCGTACTCCTGCACCAGCTCGGAGGTGCGATTCATGCTGAGCGTACCGTCGTGATGGAACGCCACAACCGTCGCGGCGTCCAGGAACGGTAAGCCCAGGTACTCGGCCATCAGGCGGGCGGTAAAGTACTCGCCACGGCTCACAAGCTCCTCGGTGGAGTAGCCGCCCGAGCGGGCGCGCTCGGCAAAGGCCGCGAACTCCTCACGGATGGGATAGGTGAGCTCCAGCTCGTCAGCGATATCAAAATAGCGCTGGCCAATGTCCTCGAGTAGCTCCTCACACGACACGTGGTACTTAACGTGCGCATTGACCAGATAGAGCAGGTCGGTCACCTTGGTGTCGCCCTTAAAACGGCGACCGCAGGCGGAAACCACCACAAAACGGCGAGCCGGGTCGGCATCGACGATGGCCTTGATCTTCTTGAAGTGTTCGGCGTCGGCGACCGACGAGCCGCCAAACTTGGCAATCTTAATCATGGGCTGGAGGTTACCTTTCTAAAAGCCTCTGCGAACCTATTTTGCGTGCTCTGATACCATGGTTTCACCGATTGGGACCAAGGCATCCGAGGAGCAGTGTTATATGGGAACTTATCATAGTACACGAGGACGCACTTTATCGTGCTCAAGTAAGGTGGCAATCCGCACTGGCATCGCTCCCGACGGGGGTTTGTTTGTCTCGGACGAGCTCGGCACCCAGCAGGTCGATATCAGCTCGCTTGCAGCTAAATCGTACTTTGAAATCGCTCAAGATGTGTTGGGAATGTTACTGAATGATTACACGGCCGAAGAAATTTCGGCGTGTGTCGACGAGGCATACCGCGGCACGTTCGCGAGTGAAGAGGTTACGCCGCTCGTCAAACTCGACGCAGCGCCGGGTGCTGACGCCCCTCAGACCTATGTGATGGAGCTCTTTGGCGGCCCCACAAGCGCCTTCAAGGACGTCGCCCTACAGATGCTCCCCCGCCTCATGGCCCGCACTTCCGCCAAGGACGGCGGCGCCGAGCGCATCATGATCGTCACCGCCACGTCAGGCGACACCGGCAAGGCCGCGCTCGCCGGTTTTGCCGACGCTCCGGGCACGGGCATCACCGTCTTTTATCCCGAGGGCAAGGTCAGCCGCGTCCAGAACCTGCAGATGTCCACTCAGGAGGGCGATAACGTCGCCGTCTGCGGAATCCGCGGCAACTTTGACGACGCCCAGAGTGCCGTCAAGCGTATCTTTGCCGATAAGGAGCTTGCCGAGCGCCTGGAGGCCGCCGGCACGGTGCTTTCGAGCGCCAACTCCATCAATGTCGGCCGTCTGGTACCGCAGGTCGTCTACTACTTTGCCGCCTATGCGCAGCTGCTGCGCGCCGGCGCTATCGAGGCCGGCGACGCCGTGGAGTTCTGCGTACCGACCGGCAACTTTGGCGATATCCTGGCCGGCTACTATGCCAAGCGTATGGGTCTGCCCGTCGCCAAGCTCATCGTCGCGAGCGACAAGAACAACGTGCTCGCCGACTTCTTGACCACCGGCGTCTACGACCGCAACCGTCCGTTCTTCACGACCATCTCGCCGTCGATGGACATCCTCATCAGCTCTAACCTGGAGCGCATGCTGTACTTCCTGTCCGATGGCGACTGCGAGCTTGTTGCCGGCCTTATGGAGCAGCTGGCACAGACTGGTCGCTACGAGGTTCCCGCCGACCTGCTGGCAAAGATTCAGAGCGTCTTTGGCTGCGGTTGGGCCAGCGAGGACGAGGTCCGCGCTGCCATCAAGAGCTGCTGGGGCGCGAACGGCTACGTGATCGACCCGCACACCGCTTGCGGCTATCACGTCTTTGAAAAGGTCGCTCCCGCCGAGGGCGCCAAGGCCCGCGTGCTGCTTTCGACCGCCAGCCCCTACAAGTTCCCACGCGCCTGCTGCGACGCCCTGGGTCTCGATGTTCCCGAGGATGATTTTGAGGCTATGCGTGTGCTCGAGCAGGCCACCAACACGGTCGCCCCGACCCAGCTCGCCGAACTCGAATCCAAACCCGTCCGCTTCGAAGACGTCTGCGACGTCGATGAGATGGCAAGCTACGTCGAGTCTGCAGCAAAACGAATGAGCACCAACTAGATCCCTTATTAAGCGCCGGCGAAAGCCGGCGCACCTTCTTTCATCAGATAACCCCCGGGATGATGACGAACTGACATGCGGGTCTGCCTGTTTAGTTCGTCGCGAGTTCCGCACGAGCCGGAAAGCACTTAATGTGCTTTCCGAGCGAGCCAGGACTGCCCGAGCAGCGAACTAAACGGCCAGACCCGCCCAGGAGGACCCACATGATCAAAATCACCGTCCCAGCAACCAGCGCCAACCTAGGCATCGGCTACGACACCCTCGGCATGGCCGTCAGCCTCTACTCGCACTTCACCTTCGAGCGCGCCGACAAGCTCACCATCACGGGCTGCCCCAAGGAGTTCCAAAACGAGAATAACCTGGTCTATGTGAGCTTTGTCGATGCGCTGGCCGCATGGGGCGAGCCGGCCTTCCCCGTTGCCATCGACATCCAGACCGACGTGCCCGTCGCCCGCGGCCTGGGCTCCAGCTCCACCTGCGTCGTCGCCGGCATCATGGCAGCCGCCGCACTGACGGGCCACACCGTCGACCGTGCCGAGCTTGTTCGCATTGCCACCGAAGTCGAGGGGCATCCTGATAACGTCGCTCCCGCCATCCTTGGCGGCGCCGTCTGCTCCTTTACGCCGACCGACTCGCTGCCCCAGTGCCTGCGCTACGAGGTAAGCGACAAGCTTCGTTTTATTACTGTGATTCCACCCTACGAGGTGCATACGAGCGAGGCGCGCAAGGTCGTGCCGCAGGAGATTCCGCTCTCCACCGCCGTGTGGCAGATGGGCCGCATTGCTGGCATGACGCGCGGTCTGGAGACCGGCGACCTTGACCTGATTGCCGCCGCCAATGACGACCGCATCCAGGAGCCCTATCGCCGCCGCCTTATCCCCGACTACAACGCTGTGCGCGACACCTGCCTTAACGGAGGCGCCAAGACCATCTGGATCAGCGGCTCGGGCTCGACCCTCATGGCCGTGACTGACGACACCATCGTGGCAAAGTTCCTGCAGGTCAAGCTGCGCGAGCAGTTCCCTAAGTGTGATACGCATATCCTCACGTGCGACACGGAAGGCGCCCAGATCGAATACCTGTAGTCGCCGTCCCGTATACTCGCCGGGGAGGCCAGGGGCTTTGCCCCCAAATCGTCCTCGGACATGGCAGGACCCCCGCTGTGCACTTCGTGCGGCGGGGGTCCTGCCGTCCTGCGGAAAGATTTGGGGGCAAAGCCCCTGGCCTCCCCTATGTTAACTTCGCCGGCGGCGGCTACAGGGACCTACGCTCTGGAAAGTCGCCGGGCTGATGTTCTGCATTTTATTGATAGGAGCACTTATTAGAGGCAAGCCTCGGCGATGCGCTTTTTTAGTTCGTCGATGCCGGTACCGGTTTGGGAGCTTGTGATGATTACATTTTCGGCCGGGACGTTGAGCTGCTTTTTGATGGCTGCCGCCTGGCGGGCCTGTTGGGTGCGGCTGAGCTTGTCGGCTTTGGTGAGGCAGACGATAAAGTTGAACTCGTTGCCCTGCAGGTAGTCGATCATGTCATAGTCGAGTTTACTGGGGTCGTGGCGAATGTCCACCAGCGACACAACCAGGTTGAAGCTGCGCTCGGAGTCGAAAAAGTCGCCAATGAGCTCGGCCCAACGGTCGCGCTCGGCCTTGGAACGGCGAGCGAAACCGTAGCCCGGCAGGTCCACAAAGTGCACGTCGTCGGCCTCGAAGAAATTGATGTTGCTCGTCTTGCCCGGCGTGCTCGAAACCTTGACCAGGTTCTTGCGGCCAAAGAGCTTGTTCATGATAGACGACTTGCCCACATTTGAGCGGCCGACAAAGCTCACCTCGGGACAGGTGGACTCGGGGATCTGCGAAACCTTGCCGTAGCTGGCAACAAACTTGGCAAGCTGATAGTTAATGGAATCGGCCATGGATACTCCTTGGTCGTAGGTTTTTACAAAACGGGCGTGCTATTGCGCGGCGGCGATACGACGAACGATGTCAAGCGTGATGCCGCTCGCGGTGCGAGCGTACTCATCCAGATCGAACTCGCGCTCGCAAAACGCGTCATATGCCTCGTCACAATTATCGCTGATAGCGCGCAGTACCAGGCAATCGACACCATTCTTGGCCGCGATGTGCGCAATTGCCGCGCCCTCCATCTCGACGCAATCGGCATGCGTGGCCTCAATCGCAGCGTTACGCATGGCGTCACCCGTAACAAAGCGGTCACCCGTGGCGATAGTGCCACACAGGAACTGCTTGGGGTCCCTCTCCGCAGAATTCTCATCCGCCGAGACATCCACAAATCCATGCTCGGCAAGCACGGCGGCGGCAACATCAGCCAACGCCGGTGTCGAGACAAACTCCTCGAGTCCCGGCGCCGACTCGGCGATGAGCGCCGTGTCAGTATCGAGATAGCGCAGGCACTTGCCTATAACCACGTCGTTAATATGGAGCTTAGGGTTTAGGCCACCCGCAATGCCCGAAAACACAACGGCCTGCGGGGCATATTTGCTGATGAGATGCTGCGTTGCCGCCGCGGCGTTTACGGTTCCCATGCCAGCGGTCGTAGCAACAACGGACAAACCGTCGAGCTCGCCGCTGACAACGGTCAAGCCCGCCTCTTGTGCCACACGAGCGCCGTTCAGTTCTTCTTTAATCTGCGCAACCTCTTTTTCGAGTGCACCGATGATTGCGATGGTAGGCATACCATCCCCCAAACCCGTGAAAACTGCTATCCACGGTATGGTACCAGCATTTTGACTCAACCGCGCGATACGGAGTCGTTAGGCCAGCGCAGCGCGGGTATCATAAAGGGGCAAAAATGGCACTCTATCCGATGGCGTTTTTGAGTTCCGCGCGGCGCTTTTTCATGCCCGTCATGACAGCGTTGCGCAGCTCGGGCATGCGCGCGGTATCCATCTGGGGCACGCCCTCGAGCTTATAGGGAATCCCCAGCTGCTCGTACTTGACGACACCCATCGTGTGATACGGCAGCATTTCCAAGCCCACCACGTTATGCCACGGGGCAATCAGGCGACCGAGTGCCTCGCACTCCTCCACCGTGTCGGTAATACCCGGTACTACTACGTGACGGATAACGACCTTGATTCTTCGATGCGCCAGCTCATCGCCAAACGCCAGGATACGTGCAGGATCGCAACCGGTCAGCTTTTTATGCTCAACCGGATCGGCATGCTTAATGTCGAGCAGCACCATATCGGTCTCGTTGAGTACGGCATCGAACTTCTCGGGATGCGCGGGATCAAACGCATATCCGCAGCTATCCAGGCAGGTATGCACGCGACCATCGGGGTTATTATGCATGGCGCGGAACAGATCGGCCAAAAACTCGGGCTGCAGAAGCGGCTCGCCACCCGAAACCGTAATGCCGCCGCTGCGATAAAACTCATGGTTGCTCTGGAACTCGTCCATCAGGTGCTCGACGGTCACCATGGTGCCGCCGTTAACCGACCAGGTGTCGGGGTTGTGGCAATACGCACAGCGCATGGGACAGCCCTGAACAAACACCACAAAGCGGATGCCGGGTCCATCGACCGTTCCCATCGTCTCAATCGAATGCACGCGGCCCAGGGCAAACGCAGAGTCCTCGGGACGAGCGTCCACACCCTCGAGCGTCATCTCAGCCATTCCCGCTACCTTGCCTCTCATTGGTTTTAGCTACATAAATGCCAGAGTCATTCTAGCCCATATGCATGATGGCGAAACGGTTTAGCGGTCAATTGGATTGTCCTATTTGGCCCTACGCAAGAGCGGCGGGAAGGTTGTCGCAACCCGCCCGCCGCCGAGGCAATAGAAATCGATAGACGCCAGGCCTTACGCTTTAAGCGTGAGCACCGCACCGAAGGCGGTCGGGCCGCAATGGCTCGAGATGACACCGCCGACCTGAGTCCAGGTAACGTCCTTAAAGCCCAGGTCGTACGCATAGACTTCCATGTCGTCGCGCAGCTCCTGGGAAAGACCTACCGAATACGCCAGGCCAATGTGCGAGTAGTCAATCTCGCCCTTCGCAACCATGTGGTCAATAAAGGCGCGGGCGCATTTGAGCATAGAGCCGCGGAACTTCTTGGTCGCCACAAACTTACCGCCCGTTACCTCAATGCAGGGCTTAATCTTGAGCAGGTGGGCGCCAAGGAATGCCACGTTGGACAGACGACCGCCTGCCTTAAGGAAGGCTAGGTCGGTAGGAACAAAGCCCAGCAGCACACGGTCCATGACGGAATTCGTAAATGCAAAGATCTCGTCGACGGTGGCATCGGGGTGAGCCTCGATGTATTTGGCGGTCTCGACGACAACGAGCGACTGGCCCACCGAGACAAAACGCGTGTCCATGGAGTAAACGTAGTCGCGACCCTTGGCGGCGATCTTCGATGATTGATGCGAGCAGGTCGTGGCCTCGGAATACGCGAGATGCAGAATAGTCGCGTCGGGCTGCTCGGCATGAATGCGGTCATACACGTGAGCGAAATCCGCAGGCGCACAGCCACTGGTCTTGGGCATCACGCCAAACTCGTTGCAGCGCGAATAAATCTCGAGCGGATCGATCGAGCCGTCCTCGACGGTCTCGTCACCAATCGTGACATGCATGGGCACGCGCACGATGCCGTAGCGTTCGCAAAGCTCCGGCGTCACATCCGAACCAGACTCAACCACGATTACGTACTTGCCCATTATTATCACGACCCATCTCAACGTTGGTTTTTCAATACATGACACGCGCCGCCGCACTGTTGCGCAACGGCCTCCAAGCGCCAAAGAGACGCCGCCCCTTGCACACAACAAAGGACAGCGTCTCCCTGGAAAACTCCGTGCTTGGCTGAGATTTTACACGGTTTATAAATGAGTGTTACTTATCCCGCAAACGGTAGCTATACGCGATAAACGGTAGTTCGCTGCGGCAACTGCAACACATTCCGCCCAGCAAGTCCAATCGTGCCCCATGCACGGTTAATGCACGAGGCGGTAGAAATTCATCGATGCCGCGCCCTCGGCGTGCAGCTCCATCGCCGGAACCGCCGGCGAATAGGTACGGCTCGTAAGTGCCGCCTCGCCGCCATTTGCAAAAATCTCGACCATCGTAGTGTCCGAAAGCACGCGCAGGTCGCGAAGCTCGCTGAGCTCGATCGACCTCTGGTCGCGCCCATAGCCTTCGTCACCCATGTCGAGGGTAAGCATCCCGTCTGCATAGCACACAAAGACACCCTTGCGGATTTCGAGCTCGACCATCTTGGCGCCCTCACAGGAAACCACAAGATCAAACAGGCGGCCCGGCTCCTCAACGGTTTCACCGCCTGTCGCGCGAACGCAGTCGCCGCGTATCCTCTCAATCTCGTGCGCCGGTTGCTGGCAGAGCTTGCCATCGCGCATGCTCAGCTCTCGCGGCACCGTCAACGCGCACTGCCACCCGCGCGCCACCGTCGGGTTTTCTGCCGTCGCATCGGGGCAACCCGACCATCCGATCATCAAACGCCGGCCTGCAGTATCCTCAAAGGACTGCGGAGCATAGAAATCAAAACCGGCATCGACCATCGGGGGCATGCCCTGCCCGACGATTTTAAAGCTCGGCGCCTCCCAATCGGCCTCGATGGGGAACCACACGCACTGATGCGGATTGCGGTAACGCCAACCATCGGCAGGCACACCCTGCGGACAGCAAACGAGAATAAGCTCGCCATCGAGCTCAAACAGATCGGGGCACTCCCACATAAAGCCAAACTTCTCGCCCAACTCAATGCGCGTCGCATAGCTCCAGTCCTCAAGATTGCGCGAGGTATAGACAAGCACGCAGCCACGGTCGTCTTTCGTACGAGCACCCAGAACCATGTAGTAGATACCATCGTGCTCAAGGATCTTGGGGTCGCGCACGTGCGTACCGATATCGTCGGGGTAATCGACCGGTCCAACAGCTATGCACTTCTCGCCCAATTCGTCGGGATTCTCGGCAACCATATGAATCTGGTTTTGCTCACGGCCCGTCAACACGTAGTCGTAATCATCGCGGTCAAAATGCTTGACGTTGCCGGTATAGAAGTAGTGAATCTTGCCATCACGTACAAAGGCAGAACCAGAATACGCTCCGCTCGAATCCAAATCGGAATCGGGGAACAGCACGGGGCCGTGATTCTCGTACGTCACAAAATCCTTTGTCGTCAGATGGTTCCAAAGCACTGGACCGCCATGCGCAGCATCGAACGGATCGTATTGATGATAGATGTGATACGTATCACCAATCTGAACCAAACCGTTGGGGTCGTTGAGCCAGCCAAGCTCAGGCTCCACATGGAACAGAAGCCTATCGGGGTCGGACGCGATGCGAGCCGCCGTCTCATCCTGTCCGACACGCCACTGCTCATAGTCCGCGCGTGTCACCTTGTTTTTTTGATTTAACATCGCCGTTGACTTTCTCGTCTATGGGGAAGGACGCTCGACTCACACGAGTCGAACGCCCTTCCTCAAATGGACTTATCCTCAGATTACACTGAACGGCTCAACTAGAAGCTAACGTCGAAGCCAGCGCCAGCGCCCTCTTCATCGGTGGTCGGCACGCCCTTTGCCTTGTTGTAGGCAAAGATCAAGACGATCGGCACGATAAAGGCGATGAGATTGCCAGCCACATACCACACGAGGGTCTCGGGCGTGACGATGAGCAGGCCAAGCACGCCGGTCAGACCCTGACCGATAGCGCGCACCTCAAAGAGCTTGACGAAGGCACCGCCGCAGCCTGCACCGATGCATGCGCAGATGAACGGAATGATCGAATAGCGCATGTTTGCAGCAAAGATAGCGGGCTCGGAGATTCCGACCAGCGTCGGGATAAAGGACGACATGCAGATGTTGCGCTCTTTGGAGTGCTTCTTGTGAATGAGGTACATACCGATGGCGCCGCCGCCCTGGGCGATGATGGAAACCGACCAGATGGCCTGGATGTAGTTGAAGCCAGTCGTGGCAACAAGGTTTGCCTCGATACCCTGGATGAACTGATGCGTACCGGTAACGACGAGCGGCTGCAGGAACGCGGCGAAGACAAAGGCGCCAAAGACGCCCATCCTGTTGTACAGGACATCGATTACGCCAGCGAGGACGTCGCCGATCAGGTTGCCGAGCGGGCCGAACACGGTGAACAGGGCGACGTTAGCGAGAATCAGGGTAACGGTCGGGACAAAGACGAACGAAACGACCTCGGGGATGTACTTCTGGGCAATCTTTTCGACCTTGGCCATAAACCAGGCAGTCAGGATTGCAGGGAATACGCCGCCCTGGAAAGCAACCATGGGAATGGATAGCGGACCGAAGTTCCAGTACTCAGCACCCGTCGGGTCCATAACGAACGTGTTGCGGTTCATAAGGCTCGGGTGAACCATGACGATACCGACGAGGATGCCCAGGATCGGGTTACCGCCAAAACGCTTGACCGCGCTGTACATAACCAGGACAGGCAGGTAGTCGAACGTGGTGGCGATAATGGCAAAGAAGCTTGCGAGGTTCTTGAGGAACTCGCTGTGATCGGCGAGGCTGCCTTCCATGCCAAAGAGGCCGTTGGCAACGATCAGCGACTTAAGGCCGATGATGATTGCAGCGCCGACGAAGGCGGGAATGATGGGGATAAAGATGTCCGAGAATACCTTGAGGACCGAGAAGAACTTGCCCTTCTTGTCCGCCTCAGCGCCCTTGACCTCGGAAGCACTGATCTCCTTAACGCCCGTCAGAGCCATAAACTCATCGTAAACCTTGTTGACGGTACCGGTACCGAAGATGATCATGAGCTGGCCGCTGTTGTACAGCACGCCCTTGACGCCATCGATGTTCTCGAGCTCGGCCTTGTTGTATTTGCTCGTATCCTTGAGCACCAGACGCAGACGGGTCACGCAATGCGTGGCGCCCTCGATGTTCTCCAGTCCGCCGACGTTGTCGACGACTTGCTGGGACACTGCCTTGTAGTCCATGTTCCTCTCCATTCCTTTTCTAAATCATAAAACGGTTCGTTGCCGCTACAGAGACGCGATCGTTGCGTTTGCGCACTTGAGCGCACCGTCGGTGACGGTAAGCGCCACACCCTGGCCCTGCTTGTTGCAGAAGCGAGCGTTGAGCGCAACATCATCGACAAAGATGGTCGCGATGTCGTCGTCGACGACCAGACGCACATGGTGAGTGCCCTCGCCCTTAAAGAACAACGGACGCTCGAGGCCCATGTTGTTGACCTGGAACCACGGGTACTGGGGAGCCGGCGTGAACTCGAGCTTGCCCTCGCGCAGGTTGGCGCGGAACTCATAGGCAAGACCGGTCTCGGCGTCCTCGGCGAACTTGACCGAGAAGCCGGCAGCGTTACCGCCGAGCTCAATGTCGGCATCGAGCAAGTAGGTGGAGCCGGCATCCGCGGCGAGCACCTGCTCGACCTTGCCCGACTCGCAGGAAAGCTCAAAGGTCTCGACTGCCTTAGCCTCGCCAAAGACGCCAAGCATGCTGTCGGGGAGCTTGGTGCCGAGCGTTCCGTCGGCACGCTGAACGATCTCGAGGGGCATAAAGGTGCCACCCCATAGGTAAGAGCTGGGGTCGCCGCCCTCGTCACGCGTAGGAACCCAACCAAAGAGAACGCGACGCTCGCCATCGAATGCGGTGCGAGCGGCGTAGTACGCGCGGCCGTCGAAGGAGTCGTCAGCGGGGGTAATCCAAGGACCGTTGATGGACTTGGACATGCGGTAACGGGTCTTGTTGCCGTCGCTGTACTCGGAAAAGACGAGGTACCACCAGTCGCCCATCTTAAAGAGATCAGGCATCTCAAACATGGTGTACAGGCCCGGGTTCCACCAGTCGCCCTGGAACTCCCAGTTGGTCAGATCCTTGGAGGTGAACTTGACCAGGCGGCCGGTCATCAGACGCTTGTCCTCGCCCACACGCGTGCCGAGGATGAGCATGTACTCTTCGTTCTCCTCATCCCAAAGCACAAAGGGATCGCGCCAGTTGCGGTCATCGTAACCCTCCTGGGGCGGAAGCAGCGTCTCGGCGATGTTCTTCTCCCACTTGACGGCGTCGTCGCTCGTTGCGTGAAGAAGAACCTGCTTCATCAAACGTGCGCGGACCTTATCGCGATTGCAACCAGTGTAGAGCGCATGGTACTTGTCGCCCACCTTAAACACCGTGCCGGCATAAATGTACTGGTCGACTTCCTCGTCGCCGCCGCGCTCAAGGCTCTCGCCAAAGTCCTTGTAGTTGACGAAATCCTTGGTCGTAGCGAGTGCCCAGCCAAACGGCTCTCCGAAAGGTTCGGGGTTACGCGTGTCACGCTGATGATAGAGATAGAACGTGCCGTCCTCGCCGTACGGCATGATGTCGCCTACCCAAATTCCCTCAGGCTGGTAATACACCTTGTGCATCCGAGACTTCCTTTCCACGACATACTAACTCGGTACAATGGTAAGATATATCAATCGTTTTCATATATCAAACGTTTTCACACCAATACGTCTTTTCGCAGTTCCAGTCGTCGGCAAACGGTTGACATATGCCGGTGAACGGTCATCAGAGGCGTTTGAGGAATTCTTTTGGCACGGGGCGAATTACGCGGTTTTGCCCTCGATAAGCTCAACGGGAAGCTTGATATTCGACTCGGGCTTTTCACCGTTAATAAGAGCAATGATGGATTGCGCCGCGAGCTCTCCGATGCGATCGATATCTTGACGTACGGTTGTTAAATCAGGCATAAACGTCATAGTGCGGCGGGCACCATCCGCGCCCACGACCTTAATGTCGTCTGGAGCGCTCAAGCCGCGCTGCTTCATCACGTTGAGACAGATGGCCGCCATCGTATCGTCTCCCGCAAAGATGCCGTCAATATCGGGGTTCTCATCGAGGATCTTCGCAACGACCGCGCCCTTTTCGTCGTCGGGCTTAACGAACTCAACCTCACGGACAAGCGCGGACAAACCGGCCTGCTCAACAACATCGAGGTAGGCATCGGTACGCTTATTGGCAGGCATGCGCATGCGGCTATTGCTGCGCAGGCACAGGATACGCCTGCAGCCGTCATCAATCAGACGGCGCGTGGCGAGCTCGCCGATGCCATAGCTGTCACTTGCAATCTGGACAGAGCCCTCGCCAAGATCGCAGTCGATGCCAACCAGGCTCAAGCCCATCTCGGCATATGCCTCGGCACCGATATTGAGGGAGCTGACGATAACGCCGTCGACCATATTGCGGCGGAGCATGTCGATATAGGAACGCTCAAGATCAGGTCGATTGGCGCTGTTGCACAGCAACATCTTAAAGCCGTTTTCCGCCAACGTGCGCTCGACCGCCTGCACAACCTGAGCATGGAACGGACTGCTCACAAAGGGAACGATCATGCCGATAAGGTTCAGACGGCCGTTGAGCATGGCACGGGCGATATCGTTGGGCGTATAGTTGATGCGTTCCATCGCGGCGTGGACCTTATCGCGGGTCTCTTGGCTAATATAACCGCGGTTATTAAGCACGCGAGATACCGTAGTAGGCGAAACCCCCGCCACCGCTGCAACTTCCTTGATGCCAGGCTTAGCAGAATCCTTAGAACGAGTGCCCTCGCGAGCCATAGCACCCTCCCCTATCAACATGTCATACGTTTACATACGAACAAAGCATACCCCAACAACAGCGGGAAGACGGTAACAGCACAAGTAAGTAAACGACTCATCCAAATAATTAGGAGAGTTCCGCCTAAAGGGTGACTCCGAAGAACCCCGCTTGGCCGTTTTTGGGTTATTTTCCAAAACATCCCGCAGGACGCAAAGAGGCCCCGCCGCGCAACGCGCGCAGCGGAGCCTCTTTGCATGTCCGAGGACGTTTTGGAAAATAACCCAAAAACGGCCCCAGTAATCCTACAGGAGTTAAATCCCTTTAGAACTTGTCGTGGAAGGTACGCGCAATGACCTCGTCCTGCTGCTCCTTGGTGAGCGTGTGGAAGTTCACGGCATAGCCGGAAACGCGGATGGTCAGCTGCGGGTACTTCTCGGGGTGTGCCTGAGCGTCGAGCAGCGTCTCACGGTTGAAGACGTTGACGTTCAGGTGGTGGCCACCCTTCTCGGCGTAAGCGTCGAGCATGTGGACCAGGTTATCGGCCTGAGTCTCGGAAACTTCAGAAACCTTCATAATATGTCTCCTTCGATTAATAGGCGCCGGCCGAAACCGGCACGCTAATCAGTAATCGTTATTGTTAGTATAGCACTAACAATATTTACTCGCCCAGCTGATCAAGGTCGATATCGCCAAAGAACACCTGGTCCTCCTTGCCGAGCGCACTCGGGATGATGGAGAAGGTGTTAGAGATGCCGTCCTGAGCATCGCGGAACGGGAGCTTGGAAACCGAAGACAGCGAAGCGATGGCGCCGTGGCTATCGCGCTTGTGCATGGGGTTAGCACCCGGGGCGAACGGCTGGCCAGCTTTGCGGCCGTCGGGCGTGGAGCCGGTCTTCTTACCGTACACGACGTTGGAGGTAATGGTCAGAACCGAGGTCGTGGGCACGGAGTTGCGGTAGGTGTCGTTCATGCGGATGTACTCCATGAACTGGTGCACAACGTCGTGAGCAATCTGGTCGACGCGGTCGTCGTCGTTACCGTACTTGGGGAACTCGCCCTCGGTCTCGAAATCGACGATGATGCCGTTCTCATCACGGACGGGGTGGACCTTGGCGTACTTGATGGCGGACAGGGAGTCAGCCACGACGGAAAGGCCAGCGATGCCCGTAGCGAACCAGCGGTGCACGTGCTTGTCGTGCAGAGCCATCTGGATGCGCTCGTAGCAATACTTGTCGTGCATGTAGTGAATGATGTTCAGCGAGTTGACGTACACGCCAGCGAGCCACTTCATCATGTCGTTGTACTTGGCCACAACGTCGTCGTAATCGAGCGTATCGCCCTCGACGGCGCGATACTTGGGGCCGACCTGCTTCTTGGAGACCTCGTCAACACCGCCGTTGAGTGCATACAGCAGGCACTTGGCCAGGTTGGCACGGGCGCCGAAGAACTGCATCTCCTTGCCAATGCGCATGGAGGACACGCAGCAGGCAATGCCGTAGTCGTCGCCGTGATAGACGCGCATGAGATCGTCGTTCTCGTACTGGATCGAGGAGCTGGCGACAGAAGTCTTGGCGCAGAACTTCTTGAAGTTCTCGGGCAGACGGGTCGACCACAGAACGGTCATGTTGGGCTCGGGGCTGGTGCCCATGTTCTCGAGCGTGTGCAGGTAGCGGTAGCTCATCTTGGTAACGAGCGTACGGCCGTCAACACCCATGCCGCCGATGGACTCGGTGACCCACTGCGGATCGCCGGTAAACAGGGCCTGGTACTCGGGGGTACGGGCAAACTTGACCATGCGGAGCTTCATGATGAAGTGATCCACGAACTCCTGGATCTGCTCCTCAGTGAAGGTACCGTTGGCAAGGTCGCGCTCAGCATAGATGTCGATGAACGTGGAGGTACGGCCGATGGACATAGCGGCGCCGTTCTGCTCCTTGACGGCAGCGAGGTAGGCGAAGTACATCCACTGGATGGCCTCCTGCGTGTTGGTAGCAGGGTTGGAAATATCGAAACCATAGGTCTCGGCCATCATCTTGAGCTCGCCGAGGGCACGAATCTGCTCCTGCAGCTCCTCACGATCGCGGATGTTGTCGGCGGTCATGACCGTCGGGGTGGAAGCCTTCTGGGCCTCCTTGTCCTTGATCAGGTAGTCGACGCCGTACAGGGCAACACGACGGTAGTCGCCGATGATGCGGCCGCGGCCATAGCCATCGGGCAGACCGGTGATGATGTGAGCCGAGCGGCAAGCACGCATTTCGGGGGTGTAGACATCGAAGACGCCAGCGTTGTGGGTCTTGCGCTCGAAGGTGTAGCGCTCGACAACGCTCTCGTCGACCTTGTAGCCGTGCTGGCTGGCAGCCTGGCAAGCGATGCGGATACCACCGTTGACGTGCAGCGCGCGCTTGAGCGGCTTGTCGGTCTGGAGGCCGACGATGGTCTCCTTCTCGCGGTGGGCGTTATCGATGTAGCCAGCGGGGTGGCTCACGATACCCGTGACAGTCTTGGTGTCCATATCGAGGACACCGCCCTGCTCGCGCTCCTTGAGCAGCAGGTCGAGAACCTCGCCCCACAGCTCCTTGGTACGCTCGGTCGGACCGGCGAGGAACGACTCGTCGCCCTCATAGGGGGTGTAGTTCTTCTGGATGAAGTCTCGGACGTCAACTTCTCCCGTCCAGATGCCTTCCTTGAAGCCTTCCCATGCCTCCTGCATTGTGTAACCACGCTCCTAGTTACGTGTAATGCGGCGCTCTCTCACACCGCTGCTTATTGAATTCTTGAATTATCGGCTTGCACTACCGGCTTCTTCCGTTCTTCACCACACGTTGGTACAGGGAAAAACGTTTGTCCACCTTGGAACTGCAACCCAAAACCCAAGATTTCACCCGTTTGAGAAGGATAACATAGCCACCCCCTTCATCAGGGCTGTTATATGTTTCTTTTTTTATACCATTAGGGCGTTTTTAACAAATCCGCAGGAAATGCGAGCGCGAGCAACTACCGTTCACCGATTTGTTTGGTATTTTTCCTTGCCTTTGTACGACGTTCACTCTAGCTGTTATGCCAGCTTTAGCAGGGTAAAGTGCCTCTGAGTGGGCTTTAGGACGTGCTCAGAGATCTACCCCTAACTTTGCTGATACCGACGGTGTACGGAGGTCGCCTAAAAGTTGTTTTCTAGGCATGTCCCAAAATCTACCGTATAGGGTGCGCGTGCGGGGGTATCATCTTTCACCGAAAATAGTTTCTAATGTTAGGGGTTTTCGGTGGAAGATACCGATTTCCGTGAACTTGGGCGTCAGCTCCTTACCGAGTTCGGCAGCATGCATCAGCGCATTTCGCGCTTTGCGGACAAAGCCCTCGGCGGCGAGATGGCCGTCATGCGCGCCCTCATGCTCGCTGGCGGTTCGCTCACGCCGAGCGAACTCGCCGATCGCGCCTGGGTCTCGAGCGCCCGCATCGCCAATATCCTACGCGCTCTCGAAGCCAAGGGCTGGGTCGAGCGCGAGCACTCAAAGACCGACCGTCGTCGCGTACACGTCACGGTGACCGACAAGGGATTCCAGGATCTCGAAATCAAACGACGGGAATTCGAGGAGCGCACCGCGGCCTTCCTCGAGCAGCTCGGCGAAACAGATACCCAAGAGATGGTGCGCCTTCTAAGACGTGCCAACGAAATTATCGACCGCAATCAAGAAAGGAGAGATGCCGAGTGAGGATTCTCAAGCTCTTTAAAAAGCACGTCCTGGCACTGTTCACAGCTATCGTACTTATCGTAATCAGCTGCAACGCCGATCTGGCGCTGCCTACCTATATGAGCGACATCGTCGACGTGGGCGTGCAGCAAGGCGGCATCGCCTCGCCCGTGCCCGACACCATTCGCGCCGAATCGCTCGACGACCTCGAACTCTTCATGAGCGCCAAGGACGCCAAGGCTGTGGAGGCCGTGTTTAGCAAGGCTGACAAAAACGGCATTCGAACGTACAAGGGCACCGAGGAAGAGCGTGCCGATGGCAGCAAGCTCGCCGACATTATGAGCCTGCCCGAGACCGTCGTCCTTTCGCTCAACCAAGGCATCGACGCCGACTCCATGGGCGACATGACCGGCACGTCCACCGAGGCAAGCGATGGCGGCGCTGCCCAGGCCATGCCCACCCCCGAGCAGATGGCTGCCATGACGCCCGAGCAGCTCGCCGAGATGCAGCAGAAGGCCGCAGCCGCGCAGAGCATGCAAAAGCAGATCGACGCCGACGGCGGCAAGATCACCATGAAGAGTCTGCGCCTAGGTGTCAAGGGCGGTCTGGTAGACCAAAGCAAGCTCGTCGAGGGCGCCAACCAAATGGCGGACAAAATGGGCTCCATGTCGGGCTCCATCGTCACCCAGCGCGCCGTGAGCTATGTACAGGACGAGTACAAGGCGCAGGGCATCGACCCCGCCGACGTGCAGAACGCCTACCTGGGCCGCATGGCGACCACGATGTTTGGTCTGTGTCTGGTGTCGCTGGTCGCCACCATCCTGACCGGTGCCGTGGCTTCGCGCACCGCCTGCTCCATCGCACGCGACCTGCGCCGCGAGACCTTCAACAAGGTTATGCACTTCTCGCCGGCCGAGGTGGGCAAGTTTAGCCAGGCCTCGCTCATCACCCGCTGCACCAACGACATTCAGCAGATTCAGATGGCCGCAACCCTGTTTATCCGCATGTGTCTGATGGCGCCCGTCATGGGCATCGTCGCCGTCATGCGCGTCCTGGCCAACCACACCGGCCTGGAGTGGACCATCGCCGTGGCCATCATCGCGGTCTCGGCCGTCGTCGGCGTGCTTATGGGCCTCACTATGCCCAAATTCAAAAAGATGCAGAGCTTTGTGGACCGCGTGAACCTTACCGCCCGCGAGCTGCTCGACGGCCTTATGCCTATCCGCTCGTTCAACCGCGAGGAGCATGAGCTCGAGCGTTTTGACAAGGCTTCGCTCGACCTGATGACCACGCAGCTCTACACCAACCGCGCCATGAGCTTTATGATGCCGCTCATGATGCTGGTCATGAATTGCATCACCGTGCTTATCGTCTGGTTTGGCGCGCAGGGCGTGTCCGACGGCGTGATGCAGGTCGGCAACATGATGGCGTTTATCTCCTACACCATGCAGATCGTCATGGCGTTTATGATCCTCACCATGGTTTCGGTCATCCTGCCCCGCGCCGAGGTCGCAGCCGAGCGCGTGGAAGAGGTCATCACCTGCCCCACGAGCATCAACGACCCCTCCTCGCCCAAACTGCCCGCGACCAGCGCGTCACGCGGTGAGCTCACCTTCCGCGACGTGAGCTTCCAGTATCCCGATGCCCGCGCCGATGTCATCAGCGGCGTGAACTTCACCACGCATGCCGGTCAGATGCTCGGCATCATTGGCTCCACGGGCTCGGGCAAGTCCACGCTCGTGCAGCTGATTCCGCGCCTGTACGACGTCACAGGCGGCAGCATTTCGCTCGACGGCATCGACGTGCGTGACATGACCCTTTCCGAGCTACGCCGCCGTATTGGTTATATCCCGCAGCAGGGTCGCCTGTTCTCGGGCACCGTCGAGAGCAACCTCAAGTTTGCCGGCGACATGGTAAGCGATGATGATATGCACCAGGCCGCGCGCATCGCCCAGGCCAAGGACTTTATCGCCGAACGCGAGGGCGGCTACGACTCCCCCATCAGCCAGGGCGGCTCCAATGTTTCGGGCGGCCAGCGCCAGCGTCTGGCCATCGCCCGCGCCCTGGCCAAGAAGCCCGAGGTCGTAGTTTTCGATGACTCGTTTAGCGCCCTCGACTACAAGACCGACGCGCGTCTGCGTGAAGAGCTGGCTAAAAACGTTACCGACGCCGCGCTCGTGGTCGTGGCCCAGCGCATCGCGACCATCATGCACGCCGACCAGATCATCGTGCTCGACGACGGCCACGTAGTGGGCACCGGCACGCACGAGGAGCTGCTGCGCAGCTGCCCGGCGTACCTGGAGATCGCACAGTCGCAGCTTTCCGCCGAGGAGCTGGGGCTTACCCAAGAAGAAATTGCAGCCGTTATGGAAGGAGGCGAGCGCTAATGGCAGACGAGACCAAGACTCAAATTCCCAAGCCCACCCGTCAGCGTGGACCCATGGGCCGCATGGGTGGCATGCGCCGTGGCGAAAAGGCCAAGGACTTTAAGGGCACCATGAGGCAGCTGCTCGGCTATATCGGCCAGCACAAGATTGCCGTGTTTGCCGCCGTCGCCTTTGCCGTGTGCTCGGTCATCTTCAATATTGTGGGACCTAAGGTGCTCGGCCAGGTCACCACCAAACTGTTCGAGGGCCTGGTTGCCAAGGTCAACGGCACCGGCGATGTCGACTTTAACTGGATCGCCAAGACGCTCGGCTTTTTGCTCTGCCTGTATCTGGCGAGCTCTGCCTGCAGCCTGATCCAGGGCTGGCTCATGACCGGTGTCACGCAAAAGATCTGCTACCGCATGCGCAAGGAGATCGCCGCCAAGATCGCCGTCGTGCCGATGAGCTACTTCAACGGTCACAGCAAGGGCGATGTGCTCAGCCGCATCACCAACGACGTCGATACGCTGGGCCAGTCGCTCAACCAGAGCGTAACGCAGCTTATTACGTCCGTCACGCAGATTATCGGCGTGCTCGTCATGATGCTTTCGATCAGCCTGCCGCTCACCGGCGTCACCGTGCTCACGCTGCCGGCCGCCGCGATTATCTTGATGGTGATGATTCACTTCTCGCAGCCGTACTTCCGCGAGCAGCAGCAGGTTCTGGGCGCCGTCAACGGCATTATCGAGGAGGATTTTGCCGGCCAGAACGTTATTCAGGTGTTCGACCGCGCCGAGGCCTCGATCGAGGAGTTCGACCGTCAAAACGACCGCCTGTTTATTAGTGGCTGGCGCTCGCAGTTCCTGTCGGGCCTGATGATGCCGCTTATGAGCCTGGTAGGCAACATGGGTTACGTGGGCGTTGTCGTAGTGGGCGCGCAGCTCGCGCTGACCGGCAATGCCACGCCCGGCGACATCCAGAGCTTTATCCAGTACGTGCGCAACTTTACGCAGCCGGTGCAGCAGCTGGGCAACGTGAGCAACACGATGCAGTCGATGGCCGCTGCCACCGAGCGTGTGTTTGAGTTTTTGGCCGCGCCCGAGGAGGAGCAGAAGGCCGACGCGCAAATTCCCGAAAAGCGCCCCGGCCACGTGGAATTTGACCATGTCAAGTTTGGCTATACGCCCGACAAGACCATCATCCACGACTTTAGCTGCGAGGCGCAGCCCGGCCAGACAATCGCCATCGTCGGTCCCACCGGCGCTGGCAAGACCACGCTCATTAAGCTGCTGCAGCGCTTTTACGATGTGGACGGCGGCTCGCTGCGCGTCGAGGGCATCGACGTGCGCGACTGGGACCGCGCGGCACTTCGCGGCGAGTTTGCCATGGTGCTGCAGGATACCTGGCTGTTTAACGGCACGATCCGCGAGAACATCCGCTACGGACGCCCCGATGCAAGCGATGCCGAGGTCGAAGCCGCCGCACGCGCCGCACGCTGCGATCACTTTATCCATACGCTCGCCGGCGGCTACGACTTTATGATCAACGAGGAAGGCACCAATCTGTCGCAGGGCCAGCGCCAGCTCGTGACCATCGCCCGTGCCATTTTGGCCGACCGTCCGGCGCTGATTTTGGACGAGGCGACTTCCAACGTCGATACCCGTACCGAGGAACTCATTCAGCGCGCCATGGATGCGCTGATGCAAGGCCGTACCAGCTTTGTCATCGCGCACCGCCTGTCCACGATTCGCAACGCCGACGTGATCTTGGTAATCCGCGACGGCGACATCGTCGAGAAGGGCACGCACGACGAGCTGCTCGCCCAGGGCGGCTTCTACGCCGACCTGTACAATTCGCAGTTCGACGAGGCAGCGTAAATTCTGCCGCAGTGAACGAATAACGCCCGAGAACGGGGACGCAGGCAATCTGCGTCCCCGTTTTTGTTTTGCAGCCCTCGAAACGCCTTCCCTGAGACCTCATTGACGGCGCTTTCCAGACCCTGTGGGCAAAAAATGGCAAATATGAGTACTGTTACCTTTTTGGTAACAGCCAAAACCGCCTCAAACGACCTCCTTGCGGCCTCTATACGCCTTTGAATTAATCAAAACGCCCGTTAGCAGACTTCTGTCTGCTAACGTTAATGAACATATTTATCACTTTGTCTATTATCTCGCTAGACTGATATGTTACTAGGTTGGCAACAGTACTCATATTTGGCATTTTTTGCCCACTGGGTACTCCCCGGGGAATCGGCGGCAGGCTTAGGGTCCCTCACGGCGTCATCCCATCCTGGTGAGCGCCAACGTTTACCCAGATAAAACCTGCCAAAATAAACCTGTCTCTTTTTGGTAGGTTTCGGGGTGACAAGGGCTTGCACTTTAGCGTGCGACAGCGGATAATGCCGAACACTCGACAATACGCTTATTGCTCTTTCTATAGATTGAGGAGGCCCCTATGGCCATGGAATTCAAACGCAAGTTGCCGATCCCCATGGAGATCCGCGAGGAAATGCCGCTTTCTGCCGAGCTTACCGCCAAAAAGCAGGCATTTGACGCCGAGGTCGCCAAAGTCTTTACCGGTGAGGACGCACGCAAGGTGCTCATCATCGGCCCGTGCTCTGCCGACCGCGAAGATTCGGTGCTTGAGTACATGAACCGACTGGCCAAGACCGCCGAGGAGGTCAAGGACAAGCTCATCATCATCCCGCGCGTCTACACCAATAAGCCGCGTACCAAGGGCACCGGTTACAAGGGTCTTCTGCACAACCCCAACCCCGAGGCTCCCGACGACCTGCTCGAGGGCGTCAAGGCAATCCGCCATATGCACCTGCGCGTTATTGAGGAAACGGGCTTCTTCACCGCCGACGAGATGCTCTATCCGTCCAACTACCAGTACCTCGTTGACCTGCTGAGCTATGTTGCCGTGGGTGCGCGTTCGGTCGAAAACCAGGAGCATCGCCTGGTGTCGAGCGGCATTTCGGTACCCGTCGGCATGAAGAATCCCACTGCCGGTTCCACCACCGTTATGCTCAACTCCATTTACGCCGCGCAGGCGCACCAGAGCTTCATCTTCCGCAACTGGGAGGTCGAGTGCGACGGCAATCCGCTCGCGCACGCCGTTATGCGTGGCTACATCGGTCTCGACGGTCGCACCTACCCCAACTACCACTACGAGCACCTGGAGCGCCTGGCCGAACGCTACACCGAGCACGCCGGCTATGCCAATCCGGCAGCGGTCATCGACTGCAACCACGACAACTCGGGTAAGCGCCCGCTTGAGCAGTATCGCATTTGCAAGGAGGTGCTCGACAGCTGCCGCCGCAACAAGTCAATCTCCAAGCTGGTCAAGGGCTTTATGATCGAGTCCTACTTGGAAGACGGCAACCAGCCGGTCGACGGCGGCGTCTTTGGCAAGTCCATCACCGACCCGTGCCTGGGCTGGGAAAAGACCGACTACCTCATCCACGAGATCGCGGGGCGGGTGTAGGTTACGGCGTTTTACCAAACGCCGTAACGGCTCGACGCTGCGCGGGCCGCATTTGGACAATCTGACGTTCAACTTCAAGGGCGCGACCAGAAGGTCAGCGCCCTTTCGTTTCACGTCACCTTGTCTCAAATGCGACCCGCTCGCTGTCCGTCCTCTACCTGCGGCGTTGTCTTACTCCGGATGCGGCAGCTAGGGACGCTCCTTGTAGTCATTGGGGACGTTCTTAAATGACTAGTCGTTGGGGACGTTCTTGTTTGACTAGTCGTTTAAGAACGTCCCCAACGACTATCTGGGCAAACGTCCAAACCGCCGTAAGGGAGTTGCCTTCCCTCGTGGCGGTCTTCTAGCAGAAAAACCAAGTGAGTAGGCTTTTTGCAGAAGGCCGAGCACGCCCCAAAACGACATAGCTCTGACCTGCGGTTTTATTGAGCATTTGTCGCGATGTGCTCGGCAGGTTCAAAAAAGTCTACTCACTTGTATCTGAGACGCACCAGATTGGCAAAAACCGCCGCGAAAGGGCCCCTGGTCCCTTCGCGGCGGTCATACGCCTCTGATTTTGCGACGATTTTGCCCGCTTGTTACTCGCTGTAGCGGGTGGCGATGGCGGCTTGTACCATGCCGGTGCTCATGAGGTAGGTCACCAGGAAGTAGCCACCGTATGCTGCCAGGAAGATTGCACAGGTGAGGCTCACGGTGCCGCCGATGCTCATATTTCCGAAAATGCTCACCAGCTCGATGATCACCTTAAGTGCCACAAAGGAGTGCGCCAGGCCCACTGCCAGCGGGAACAGGAAGAATACCGCTTGCTGCGCCATCACCGAATGACGAATCTGGCGGTCCTCACAGCCGATCTGTGCCAGCACACGATAGCTGCGGCTGCCGTCGGCCACGTTGGAGAGTTGCTGGATCGACAGAATCGCCGCGCATGCAACGACCAATACAAAGCCGATGTAGATGGCTAGGTAGCTAATAAGACCGTTCATTTGCGCTGCTTGCGCGTACATCTCGGAGCGTGTGATGAAGGTTCCCCACGACCCCGGCTCCTTGCCGTCAACGAGCAGATTGTCGAGCACAGTGTATTTAATGCTCTCGTCTGCCTCGGTCGTATCCATCCCCTGTTTGTAGTTAACGAGCAGACTACTGGAATACGGCTGCAGATTAAGTTGGGACAACAGCTCGTCGGCAACGACGACGGTACCCCCATTACTGCCCATCGCCGAGTTGGCGATGGCCGCCGTATCTTCGTCCGACTTATCGGTTGCGGGCTTGAGCGTATGCCCGCCCAAGGTAAGGGTATGGCCGCCAGCCATATACTTGGTGTACAGGTCGACCAGCTCGCCGCCCATATCACACGTGAGCAGATACTGGTCGTGACCGATGTGCACCGGCTCCTTGCCCATCATCTGGCGCAGTTTGTTGTACTGACTTGCCGGCGTCACAGACAGGCCTGTCATGTCGGCATTGCTACCCCCGAACGCCTTGGGAAGCTTTTCGCCCATGGTCTTGCACATCTCACTTGGGGTCACCGAAGGATCCGAGCCGCCAAGCGGGTAACTCAGATACGAATCGATCTGCACATGCTCACCGGCAACATCGGCGATATTGACCTTCTTGCCGGTCTCGTCGTTGTTGTCCGCCGACTTGCCTTTAATACCGTCTGCAACGTTATCGGGGTCGACACGATCGCCGTGCCATGCGGAGTACAAATCGACCGTACTATCGGCCAGCGCCATGCGATCAGCCTCAGACGGATTGACATACTTTTTGTAGTAGTCGAGCGTATCGGGCGTGTAATAGACATACGTCTGAGACACGTCAACAGGGTTATAGCGCTCCAGGTTTTCGTTCATCACGTTGGCAATCGACATACCGCACGTCACCAAGGTGATGGCCAAAAACAGGAGCATCGCGATGACGCCCATCGAAAAGCACACCGTGTTGACCTTGGCCGCAAGCTGGCGCACGGTAAACATATTGAGGCCGCGCCAATACACGCTGCGCAGGCTCTGCAGCAGCTTGATAAGCATGCCCGAGAGTCCCCAGAACAGGGCAAAGGTGCCCACGGTAACCATAGCGGTCGTAATACCAAACTGGTTCATGGCCTCTTGCAGCTTGCTGTCCGTCGCGGTTAGCGGGAACCCATCACGTAGCAGACGGTAATAGGCCACGCCCACAAGCACCACGCCCACGGCAAAGATGGCAATCGCGATCCAGGGGTTGCGCGTCTTGATGCTCTCGCTGCGACGCTCGGCACCCATAAGCTCGATGAGTTTGGTACGACGCACGGCGCGAAGGTTCAGCAGTAGCGTGAGCACAAACATTACGAGCATGCAGGCAAGGGTCAGATTGAACGCATGCACCGAGAAAAAGAAGTGGAAATTGGCGATCTGTGTCTTAAAGAGCGAGGCCGTAAAGAACGTCATGAGCTGGGAGAGTCCCACACCCAGCACAATGCCGGCGACAAAGGCGCCGACCGAGACAATCACCGTCTCGAGCGCCATGATCGTGGCGACGCGCCCGCGCCCCATGCCGAGCACCTGGTACAGGCCAAACTCCTTCTTGCGGCGTTTCATGATGAAGTTATTGGCATACACCATCAAAAAGGCCATGACACCGGCCAAAAAGTACGTCAGGTCGCCGAGCATGCTGCCCATTACCTGCGCTAAGCCCTTTTCATCGATGCCGGCGATGTCGACCTGCATCGAGATGGTGTTAAAGGCATAGAAGACCGTGACGCCCAGGGTGAGCGTCAAAAGGTAGACGAGGTAGTCGCGGCCGGCGCGGCGGACGTTGCCCCAAGCGAGTTTACAGAGCATCGGAGCCCTCACCGCCCATCATGGCAACGACCTCCATAATGCGGTCGAAGAACTCTCGGCGGTCGGTGTCGCCGCGGCGCAGCTCGGTGAAGATCTTGCCGTCGCGAATAAACAGCACACGGCTCGTGTAACTGGCGGCAAAGCTGTCGTGCGTGACCATGAGCACGGTGGCACGTAGGCGGCGGTTAAGGGCCTCTAGGCTCTCGAGCAGCAGGCGAGCGCTCTTGGAATCGAGGGCGCCGGTGGGCTCGTCGGCCATAATCATGGTGGGGTCGGTGACGAGCGCGCGAGCCGCGGCGACGCGCTGCTGCTGGCCGCCGGACATTTGGTAGGGATACTTGTCGAGCACCTGACTGATGGAAAGGCGCGCTGCCACATCCTGCACGCGGGTCGAGATCTCTGCCGAGTTTGTGCGGGCGATGGTGAGCGGCAGGGCGATGTTCTCGCGTGCCGTGAGCGTATCGAGCAGGTTGGAGTCCTGGAAGATAAAGCCGAGCTCCTCGCGGCGGAACTGCGAAAGCTTAGCCTGCTTCATGCGTGTTACGTCCTGCCCGTTGATGCGGATCGTGCCGCTCGTGGCGCTATCGATGGTCGACACGCAGTTGAGCAACGTCGACTTGCCCGAGCCCGAAGCGCCCATGATGCCCACGAACTCACCGCGGTTGACGGTAAAGCTGACGTCGTTGAGCGCACGGGTCACGTTGCCCAGCGCTCCATATACCTTTTCGAGATGCGCGACCTCCAGTACCGGGGTCGCCATGTGCGTGGTTTGCATACCGAGTCCTTTCTTGCGATTAGTCTACGGCATCTATAGTCGCAAGAAGACGAGTCGGCTACCATCGATATGGCTTACGCTTGCCTTACCGTTGTGTAAGGTACGGGTAGCCACCCTGTTATGTTTTGATGTTGAGGGAGGACTCCTGTTGAAGACTGTTCATGTTGCCGCTGGGATCATTCGCAAGGAAGGATCCGATGAGCTGCTTGCCGTGCAGCGCGGCTATGGCGACATGCAGGGACTTTGGGAGTTCCCCGGTGGCAAGCTCATGCGCGGCGAGACGCCCGAGGACGCTGTACGCCGCGAGCTCATGGAAGAGCTACGGGTCAAAGTCACCAACCTGCGCGATTTTTACACCGTTGAGTACGACTACCCCGATTTCCATCTCTCCATGGAGTGCTACTACTGCTCGCTCGCCGATGAATCCGATGAGCCGCAGAAGCACGACCGCCAACTCGATATCCGCTGGATTCCGCGCACCTCGCTTGCCACGGTGGAATGGATGCCCGCCGACAAGGGGCTCATTGATGCCCTGATTGAGCTGAAGGAAGACCGGCTTGAGGCCAACGCCGCCAACCGCACCGAGTCCACCACAGCCGACGAGCCCGTTACCAAACCCAAGCGCAAAGCCAAGCGCCGCAGCAAAAAGCGTCCCAAGCCCGGTCTGCTCGACGGCATCGATACCTCGGACCTCTCCGCTGACGAGCGCGAACTGGTACGCCGTCGCGCCGCTATAAAAAAGTCCATGAAGGGCAACAAGCGTGCGAACACCAAGCCCGAGCTGCTCGTTCGCCAGCGCCTGCGCGCCGCGGGCCTTACGGGCTATCGCTTGGAATGGAAGGTTCCCGGCAAACCCGACATCGCCTTTCCCGGGCGCAAGATCGCCATCTTCGTCAACGGCTGTTTTTGGCACCGCTGTCCCAAATGCAACCCTAGCAAGCCCAAGCGCAACGTTGAGTTTTGGGAGGCAAAGTTTCGCCGCAACGTCGAGCGCGACCGCGCTGCCGTGGCAGCACTCACTCAAATGGGCTGGACGCCCATAACCATCTGGGAATGCGAGCTCAAAAAAGACCGCATCGACGCCACGATGAAAAAGGTCATCGAGCAGGTGCGCGCCGCAGAGCCGCAGCGCTAGGAACGAGCCATCCACACGCCCCACACAGGCGAGCCACATCCGCGCCACAAACCTTAGAAAGCCCTTAAGCCCAAAACCTTTCAAAAGTGTTATTCGATACCTCTGACCTGCAGTTTCATCGTAACACCAAACCAGGTTAAGCCTTTCTTTAGCGCTTCTTTGCAGCAGCCGCGGCATAATACTGCCAACGCACGGGACCTAGCAGCACACCCCGTGCGCAACCTTTTGGTGGACATCGAGGAGGCCGCATAAGCATGCATTCTTCCAACGACGCAGCACAGCAGCCATCCCTTAATCATGCAAACCTTTTCTCCTTCCCCCCGACACAGAGAAACGGCCTCCTCGACTCCCCCACCACAGAAGCAAAACGCTCTGCAGACCAACACCTCAACCTGCAGACATCCTTCGAAAAACTCCAAGCCTCACTAGACCAGGCATTCCCCAACCAAGCCCGGGCATACTAATCCCCCATCAGCAAAGAAGCCCTAACGCCCCATACTTTCCGCCCCAACGCCACAAGGGCGATCGAGCAGGACGGCTTGGGCGGGTCCCCGTACTTAGTTTCCAAAATCATTCCGCAGCGCGAAGGCTTCTTATTATTTTCCGCCCTAACGCCACAAGGGCGACGACCTCGAGTAGGTCAACCTGGGAGGGACGAGGGCTTAGTTCACCAATCTTTCCGCAGGGGGCAAAAAGCCTCGCCGCACGAAGTGCGCAGCGAGGCTTTTTGCATGCCCGAGGACGATTGGGGAACTAAGCCCTCGTCCCTCCCCGGGATATATAGCGAGTCGGAGTACCCTTGCTGTTACTCTGCTTTGCCCACAGAGTTGAGGTTGGTCATGCGGATCTTAACCAGCTCGGTGATCTCACGCATGCCCTCCTTGGCCGGCTTCTTGGGATCGAAGCAGGCAGGGTTCTCGGCCATGTAGGCCATGAAGCCCTTGGTGTAGGCCTGACGCAGCTCGGTGGCGTAGTTGACCTTGCAGATGCCGTTCTTCACAGCCTCGGCAACCTGCTCATCGGGCACACCAGAGGTGCCGTGCAGAACCAGCGGCACGTCGACGGCGTCGCGGATGGCCTTGACCACGGACTGCTCGATGTGCGGATCGCTCGTGTACACACCGTGGCTGGTGCCAACGCCAATGGCCAGCGAGGTGCAGCCGGTACGCTCGACGAACTCCTTGGCCTCGGCCGGATCGGTGTAGGGGCTCTCGCCCTCAACCGCGGGACCGTCGTCCTCCTTGCCGCCAACCTTACCGAGCTCGGCCTCGACGGGCACGCCCATGGCGCGGCCAGCATCGGCGACGGACTTGGTCAGAGCGATGTTGTCCTCGAAGGACTCGTGCGAACCGTCAATCATGACAGAGGTGTAGCCCGTGCGGAAAGCCTGCATGCAGCGGTCATAGCCATCGCCGTGATCGAGGTGCAGAGCGACAGGCACGGAAGCGCGCTCGGCGGCAGCCTTGACCATGCCGTAGAAGTAGTCCAGACCAGCGGTCTTGATGGTGCCCGGGGTGGTCTGCATGATGACGGGGGACTTGGTCTCCTCGGCAGCGGCCAGAACGGCCATAACAAACTCGAGGTTCTCGACGTTGAACGCGCCGACGGCGTAGTGGCCGGCCTGAGCGTCCTTGAGCATCTTTTCGGTGGTAACAAGTGCCATGAGCGTTTGCTCCTCTCCCTCGCCCGCATCTGGACATCGGGCGTAGTTGTTCACAAGGCGTTTTACCTTGCGTTTTACTGCGCTCATTGTATGAAATTCAGCGGCTTTACACGCGCGAGATATTGAGCCCATGCAGGTCAATACAGTCGTTTTTGAAAAGTAAACGGAAGGAATTTGAGCAGAGTGGACATGTTCGATATTGAATTTTAGGCGTTCAGCGTCTTTCTTTTATAGAAAAGATAAGTAATCGAAAGGTGTTTTCTTACTCAAAAAGAAAATGAACGAAAATAGAGTCAACACAATTCCTGCAAATTTTGCCGAGAATGGAGCAGCTATGGCCCACGCAACAACCCGAGCCTTCGCCGATGAGCGTCGTGCCGCCATCATGGAAATGCTCGAGCATAATGCCTCGGTGCAGGTAGCAGAAATCGCCCAGACCTTTGGCGTGTCCTCCGTCACCGCCCGCGCCGACCTGGACGCGCTCGCCGAAGCAGGCAAGCTGCGCCGCACGCACGGCGGTGCCGTCTCGCTCCACAAACGCCTGACCGTCTCCACGCAGGATCGCCGCATCAATGTCAACGTCGCTGCCAAGCAGGCCATCGCGCAAAGCGCCATCGAGCTCGTCAATGACGGCGACACGCTGCTCGTCGACTCGGGCACCACGGCGCTCGAGTTCGTCCGGCTCCTCGACCAGCGCGACGGCATCACCGTCATCACGGCAGACATTACCATTGCCGATTACATCGACGAGAGCATGCCCTCGGTCGATGTCGTCATGCTGGGCGGGGCGCTGCGCAAAGGCCATCGTTATTTGTACGGACCGCTCACTATGCAGGCGCTTCAAATGGTCCATGCCGATCTGGCCGTCATGTGCCCCGGCGCCTTTGTCTCCAGCTGCGGCTTTACGACCGACTTTCCCCAGATGGCCGAGACCAAAACGGCTATGATCGCCGCGGCCCATCAAAGCGTCGCCCTCATGGACGCCAGTAAGGTCAACGGACGTGGCATGTACCGTTTTGCCGAGCTGACCGATGTCGACGCCATCGTGATGGACCGTGACCCCGATCATGCCGTCGCCACCTCAATCGCCAAGGCCACCGACAGCGCACGTCCAGCCCTCATCATCGCCGGCGCTTAAACAAAAACCACCACAAAGGTGCCTGCCCCCTTTGTGGTGGTTGTGATAGTTGAGCGCCAAAAGTGAACGTGTCGCTACTTGGAGAGCTCGTCGGCGAGGGCCTCGATCTGAGCGCGCGAGGCGTCGTTGAGCGAGCCCAGCACAGTCACCTTGTTCTGCGTCAGGGTGATGTCCTTCATGCCCTCGATCTCCTTGGTCATAACCTTGGCAGCTGCGGGCGCCCAGGAACCGGACTCGACAAGCGCCACGGTGCGGTTCTGGTAGGCATGCTCGGCGAGCGTGTGGATAAAGGTGCTCATGCACGGGAAGATCTCGCCCTGATAGGTAATGGAGGCGAGCACCAGACGGTCGTAGCGGAACGCATCCTCAACGGCCTCGGCCATGTCGTCGCGAGCCAGGTCAAAGACGGAGACCTTCTGGCCGCGAGCCTCGAGCGCAGATGCGAGCTCCTCGACGGCAGCCTTCAGATGGCCATACACGCTCGCATAGGCGATCGTGATGCCCTCGTCCTCGGGCTGATAGCTCGACCAGGTGTTATAGGTGTCGAGGTAGTAGCCCAGGTTCTCGGTCAGCACGGGGCCGTGGAGCGGGCAGATGATCTGAATGTCCAGGTCGGCGGCCTTCTTGAGAACGGCCTGCACGAACTTGCCGAACTTACCGACGATGCCAAAGTAGTAGCGGCGAGCCTCGCAAGCCCAGCCCTCGGGATCCTCGATGTCGTTGGCGCCAAACTTGCCAAAGCCGTCGGCACTAAAGAGCACCTTGTCGGTGGACTCGTAGGAGAAAATCACCTCGGGCCAGTGAACGTTGGGGGCGCCGATAAAGGTCAGGCTGTGGCCGCCCAGATCGAGCACATCGCCCTCTTTGACGACCATTTTGCGCTCGGGGAAATCGGTGCCAAAGTAGTTGACCATCATGCGGAAAGCACCCATGCTGGCCACGATCTGCGCCTGGGGATAGCGCTCCATAAAGGCAGCGATACCGGCGGAGTGATCGGGCTCCATGTGATGGACGACCAGGTAGTCGGGCGTACGGCCATCGAGCACGGCCTCGAGGTTGCCGAGCCACTCGTCGACAAAGCCAGCGTCGACCGAATCGGCGACAGCGTTTTTATCGCCCAAGATAACGTAGCTGTTGTATGCCATACCGTTCTCGGACACGTCGTACTGGCCCTCGAACAGGTCAATGTCGTGATCGTCGACACCGATGTAGCGGATATCCTTGGTGATCTCCATCAGGCAAAGCCTCCTAGATAGACAAAAGAACCCGTCTATCATAACACTCGGCTGCATAGCCACGGCTATCCGCCAGCATCCTTATCGATTGTTATTGAGGCGGAATATACCGCCGTTGACCTGCACAAACTATGCGCGCAGTATCGCCGTGCTATGTCGAATAATGAGCTGGCCGGGAATACGAATGGCAACGGTTTTGCCCGCCGTACCCGCCTCGGGAACCGCATGCTCAAACACCTCGCGTCCGCGCTGATGTAGATCGAACCGCACGGTCGTGAGCTCGTTGTGTGCCACAAAATCATCGAGCGAATCGTCGACGCCCACCACGCTCACGTCCTCGGGCACGCGCAGGCCGCTATCACGCAGTGCCGCAATTGCGCCGTTTGCCATCTGGTCATTTGCCGCGTAAATCGCCGTCATGGTGCGATCGTGCTCGGCCAGGTACCTGCCGGCCTCGTAGCCGCTGTTGGCAGACCAGTCGCCCTCGAGCGGCTCTGCCGACTCGATGTGTTTACGCTCGAGTGCATCCTGCCAACCGGCGCGACGAAATTGTTCGTCGACCGAGAACGACGGGCCGCCAATATAGCGAATCTGCTCGTGCCCCAGCTCAAACAGGTGATCCATAAGCAAGAGCGAGCAGCCGTAATGATCGGAGTCGACCGTGGTCACCCGCGGGTGCGCGTACATGGTAACGATGACCGTTCCAATGCCCGGCAGTGGATCAAACGTCTCAAAATCGGGCGCCATGCGGCTCATGCCGATGATGATGCCGTCCACCGGCAATGCGGCCATACGACGCGTGGCCTCGGCAAGCGAAAACTCCTCGGTCTTGGACATCTCGACCAGCGTGATGGCGCAATTATGCTCGCGAGCAGCGCTGGCGATGCCGTCGATCATTGAGAGGTTGCCAAACTTGGTGACATCGTTGACGCACAGGCCGACCGAATGGTAACGGCCGTCGCGCAGCGAGCGACCGGCATAACTCGGACGAAAGCCGAGCTCTTGCATAGCGGCCTGCACGCGCTGGCGCGTCTGCTCGTTAACGTTGGGCAAGCCGTTGGCGACGCGCGAAACCGTCTGCTGCGAAACGCCGGCAGCGCGGGCGACGTCGGCCATGGAGACCGGACGCGTACCTGTATCGTTGGACGGGCGCCTTGCCACAGGATCACCTTCACCCTTGCGAGATCTGAATAGCGTGAATGCCGGCCCGGGCAGAAATACACTCCGCGCCGAGGCCCGCTATCGTCGGACGCATGTTAACGTACTCTACTTTTTCAATCCGCATCTCTTCTGCTTTATAAGTCCATACGGCAATACCGTTCACGGCTGAATTTCTACCGATTACCAGATTCTCAAAAAGTGACAAGCGTTGTGTTATGAGTACGTTAACATAGCCCGTAACGTGCGGCATCGTGAACACTTGGTTCATGCCGCTTCAAGTTGTTAACGTACTCATAACGGCGCAAAACTTACCCTCGCGCGCCAAGGAAAGGACTCCCATGACCACCCCCGACGAAAAGACACTCGCCACGCTCACCAAGCTATTTGAGGAGGAGTTTGGCCCCATCGGCGACCGCCAGGTGCTCTACGTGCACGCGCCCGGCCGTTCCGAGATCAGTGGCAACCACACCGACCACGAGGGCGGCCACGTCATCGCCGGCTCGCTCGATGTCGCCGTTGACGGCATTGCCGTAGCGACCGACACCAACAAGGTTCGCGTTGCCGACGAGGGCTATCCCACGTTTGAGATCGCGCTCGACACGCTAGACGTTCAGGAGTCCGAGAAGGGCACGTCCGCGAGCCTCGTCCGCGGCATGGCCCACGAAATCGCAGCGCTTGGTGTTGAGCCCCACGGCTTCGACTTCGCCTTCACTTGCTCCGTCCCCTCGGGTGGCGGCCTTTCCAGCTCTGCCGCCGTCGAGGCCGCGTACGGTCGTGCCATGGAGACGCTCTGGGGCTGTCTCTTATAC